>DUAC01000163.1 GCA_012961035.1 Acidimicrobiia bacterium
CGTGGCCGCCGCCCTGGCCATCGCCGGACTGCTGGCAGCCGTGGCCCCGACGGGTCGGGTGGTGGGCGAGCTGGACGTCGCGCTCGTTCAGGGTGGCGGACCCCAGCGCACCCGGGCCACGCCCACCGGGGCGGCGACGGTGTTCGCCAACCAGCTGGAGGCCAACCAGCAGGTACGCACGCCGGTGGACCTGGTGGTGTGGCCGGAGAACGTGGTCAACCCGGTTCCGGAGCCGACCTCCGGCTGGCGTCACGAGGGCCGTCTCTATGCCGACGACGCAGCCGAGGCCCTCACCGCCGAGGCGATCCGCCTGGATGCGGTGCTGGTGCCCGGCTGGTTCCACCGGGACGCCGACGACCCGACGGCCAACCTCAACTACCAGACGGCGATCGAACAGGACGGCACGGTGGTCGACCGTTACGACAAGGTCAGGACGGTTCCGTTCGGCGAGTACGTGCCGCTGAGGAGTCTGGTGGAACGGCTGGCGCCGGACATGCTCCCGGCGCGGGACCTGAGGCCCGGAACCGGGCCGGCTGTCCTGGACACGTCGGTCGGCCGGCTGGGCGTTGCGATCTCGTGGGAGGTGTTCTTCGAGCACCGCACCAGGGACGCTGTCCGGAACGGCGGCGAGGTGATCCTGAACCCGACCAACGGTGCCAGCTACTGGCTGACCCAGGTCCAGACCCAGCAGGTGGCGGCCAGCCGGCTCCGGGCTCTCGAGACCGGGCGCTGGGTGCTGCAGGTCGCACCCACCGGTTTCAGCGCCGTGATCGACCCCCTGGGTCGGGTACTGCAACGCACCGGCGTGGGCGAGCAGGCGGTCCTCCACCACCGCGTTGAGCGCCGACAGGGGCTCACATGGGCCAGCCGGATGGGCACCTGGCCCATGGCCGTGCTGTCGCTGCTGGCAACGGCTGGCGCCTGGACGGCATCCAGACGCCGCACCTGAGCCGGGCGGCCGACGCTGGCCGTATTCAGCCCGGGCTGACCGCCACCGACGCCCAGACCCGGTGGGGCGCGATCAGGTCGTCACCTGGGAAGCGGTCGGCCATCACCTCAGCCAGCTCTGCGTCGAACGCCGTCGCCTGATCGGCGCCCAGGTCCAGGATCCCGGCGCTGGCCGATATCCGCCTCCGCCACGAATCCAGGGCGTACGGGACGTCCACGTCGAAGGTGAACGTCTCCAGTAGTTCCAGTCCGGCACCCACGAGCTGGCGGCGGGCCGCCGGGCCCGGGTCCCTGATGCCACCCAGCTTCCACGACGGGTTGTGTGCCTGGATGAGCAACTCGGTGACCCCCGAGACGGTGTCGGGCAACGGCAGCCAGTCGAAGCCGCACACGGCCACGCGGCCGCCGGGTAACAGCAGCCGCCTCACCTCGGCGGCGGCAGCGTCGCCATCGAACCAGTGCCAGCACTGGGCGGCCGTGACCACGTCGAACGACGCCGACCCCAGGCCCGTGTCCTCCGCCGGACACTCCCTCCAGGACACCTCCAGGCCCGCCGACTCGGCGAGGGCGCCGCCAGCCGCGAGCATCCGGGCGTCCACGTCGGCACCGGTGACCGAGCAGCCACGGGCCGCGAACTGTCGGGCCAGGGTGCCGGTACCACAGCCCAGGTCCAGCAGCCTCTGTCCGGCCGTCCCGACGCCCAGGGCGACCATCCGGTCAATCCCGGCCGACGGGAAGTCGGCCCGGTGGACGGCGTAGTCGTCGGCTGCCGAACCGAAGCGGGCGCCGTCCACGCCCGGCCCACCAGCCACCTCAGACCTCCAGCATCAGGGTGGCGGGGCCAACGTTTGTGATCTCCACGACCATGTCGGCGCGGAACCTTCCGGTGGCCACCGTCAGGCCCCGCTCCCTCAGGCCGGCCACCACCAGCTCGACCAGCGGTTCGGCGTGGTCGGGTCCGGCAGCGGCGCTCCAACCGGGACGCCGGCCCCTGGTGGTGTCGCCGTAGAGGGTGAACTGGCTCACCACCAGCACCTCGCCCGCCACCTCCGATACCGAGAGGTTCATGACGCCGGCGGCGTCGTCCATGATCCGCAGCCCCGCCAGCCTGCCCGCCAGGCGGTCCGCCTCGTCCGGACCGTCGCAGTGGGTGATTCCGACGAACACGCAGAGGCCGGCACCCACCTCGCCCACCACCTCGGCATCCACCGACACCGAGGCCCGGGACACCCGCTGGACCAGTGCTCGCACACCGGCGACCCTAGGCGGGGCCTCCAGCGGCAGGTGGCGACATGGGTCACCCCACCCCGGGGGAGGGATCGGTCCGACCGGCCGCCAGACTTGTCGGATGCCTTCCCCGAACTTGGACGCCGCTTACCCGAGACGTCCGGTACCGGCTGCGGACGACCCCCTCCGGATCGCCTACCTCGCCTACCGCGGCAAGCCCCACTGCGGTGGACAGGGCGTCTACACGCGCCACCTCACGAAGGCTCTCGTCGACCTCGGCCACCATGTCGAGGTGCTGGCCGGCCCGCCGTACCCCGACCTCGACGAACGGGTCCCGCTGGTCACGTTGCCCAGCCTGGAGCTCTACAACGACCACTTCCCGATGCGGAAGCCCCGCATCTGGGAGATGAAGACCCGCTGGGACGTCGCCGAGGCGATGTCGTTCAACACCGGCAACTTCTCCGAACCCATGGCGTTCAGCATGAGGGCCAGGGACCACCTCCGCCACCGCACCCACGAGTTCGACCTGGTACATGACAACCAGTGCCTCGGCTGGGGCGTGCTCCTCATGCAGAAACGGGACGGGTACCCCGTCCTGTCCACGATCCACCATCCGATCACGGTGGATCGCAGGCTGGAGATCCAGCACGCCCGGACCCGCTGGGAGGAGTTCGGGAAGCGCCGCTGGTACGCCTTCACCAAGATGCAGACCCAGGTCGCCAAGCGCATGCCCAGGGTCATGACCGTCTCGGAGTCCTCGGCCGGCGACATCGCAAAGGACCACCGGGTGGACCCGTCGCGCATCCACGTGGTTCCCGTGGGCGTCGACCCGGACCTGTTCCTGCCCGTGGCCGGCGTCGAGCGGGTCCCCGGTCGCATCGTCACCACCGCCAGCGCCGACGTGGTCATGAAGGGCCTCAAGTACCTGCTGGAGGCCATCGCCAAGCTCCGCACCGAGCGCCACGTGGAGCTCGTGATCATCGGGAAGCCGAACTCCGACAGCGCCTCCACGAAGGTCTTCGAGGACCTCGGCCTGACCGACTGCGTGAGCTACGTCCACGGCGTACCCGACCAGCGGATCGTGGAGCTCTACAGCGAGGCCGAGGTGGCCTGTGTGCCGTCTCTCTACGAGGGATTCTCGCTCCCCGCAATCGAGGCGATGTCCTGCGGCGTGCCACTGGTGACCACGACCGGCGGCGCCCTTCCGGAGGTGACCGGCACCCACGGGGAGACCTGCTTCCAGGTGCCGCCGGGCGACAGCGATGCCCTGGCCGCCATGCTCCGGACCGTCCTGGACGATCCGGGGCTGCGCGACCGGGTGGGTGCGGCCGGCCGCCGGCGGGTCATCAACCAGTGGAGTTGGCGCCACACCGCCGTGCGGACCGTGGAGCAGTACCGGGCCCTCCTGGACGAGACCACACGGCGCTGAGGCACCCGTGCTGACCGCTGACTACGAGAGGCTGGGCCTGCGGCCCGGCGAGCTGGTCCTGGACCTCGGCTGCGGCTTCGGGCGCCACGCCTACGAGGCACTCAGGCGCGGCGCCCACGTGGTGGCCTGCGACCTGGGCCTGGACGAACTCCGACAGGTCCTCTCCATCGGTGCCGTCATGTGGGCCGACGGCGAGGTGGCCGACGACGTGGTCCTGGAGTCGGTCAACGGTGACGCCACCGGGCTGCCCTTCGCCGACGGGTCCTTCGACCGGATCATCGCCTCGGAGGTCATGGAGCACATCGACGACGACGAGGCGGCCCTGGCCGAACTGGTCCGGGTGCTGCGTCCGGGCGGCGTGCTGGCGGTGACCATCCCGGCGCGGCTACCAGAGCGCATCTGCTGGGCGCTCTCGTCGGACTACCACGCTCCTGCCCAGGTGGGCGGCCACGTCCGCATCTACGGACGCCACGAGCTGCGGGACAAGATGGCCGCAGCCGGTCTGGAAGGGCTCGGATCCCATCGGGCCCATGCTCTCCACAGCCCCTACTGGTGGCTGCGTTGTGCGGTGGGTCCGAACCGTCCCATAGAGGAGAGCCGGCTGGTCTCGCTGTACCACCGCCTCCTCACCTGGGACATCGTGAAGGCCCCGCGGACGACCCGTATCGCAGAACGGATCCTGACGCCCGTACTGGGCAAGAGCCTCGTGGTGTACGCCCGGAAGCCCGGCGGGATCCTGCCGGCGGCGCCTTTGCCGGACCGGAGGGAGGTGGCCGGTGTCGCTGCCTGAGGTACCCGGCCTGCTCACCGCCGACGACCTGGTCCTCACGGCCGGGACCATCGCCGAGTGGCAACTGCCCAACGGGATGATCCCGTGGTTCCCGGGTGAGCACGCCGACCCCTGGAACCACGTCGAGGCCGCCATGGCGCTGGCCGTCACGGGCCACCTGGACGAGGCGGAGGCCGCATACGAATGGCTGGTGGAGAGCCAGCACCCGTCAGGTGCCTGGCACCAGTTCTACCTGGCCGACGGGATCGAGGACCCCAAGTTCGACGGCAATGTGACTGCCTACGTGGCCACCGGAGTGTGGCACCACTGGCTGCTGACCGGCGACCGGGGGTTCCTGGAGTCGATGTGGTCGGTCGTGGAGCCGGCGATCGACTTCGTACTGGACCTCCAGACCCCCAGGGGCGAGATCCTCTGGGCAAGGCACGAGGACGGCACACCATGGTCGTTCGCCCTGTTGACGGGCTCGGCCAGCATCTGCCACAGCCTGCGCTGTGCGGTGGCCGTGGCCGAGGAGATGGGCCACGAGCGACCCGACTGGGAGCTCTCGCTGGGCCATCTGGCCCACGTGGTGCGCACCCGTCCCGAAGGGGCCTTCACCCCGAAGGACCGCTGGGCGATGGACTGGTACTACCCCGTTCTGGGAGGAGCCATCACCGGCGCCGACGCCAGGCGCCACCTGGCCGACCGTCGCCACGAGTTCGTGATGGAGGGCCGGGGCGTCCGCTGCGTCAGCGACAAGGACTGGGCGACAGCTGCCGAGACCAGCGAGTGCGCCATTGCCCACCAGTTGGCGGGAGACCACCAGATAGCCATGGACCTGTTGGCGACCACCACCCCGATGCGGCGCGATGACGGCCGGTACCTGACGGGAATCGTCTACCCGGACCTGGTGACCTTCCCGGACAACGAGTGCTCCACCTACACTGCCGCTGCCGTGGTGCTGGCCAGCGACGCCCTGAGCAGTTCCAGCCCGGCGTCGGGGATCTTCGTGGACCATTCCACGCTGCCCGACATCATCGACGTCAAGCCGCTGGTACACGAGACCGACTGACCGCTGGACCGACAGGCGCCGGATCAACGGGTGCCGAACCAGCGGACGCCTCGGCGGGGTCCGTCCCGGCCTTAGATCCCGGGGCCTGTACGCACCAGCACCCGCAGCGATCCGACGGCGTCCACCTCGGCGAAGGCGCCCGATCCGATCGCCCGGGTCCAGATCTCGTACGGCGGCCGCCCACCGTCGGCCGGGTCCTCGAACACGTCGTGGATGAGCACCGTGCCACCTTGGGCCACCTGCGGCATCCAACCCTCGTAGTCCAGGTGCGCCGGCTGCGTGCCGTGGCCACCATCGATGAACAGCAGCGCCAGCGGGGTGTCCCATGCGGCCGCCACGGCCGGCGAGTCGCCTACGAGGGCCACCACCGTGCCCTCCAGGCCGGCCCCGTGGATGGTCCGACGGAACACCGGCAGGGTGTCCATGAGACCCGTGGTGGAATCCACCAGGTCGGGTTCGTGCCACTCCCAGCCGGCCTGGTTCTCCTCGGAGCCCCGATGGTGGTCCAGAGCGAACAGCAGCCGGCCCCCCTCCAGCGCAGCAGCCCCCAGGTAGCAGGTCGACCTGCCGCAGTAGCTGCCCACCTCCAGGAACGGGCCCTCCACGGACACCGCCGCCGCATGCCGGTAGAGCGCCCGACCCTCGTCGGGGGGCATGAACCCCCGGGCGGCGTCGGCGTGTGCCAGCACCTCGGCGACGCGGTCGGAGATGGGCGCCGCCTCGGACATCCTCAGGATCCCGTGGCGCTGTCGCCGCGCTCTGGCCTGTCCCCCCAGATGACGTGGTGGAAGACGAGGTAGCGGACGATCCAGAGGGCGGCGAAGGCCCCGGCGTTGGCCAGCTGGACCGACAGGGCCCCACCGAAGATGGAGTCCACCACGCCGACCACTGCCGTGGAGAGGAACAGGCCGGCGAAGGAGAGGATCCAGAAGGGGGCTATCTCGCCGACGGTGTGACCGCCCTGGTCCTGCTCCCAGACGTAGTGGCGGCTCAGCCAGTAGGCGGGCCAACTGCTGATGGCCACCGCTGCGGCGTTGGCGAACGCCCCGGGCCAGCCCAGCACGCTGTGGAAGGTGAACAACAGGCTCTGGCCGATGACGATGTTGACCATCGAGACCCTGAAGAAGCGGGTCAGGGTCGGCCCGTGGTCCCGCCAGAGGCGCGCCGGGAGCGATAGCGGGTTGGTGACCACGACGGGGCAGCCTAACGACGGCGCCCGCGTCGACGGCGTGCGGACCCCGTGGCGGCGATCCGGGTTCGATGCGCCCCGATCGGAGGCCCGATCAGGCAACGTCGTCGGTCAGGAACCCGGGTTCGTCAGGAGGCGTTCGGCCAGGCGCCTGGCCGTGACACCGGGTGGCTCGTCCGCCGTCTCCGCCGCGTCGGCGGCAGCACCGAAGGCCGCCTCCACCGCTGCAGCGGACGCCGCCAGGACCAGGTGCTCGAGGTGGGAGCGGACCTCGGCCCGCCGCCGCACCTCCCGCCGCGCCTCCAGCAGCCCGGCATTCAACAGCGCCGCGAGGTGGCTGTCCACGGCGTCGGCCAACTCGGCCACTCCCCGGCCGGTGGTGGCGACCGTGGACACGATCGTGGGCCTGGCAACGGCATCGGGGCGACCGTGCCCGGTCAGCTTGGAGAGGTCCAGCATCAGCTCCAGGTCACGTCTGACGTCGACGGCATCGGGCCGGTCGGACTTGTTCACGGCGAACAGGTCGGCCACCTCCAGTAGGCCCGCCTTGTTGGCCTGGACGGCGTCGCCCATCCCGGGCGTGACCACCACCACCGCCGTGTCGGTCGCCGCCGTCACGTCCACCTCCACCTGTCCCACCCCGACCGTCTCGACGATGACGGGATCGAATCCGGCGATGTCCAGTACGCGCACCATTCCGGGCACGGCCAGGGCCAGGCCACCGGCATGACCGCGGGTGGCCATGGAGCGGATGAACACGCCGGCGGCGGTGGCGGCTGCCATCCGGACCCTGTCACCGAGGATGGCCCCACCGGTGAGTGGGGAGGACGGGTCCACGGCAAGCACCGCCGGTCTTCGACCCTCTTCGGCCAACTGGATCGTCCAGACGGCGGTGAGCGTCGACTTCCCCGACCCGGGTGGGCCGGTCAGGCCGATCACGTGGGCGTTGCCGACATGGCGGTGCGTCGCCTCGGCCACCTGCTCGGCCAGGTCCCCGCCGCGTTCCACGAAGGTCAGCAGGCGGGCGGTGGCCCGCAGCTCGCCGCCACGCGCCGCAGCGACGAGTTCCGGGACGGTCCGGTCGGCCACGGGTGCCATGGGGTGGCTCCGGTCAGCGTCCGCGGCCGGCCACGGCGGCCCGGACGCATGCCACGACATCGGCGGCAGGCGAGCCGGGACCCAGCACCCCGGCAACACCGGCGGCTGCCAGCGTCGGGAGGTCCTCGTCCGGAACGATGCCGCCGATCACCACAGGCACGTCCAGGCCGGCATCGGCCAGGGCGTCGACCATGAGGGGGCCCAGCGTGAGGTGGCCGGCGTTCAGCATCGAGATCCCGACGACGTCGGCGTCCTCCTGCTCGACGGCGTCGATGATGCTTGACGTGGTCTGGCGCAACCCCAGGTAGATGACCTCCATGCCACCGTCCCGCAGCATCCTGGCAACCACCTTCAGGCCGCGGTCGTGTCCGTCCAGGCCCAGCTTGGCCAGCACCACCCGGACCGGCGTGGCGTCGGCCATCAGATGACCGCCTGCTCGACGTACGTACCGAACACGCCCTCCAGGGCCTCTACGATCTCCCCCACCGTCGTACGCACCCTGACTGAGTCCATGAGGGCCGGCATGAGGTTCGTGGTGGGGTCCCCAGCGTCGGCCACGATGCGGCGGAGCGAGTCGGCGACCGCACGGTCGTCCCGTGCCTGCTTCACGCCGGCGAGGCGCTTCAACTGGAGGTCCTCGGTGTCCTGGCCGATTCGCAGCAACTTCGCCCGTTCGGCGTCGTTCCCCTCCGTGAATGCGTTGACCCCGACGACGATCCGTTCTCCGGCGTTCACCTCGCGCTCGTAGCGGTAGGCGGCGTCGGCGATCTCGCCGGCGAACCAGCCGCTCTCGATCCCGGCGTAGACGCCCTCCAGGATGGATCCGCCGCCCAGGTCCTCCAGGTGGACGAACACGTCCGTGGCCCGCCGCTCCATCTCGTCGGTCATCCACTCCACGTAGTGCGAGCCGCCCAGCGGATCGGCCACGTGGGCCACCCCGGTCTCGTGGGCGATCACCTGCTGGGTGCGCAGGGCGATGCGGGCCGCCTCCTCGCTGGGGAGGGCCAGGGCCTCGTCGTGGCTGTCGGTGTGGAGGCTCTGGGTGCCACCCATCACGCCTGCCATGGCCTGCAGGGCCACGCGCGCGATGTTCACCTCGGGCTGCTGGGCGGTGAGCGAGACGCCGGCGGTCTGGGTGTGGAATCGCAGCTTCAGGCTCCGCTCGTCGGTGGCGCCGTAGCGGTCGCGCATCCAGGTGGCCCAGATGCGGCGAGCGGCCCGGAACTTGCCAACCTCCTCGAAGAAGTCGTTGTGGCTGTTGAAGAAGAAGCTCAGGCGGGGGGCGAAGTCGTCGACCGCAAGGCCGGCCGCCATGGCCGCCTCCACGTATGCGAAGCCGTTGGCCAGGGTGAAGGCCAGCTCGTGGGCGGCCGTGGAACCGGCCTCCCTGATGTGGTAGCCGGAGATCGACACAGGATTCCAGCGGGGCATCTCAGCGGTGGTGAACCGGATCACGTCGGTGACCAGGCGCACCGACGGGCGGGGCGGGAATACGTACTCCTTCTGGGCCTGGTACTCCTTCAGGATGTCGTTCTGGAGGGTGCCGGAGAGGCGGGCCCGTTCGACGCCGGCCTCTTCGGCCACCGCCACGTACATGGCCAGCAGGATCGGTGCCGGACCGTTGATGGTCATCGACGTGGAGACGGCCCCCAGGTCGATGCCGGCGAACAGGTCGACCATGTCCTCCACGGTGTCGACGGCCACACCGGCCCTACCGACCTCGCCCAATGCCCAGGAGTGGTCGGAGTCGCGGCCCATGAGGGTCGGCATGTCGAACGCTGTCGAAAGGCCTGTGCCTCCGGCACGGAGCAACTCGTGGAAGCGGGCGTTCGTGTCGCCGGCTGTCCCGAAGCCGGCGAACATCCGCATGGTCCAGAGGCGGGACCGGTACATCTCGGCATGCACGCCACGGGTGTAGGGGAACTCGCCGGGGAGCGGCCCGTCGCCGTAGACGCTGTCCACCGGTATCCCCGAGAGGGTTCGGAAGCCGGGTCCGGAGTCGGAGTCGGGCCGGGAGTCGGGGTTCGCCATTCCGCAAGATTACTCGGACTTCCGACTATTTGTCACCCTACCATTTGGTGGCCTACTCCTAGACTGTCGGCGTGCCACTTTCCTTCGATCCGATAGCCGAGGCCCGACGCAACTGGGAGGCACACGGCTGGATGGCCGCCGACCGGATGTCGGCGGCCACCTCGATCACGCGGGCCCACCAGATCCTCCTGCAGCGGATCGACGCCGCCCTCGAACCACACGGCCTGGTCTTCAGCCGCTTCGAGGCCCTCGCTCTCCTGTCCTTCAGCCGGACCGGCTCCCTCCCCCTCGGAAAGATCGGCGACCGGCTCCAGGTCCACCCGACCAGCGTCACCAACACCATCGACCGGCTGGAGGCCGACGGCCTGGTGGCCCGGGTACCCCACCCCACCGATCGCCGCACCACCCTCGCCCAGTTGACCGACGCCGGACGGGCGGTGGTCACCGCTGCGGCCGCCACCCTGGCCGACATCGGCTACGGGCTGGACGGCATGTCCGACCTCGAGACCTCCCGGACCGACACGGCCCTCGTGGCGCTACGTCGGGCGGCAGGTGACTTCCCCCGGGACCCTCCAGGCCGGACCACCGGCCCACACTGAGGCCCGGATACCAGGTGCCCATGGTGGGGCGGCCCGGTCAGGCGTCGCAGGCCTAGGGTGCAGCCCATGCTCATAGCCACAGTCCTGGGCCTCGTGGCCCTCGTCGCCGGGCTGGTCCTGGGGTGGCCGGTGCTGGTGCTGCTGTCCATCGTCTTCACCGTGGTGCAGATGGTCATGCTGGCGGCCAAGACCGCAGTGGAGCGAAACGACGTGAAGATGTCCGCCAAGCTGGCCGCCAAGGAGGCCCGCCGCCGAGGCATGTGAGCCACTCCCGGGCGACATCAGCCCGAGAGGGCGACCGATTGGGCCTCGGCCCCGACCATCGGACAGGCTGGACACGACCAGGCGCCCATTCCCCGGAGGATCCGTGTCCGACACCCCCACAGCCAGACCCGGTGAGATATCCAGCTTCCCGAAGCTGAACATCCGGTACCGCACCGACCCGGCCAGGGTCGCCGCCCTGCTCCCACCCGGCATCAACCCGGTGGACAGCCCGTACGTGTACCTGGGCGTCTACTGCGTTCCGATCCGCAACGAGCCCGAGTACGGCGTCTCCACCAAGGTGGACGCCGAATGGAACGGCATCGTCGGCCAGTACTCCCTGGGCATCGGCATCGACCAGGAGGCGGCCATCTTCATCAGCGCCGAGACCAACGGGCAGCCCAAGTTCCCCTGCACGACCCGCTACTTCCGGCTCGGGGACCGCATCGAGGCCACCTGCACGCATCAGGGCTACACCTTCATGGAGTTCCGGGGAACGGTGACCGGCGAGGTGGAGCCAGACGGGGCCGACGTGGAGCACAACGAGTGGTGGACCAAGTACTCGCGGGCCATCGGGGGTGGCGAGCGGGAGTGGGACTTCCCACCCCACGTGGTCCGGGTCCACCAGGTCAGCGAGCCGGTCCACATCGAGCTGCTGGACGGCGACCTGACCCTGAGGGACAGCCCCTGGGACCCCTACACCGAGCTGCTGCCCTGTGAGGAGCTCGTCGACGCCCGGCTGGTCACCTCACGCCACAAGGCACGGGAGATAACCAACGCCGGCCCGCTGGACCCAGAGGCATTCTGGCCGTTCGCCGACACCATCGGCGGCTCGCGCTGGCCCGGCGAACGAGGCGGACCGGCCCTCAGGCCCTGACCGACCGAACCATGGCCCACCCGACCCGGTAGCGCACAAGGACCCCCGACCCAGCAAGGAGCCACCACCCGTGCTCTCGAAGTTCGACGACTACCCGATCCACCAGACCCCCGACCCGCTGGCCACACCTGCATCCAGCGACAAGGACGTCTACGAGCGGTACTGGTTCAACTGCTACTCGACGGCCGGCGACATGTACCTGGGCATCGGCACGGCCCACTACCCGCACCTCGGAATCCGGGACTGCGGGATCAGCATCGCCATCGACGGCGTGCAGCACGCCTTCCACGCCTCGTGCAGGGCCGAGGGTGACCCCGCCGACCAGCAGGTCGGGCCGTTCCGTATCGAGATCCTGGAACCCATGCGCTCCTGTCGGATCGTGTTGGAGGAGAACGAGACCGACTTCTCCTGCGACCTGACCTTCGAGGGTCGGACCGGCAACGTCGAGGAACCCCGCCACTACTGGGGCGGTGACATCCGCAGGGTCATGGACACCACACGCTTCACGCAGCTGGGCCGGTGGTCCGGTTGGATCCAGTTCGACGGCCGGAGGATCCAGTTCGACCCGGCCACCACCCGGGGGACCAAGGACCGCTCGTGGGGCATCCGTCCCCTCGACGGAGGTGACAGGCGCGGAGCCCCGGCTCCCCCGGCCCGCAACTCCATGTTCTTCCTGTGGGCGCCGCTCAACTTCGACGACATCTGCGTGCACTACCAGCTGTTCGAGGACTCGCTGGGCCGACCGCTGTCCAGCGTCGGGGCGCTCCTACCCACCTACGACACCCTCGAGGACCTGCCCGGCATCGAGGACCCGGCCGCCCGGCACATGCGGTCCCACGAGCACCGCCTGCAGTTCGAGGACGGCAGCCGGATGGCGCACACGGCGGACATGTCCTTCGTCGCGGTGGACGACGGGACCCTCCACGAGTTCCACCTGGAGAAGATCTTCACCTTCAGGATGAAGGGCATCGGCTACCACCACCCCGAGTGGGGCCACGGGGCGTGGAAGGGCGACCTGGCCATGGCCAGCGAATCGTGGAACATGGACGAGGTCGACGACCAGGCCTACGAGAACCAGCACTGCCAGCACCTGGTCAGGGCCACCATGGGCGACCGGGTGGGGATCGGGGTCCTGGAACAGCTCTGCGTCGGCCCGTACAGGCCATATGGCATGGAGGGCTTCGTCGCCCGTACCGACTGATCCCGGTTCAACCGGCCGGGGCGTCCCGTCGGTTCCGCCGACCTGACCTGACCGGTCTGGGCCGGGGTGCGGACGAAGCGTCGAAGCGCCGGTACCAGGAGCGGAACCCGGGCAGGTCGCCGGTCGCAGCGGACGCAGGACGGTCAGAAGCCGTGGCGATGCCCGGCGACGGACCGGCGGAACGCACCAGCACCGCGAAGCCGTCGACCGGCGTCACGTACACCACGTCGGTGGTCCCGTCCGAGCGACGGTGCTCGACGGTGCCCGGACCGTGGACGACGACCGTGGCCCCGTCACCGGCCCTCGCCGACCACCTGTCGCCATCGGCCGTCCCGTCGGTGACCCCTGCGGCGAGCAGGAGGTCGACGACCACATCCTCGGGGTGGCCATCGCGGCCCCCCACCCGGTCCTCCCCGCCCCCGCCGGATGCCAGGTCCGGTGGGCCTGCGGCGGGCACCTCGCCGTCCCGACCGTTGAAGGCCAGCACGGTGCCACCGACCACCTCGGTGGGCCAGACACGGAGGCTGATGGCAGCCGGCAGCGGTTCGGAACCACTCGAGACGCAGGCCCCTGCGTGGCTGAAGCACCACTCGTGCAGCGGGCAGACCACCTGGCCGTCGTCGATTCGTCCTCCTGCGGCCAGGTCCGCTCCGAGGTGCGGGCAGACCGAGTCGGTGACCAGTGCCCGACCGCCCGGGGCGCTGCCCACCGCCAGGTCACGACCGAAGGCGGCCAGGGGCATGAGCGCCCCGACGGGTACCTCGTCCAGGGCGGCCACGGCGAACCATCCGATCGGGAACGGAGGCCGGTGGACAGTGCCCTCCGGGGCCGTCACTCCTCCTCGTCGTCGGGAAGGTTGTCGCCCTCCCACCCGTCGGCCGGTCCCGGGATGAGCGCCTCGGCGGCGACCATCGGGTTGGGGAACTCCTTCACGCCGCAGACCTTCCCGTCACGGAACCGCCAGAGGGCGATGTAGGCGTTGCGGTAGGGCTTGCCGGTGTGCGCCACGTGTCCGTCGCTCTCGTACTCGGCGACCAGCAGGTCCGGGTCGATGCACTCGTGAACCGCCGTCAGCGAGAGGGTGAAGACGAAGATCCCCAGCTTGGAAGCCAGGTAGTCCCGGACCTCGGAGCCGCCCTCCAGCCGGCGGGGCGGGTCGGAGAACGGCAGCTCCAGGACCCAGTCCGACGTGTAGCAGTCGGCCAGCTCGGCGGCCCGCTCGGTACCGAACAACGAGATGACGTGCTCCAGCAACGCCCGGTTGGCGACCCGGAGTTCGGCGTCGCCCTGAAGGTCAGCCACGGCCTGCTCCCGCGGCCCCGACGTCGCCCATGTCAGTCCCGGTATCCGGGGTCGTGGCGGTCCAGGAGTGCCTTCTGCTCGGCGAAGTGTGCAACGCCCTGGTCGGTGAACCGGGTCCACATCTCGGCGATGCTGGAGGCCAGGGAGTCGTCCATGACCCGCAGCGGCCTGCCCGTGCTGAGCGCCAGGACGACGCTACGGCAGGCCCGCTCCAGGTAGTACAGCTCCTCGAAGGCGTGGGCCACGGTCTCGCCCACCACCGTCACGCCGTGGTTGCCCATCATCATCACCGATTTGCCCACCATGGCATTGGCCACCCGGACGCCCTCAGCCGGATCGTCCGGTGGCCCACCGATCTCCAGGTCGTAGACGGTGCGACCCCAGAAGCGTGCCGTCGCCTGGTCGATCGGCGGAATCGTCGGATCAATCAGGCCGCACATCGCCGTGGCATAGGGCGGAT
>DUAC01000164.1 GCA_012961035.1 Acidimicrobiia bacterium
ATGCCCCGGCACAGGTGGCGGCCGTCGTGGAGCGCGTCGCCGTGGTGGTGGCCGCACGCCCGTGGGCTGCGGCCTACGATCCCGAACCGATCCTCTGACCCGCGACCGCCCCCTGGAGCCATGATGAACCCGACGGGCGACCTGCCACTCCTCCACTCGGGCAAGGTCCGTGACGTCTACGACGCAGGTGACGGTCGGCTCCTGATGGTCACGTCGGATCGCATCTCGGCGTTCGACGTGGTGATGGAGGAGCCGATTCCCGACAAGGGCCGGGTCCTCACGGCGATGACCGCCTTCTGGTTCGAGCGGTTCGCGGACCTCGTGCCGGGGCACCTGATCTCTACCGGAGCCGGAGACCTGGCTGAGGTCCTGGGGGGCGTGGTGCCTGCCGATCTGGTGGGCCGGACCATGCTCTGCCGACGGGCAGAGATGCTTCCGATCGAGTGCATCGTCAGGGGCTACATCACCGGGTCGGCCTGGAAGGAGTACCGGACGTCCGGGACCATGCACGGCGGGTCCATGCCCGAGGGCCTCCTGGAGGCCGACCGCCTGCCCGAGCCGGTGTTCACCCCGTCCACCAAGGCCGACGAGGGCCATGACGTGAACATTTCGTATGAGGAGGCCGTGGGCCTGGTGGGCAGCGAGGTCGCCGCACTCGCTCGCGCGGCCTCCCTCGCCTGCTATCAGCAGGGTGCCGAGTGGGCGGCCGAGCGGGGAATCCTGATTGCCGACACGAAGTTCGAGTTCGGCATGGTGGACGGACGCCTGGTGCTGGCCGACGAGGTTCTCACCCCGGATTCGTCCCGTTTCTGGCCTGCCGAGGCCTGGGCCCCCGGGGCGACGCCGCCATCGTTCGACAAGCAGCCGGTCAGGGACCATCTGGATGCGTTGGACTGGGGCAAGCAGCCGCCCGCCCCGCCCCTCCCCGAGGACGTGGTAGCGGCCACGTCCTCACGGTACGTGGAGGCCTATGAACGAATCACAGGCCGGTCCTTCGCCGACTGGCCCGGAGCCGGTGGCTGACCGGGTGCTGGAACAGGAGGACATGATGGAGTTCGACGTGCTGGTGGACGTAAGGCTGCGGGGCGGCATCGCCGACCCGGCCGGGGCCACGATCGAGAGGGCGCTGCCGGCGCTGGGCTTCGACGGGGTGACCGGTGTCAGCGTGGGCAAGACGGTGAGGTTCACAATCGCTGCGGCTGATGTCGGCGAGGCCACGACCCTCGCCGAGGACCTCTGTGCCTCGTTCCTCACCAACCCGGTGATCGAGGATGCCTCCGTGTCGGTGTCGCCGGTCGGCGGCTCCGCCTGATGGCCAAGACCGTCGGCGTCGTGGTCTTCCCCGGCACCAACTGTGAGATGGACGCGGTCTTCGCCGTGGAACGCATGGGGGGTGAGGGACGGCTGCTGTGGCATGCCGACGACGACATCGGCGGGGTGGACGCCGTGATCGTCCCCGGCGGTTTCGCCCACGGCGACTACCTGCGTCCGGGTGCGATAGCCCGCTTCTCTCCGATGATGGGTGCTGTGGCCGGTTTCGCAGCCGACGGTGGTCCGGTGCTGGGAATCTGCAACGGCTTCCAGGTGCTCACCGAGGCGGGGTTGCTGCCCGGGGCCCTGCAGAAGAATTCCGGCCTCAAGTTCCTCTGCCAGCCGACGGTGCTCCGGGTGGAGACCTCGGCGTCGATCCTGACCGGTCGTGTCCCGGTGGGCACCGAGCTGTCGGTGCCGATCAACCACTTCGAGGGCAACTACACCTGTGACGACGAGACGCTCGCCCGGCTGAGGGACGAGGACAGGATCGTGCTGCGCTACGTCGACAACCCGAACGGGTCCGTGGACGATATTGCCGGTGTCTGCAACGAGGGGCGAAACGTGGTCGGTCTGATGCCCCACCCGGAGCGAGCCTGCGACGAGCTCCTGGGTAGCGCCGATGGAGCTGTCCTCATCGGGTCGCTGTTGGACGCCGCCTGAAGCCGGCCTGCTCCGTTTCCGGGCAGGTGGGGTGCCGTGACGGTCAGGCGCTGCGGCGGATGCCGGCCGACTTGAGGGTCGTCGACGACACGCCGACCTCACGCCAGGCGGCGTAGGAGATCCCCCGACGGCCACCGTAGGCCGCGGCGTAGGTGGCGAACCCGGCCTCGAGTGCCGTCAGGTCGACCGATGCAGCCTGGGAAAGGGCCTCCAGGTCCGCCTCCAGGTCAATCCGCTGCTGGATGAGGCTGAGTCGCCTGGTGACGGAGGCTCCCGCCATCTCGCCTTCCAGGGTGGCGAGTTGGCGGCCCACGCTCTCCGCCGTGCGCCTCCGGCCCCGCCGTGGGGCGTTCTGTTCCAGTGCCTTCAGGTAGTCGCGGACTGCCGCCACCTCGGACTTCTCGGAATCGGACATCTTTGTACGCGCCATTGGAACTACCTTCTTGGTGGAAATGAATCGG
>DUAC01000165.1:0-278 GCA_012961035.1 Acidimicrobiia bacterium
AACGGCCACCGTTCGCAGTCGGGCCACTGGGCACTGGTGGCCGAGATCGCCCCCCTGGCCGTTGACGGTCGGTTCTTTGGGGGGGAGGTGACCACAGGGTCCCACCGTGGGTCCATGCGTGCCGTCGCCGACGGGCGGGCCGACATGGCCGCGATCGACGAGATGAGCTGGCGCCTGGGACTGGACCACGAGCCGGCTGTCGACCGACTGCGCATCGTGGCCTGGACCCAGCCGACTCCCGGCGTCCCGCTTGTCACCTCGTGGACGAACGCCGGGCT
>DUAC01000165.1:449-2398 GCA_012961035.1 Acidimicrobiia bacterium
CTACCGTTGTGCCATGGACGTCTCCACAGAGGATTTGAGCGCAGATTTCGCCAGGTTCCTGGGCGGGGAGCGGTACCCGTCGACGATGACGACGGAAGAGGCCCTGGATGAGGACCGGGGCTGACTCCACGCGATTCATCCGGTCGGCTGCTGAAACGGTCGAGTGCCACAGTGCCGCCCCTTAGGAGGCGCCGGACCAGCCCGCCGTTACCCTTCCGTCTGCGGGGTGGAGCAGTCTGGTAGCTCGTCGGGCTCATAACCCGAAGGTCGCAGGTTCAAATCCTGCCCCCGCCACCAAGCGAAAGGCCCGGAATCACAACGATTCCGGGCCATTCTGCTGTCCAGGGTCGGTTGACGGCCAAGGCCCTCGTCGCAGGAAAAGTCACGAGGCCGACCGATCGGGCCACCCGGTGCACTCATTGGAGCGTCCGACGGCCTGACCCTGCCTGTCGGGACAGGTCACTCGATCGGTCTCGGATCGCGCACCTCGTCGAAGCGGTCGACGTCGCGCAGGGCCGGGAAGCAGAACCACCACACGGCCACCACTGCCAGGGTTCCGACGCCGCCGAACACCACGGCTCCGGTGAGGCCCAGCAGGGCGGCCGTGACGCCCGACTCGAACGCACCCAACTCGTTGGACGCCCCGATGAACACGTTTTCCAGCGCCAGCACGCGACCCCGCATGTTCTCGGGTGTGGCCAGGGGGACGATCGTGAATCGGATGAACATGGACACGGCGTCGGCGCCGGACAGCACCATGAGGGCAACGAAGGCCACGACGTAGTTGCGGCTGAGGCCAAGGACGATCGTCCCGACTCCGAACAGCGTCACCACGGCCAGCAGTGTCCGGCCAATATGGCGTTGGAGAGGCCTGATTGAGAGGGTGACCGCCACGATGCCCGCCCCGATGCCGACGGCGGCCCGCAGCCAACCCAGGCCGACCGCACCGACGCCCAGGCGGTCCTCGGCAATGGCTGGTAGCAGAGCGACGGCGCCACCGAAGAGAACCGCGAAGAGGTCCAGGCTGATAGCGGCGAATAGGACCGGGGTACGGCGGATGAAGCGCATGCCGAGGATGGCGTCGACCACGGCCTGGCGTACTCCCACGGTCTCCAGCCGACGTACCGGGGAGCTCGGGATGATGGTCAGGATGAGGACCGCTGACGCGAGTGTCATGGCGGCAGTCAGGTAGGGGATCGGCTCGCCGACGACGAACAGGAACCCGAAGGCGACCGGGCCGGCGATCAGGCCCGCCTGGAACGCGACGTGCTCGAGGGCAACGACACGAGGCACCAGCACCGGGGGTGACATGTCGATCGGCAGGGCCCGGCCCGAGGGTGTGCTGAACCCCTGACAGATGCCGAAGAGGAACACCAGTCCGAAGATCGGGCGCACCGAAGTCGGGTCGGTCGAGGCGTACCAGAACAGCAGCGCAGATGCTGTGGCCTCGCCCGTCAGGGCAAGGGCGAACATCTTGCGCCGGTCGACACGGTCGGCGAGGGCGCCCACCAACGGAGCCAGCAGCATCGCCGGGAGGAACTCGGCCAGGCCGATGAGGCCCAGGTCGAGTTCCCGCCCGGTCATGTCGTAGACCTGCTTGCCGATGATCGTGATCTGGCCGATCTTGGCGAACGCCGTCAGGAAGAAGGCGAACAACAGGGCGTAGACGGGTAGGGGTATCCGTTCGGGGGTCGGCTGGGCCATCGAGGCACGCTAATCGTGGCGGCTTCTCCGGATTCTGACTGGATGGGTTCATGCCGCCGGATCGGATAGCCCGGACGACCTGGTACCGGAGCCTCTTTCCCCGTCCGCCCGGTCTCCGTTCGGCGACTCCGCCGCCTCGCTGTCTGGGTTGTAACGGTGCATAGCGGCCGTCGACGGGGGTGGGGGATTGTTCTCCGGGATTCGTTTTCGGTTCTTTTGGGGTGATGGGTCACAGACTTCAACCC
>DUAC01000166.1 GCA_012961035.1 Acidimicrobiia bacterium
ATGGCTCCGGGGGTGGGGATCGAACCCACGACCTGCGGATTAACAGTCCGACGCTCTGCCAGCTGAGCTACCCCGGAAAGGGCGAGCGCCACGATACCAGAGCGACCCCCGTCCCGGGATCCCGGAAAGGGCCCAAAAGGGACCCGCCTCAGCCCTCCTCCAGGTAGTCGCGGAGCTTCTGGGAGCGGTGGGGATGCCGCAGCTTGGCCATGGTCCGGGCCTCGATCTGGCGCACCCTCTCACGCGTCACCCCGAAGTGCTTCCCCACCTCCTCGAGTGTCCGCGGTTGCTCACCGTCCAGGCCGAAGCGCATCCGGACGACGTCCTTCTCCCGATCGTCCAGGTCCTCCAGGGAGGCCAGGACCGCATCTCCCAGGAGTCGGCGGGCAGCGGCATCCGCCGGGGCAATGGCCGTTATGTCCGGCACGAGGTCCGCCAGGCTGACGTCCCGCTCGTTGCCCATCGGTGAATCCAGGGAGAGGGGGTTGTCCTGCTCGCTGGCGAGGCGCAGGAGCTTCTCTACCTCGCCTGGGTCGAGGACCGCCCGGTCGCCGATCTCGGAGTGTGACGGCTCGCGCTCCAGTTCCTGGGCCAGGTCACGTTGGGCCCTCAGCACACGGTTCATGGCGTCCACCTTGTGGACCGGTATCCGGATGGTGCGCGACTGGTCGGCAATCGCCCGGGTTATGGCCTGTCGAATCCACCAGGTGGCGTAGGTGGAGAACTTGAAGCCCTTGCTGGCGTCGAACTTCTCGACGGCCCGCATCAGCCCCAGGTTGCCCTCCTGGAACAGGTCCAGGAGTGGCAGGCCCCGCCCGCCGAACTTCTTGGCCACCGAGACCACGAGACGCAGGTTCGCCCGGGTCAGCCGGTCCCGGGCCCTGTCGCCCCGACGTTGTCGCCGGCGTAGCCGTGCGACCTCAGCACGGTCGACCTTGTCCAGTCCACCTGATGCAGCCAGTTCGGCCAGTTGCGCCTCGGCTTCATTGCCGTCGATGATGGCCCCCGCCAGCTCCACCTCGTCGGCGGAGGTGAGTAGCGCCACCTGGCCGATCTCCCGTAGGTAGAGGCGGGTCGAGTCGCTCGCCGAACCCTGGTCGGAACCGGACTCCGGCCGTACCTTGTACTCGCCCCGGCTGGCCCTCACCAGGCGCATCACCTCGTCGGTATCGGCCTCCACGGCGACCGTCTCATCGAATTCGATGCCCTCGGTCCGCAACGAAAAGCGGATGTCCACGATCAGGTCCGTGGTCAACTCGGCGTCCCTGACGACATCGAGCACCTCGTCGAGGGTGAGCCTTCCCCGGGCACGACCGCGTCGGAGCAGGCGGGCAACCTCGTGCGCCGAAACTCCGGACCAACTTGAAAGCCCGGAGGTCGTCTCAGGCATCAACCCTCCCCTCCGAGTAGTCCACCAACCACCGTAGTAGTGGCTGGATGGTGGCGAGATCGGAGGGCGCCTCCCGCAGCCCGATTATCCAGGTGCGCAGGTACGAGATCGACGGCTGGTAGGTAGCCAGGTCGCCGGAGAGACGGGCCTCCGCCTCAAGGGCGACGGCAGCGCGCTCCGCCGCCAGGAAGAGCAGTCGCGACAGGATGCCCCGCGGCTCGTCATCGGAAGCATCCTGGACCGCCAGCCGGCCCAGGAGGTCGGCGACCACGCCGTCACCCGCCTCCATGGCCGAATGGAGGTCCTCGTGGTCGCAGAGGGCCCCGAGGGCCGCCCGGTTCAACGGGTCGTCGAAGAGTGCGGCCACCAGGTGGTCGCGGATCTCCTCCGGCCTGTGTACGAGTAGACGCAGCGCCTGGTGCTCCGGGGTGAGGTGACCCGGCCCGACCACACGGGAACCCGTGTCCACGCCGACCCTGCGTCCCCGCTCCCCCGACCCGGAAGCCGGCCGCTCGCCGCGACGCCGGACCTCGTCGGCGCTCACCATGCAACGATCCGCGATCCGCATCACGTACTGGTCGCGCACCAGCGAGTCCGGATGCTCCACCACCAGGCGCATCGCTGCGGTGGCAGCCAGGACACGACCCTCCGCCGATCCCAGGTCGCCGCGGCCCAGCTCCCGATCCACCCGGAACTCCAGGAACGGGCGTGCCCCCTCGATCGCCGCCCGCAGCGCCTCCGGGTCGCTTCCGGCCAGGTCACCGGGATCGCTGCCCTCGGGTAGGGCCGCCACGGCGAACCTCAGGCCGAACTCCTCTTCCCACTCGTAGACCCGTTCTGCGGCCGCCTGCCCGGCACCGTCGGCATCGAACGCCAGGACGATGCGCTTGGAGAAACGTGCCATGGCCCGGGCGTGCTGCGGGGTGAGGGCCGTTCCGCATGTGGCCACCGCCCGCTCTATGCCAGCCAGGTGGCAGCCGATCACGTCCGTGTAGCCCTCGCAGACCACCAGCTCGTCCATACGGCTGGCCTCTGCCTTGGCCCAGTTCAGCCCGTAGAGCACCTGGCCCTTGGAGTAGAACTCAGCGGCGTCCGAGGTGTTCTTGTACTTGGGTCCCTCCCCGTCGGGGAGCTTCCTCCCCCCGAAGCCGATGGCGTTGTCCTGGGCATCGAAGATCGGGAAAAGGATTCGGGCCCTGAAGAAGTCGTACTGGCCGCCCCTCTTGTTGAGGCCACCCAGGCCGGTGGCCGTCCAATCCTCGTCGGCCAGGCGAAGGTGGCGTGACAGCTCCGACCACTCGTCCGGAGCCCACCCGATGTTGAATCGCCGGGCGACGTCGCCGCCGTAGCCCCGCGATCGGAGGTAGTCGCGTGCCGGACGGGCCGCCGGATCCTCCAGCAGCCGCTGGTGGTAGAACTCCACCGCCTTCCCGACGTGCCCCGCATGCTCCCTTCGGCGGTTTCGGCTGCGACCCTCGTTGCGATCGGTGTACCGCAGGGCTATGCCCGCCTTGGAGGCCAGGAACTCGACCGACCCGGCGAAGTCGAGGCCGAGCGCCTCGCGCACGAAGTCGATGGCATCACCCTTCGTCTGGCAACCGAAGCAGTAGTAGACGCCCTTCTCGGCGTTGACGGAGAACGACGGGGACTTCTCGCCGTGGAACGGGCAGAGCCCCATCCACTGGGAGCCCTGCTTCTTGAGCTGCGTGTGCTCCGTGATGATCCGGATGATGTCGGTCTCGTCGCGGACACGTCTCACGTCGTCGTCCACGATGCCCATGGGGCGAACGTACCACCGGCCTCCGGCCGCCTCTCCGGTGAGCCACCCTCTTCCCCGGACCGGATCCCGGCAACCGGGATGCTCAGGCGTCGAGCGAGATGAGTGCCTGGGCCACGGCCAGCCGGGCCACCGGCACCCGGAACGGCGAACAGGACACGTAGTCGATCCCGGCCGCCACGAGCAGGTGGATGGACGTCGGATCTCCGCCGTGCTCACCGCACACACCCACCTCGAGGTCCGGGTGGGCCAGGCGTCCGGCCCTCGTCGCCGCTGCCACCAGCGGAGCCACCGCACCCGGATCCAACTTCTCGAACGGGTTGTCCGGAAGAAGGCCCCTGGAGAGGTACTCCCCCATGATCCGCTGCTCGACGTCGTCGCGGCTGAACCCGAACACCATCTGGGTGAGGTCGTTGGTGCCGAAGGAGAAGAAGTCGGCGTGTCGGGCCATCTCGCCGGCCAGCAGGGCGGCCCTCGGCGTCTCGATCATGGTGCCGACCAGAGGTGGCTCCGCTGGAGCCGCAGCGGCGATCTCGTCCAGCACCCAGCCCCGGACAAGCTCCAGTTCGGCCGAGGTGGACACCAGCGGAAGCATCACCCCTGCGTTCGGGTGGCTCCCGGACTCCCGCACGTCGGCCATGGCGGCCAGCAGGGCACGTGTCTGCATGCGGTAGAGGCCCTCGCGCATCACGGCCAACCGGATGCCACGCTCTCCCAGCATCGGATTGTGTTCGGAACCCAACGGTGAGTCATCGCCGAGGAACTCGTGAAGTGGAGCGTCCAGCAGGCGGACGGTGACCGGCAGGGGCGCCATGGCCTCCAGAACCCCAGCCAGGTCGAGGCGCTGCACGGCACCCAGCTCATCGAGCGCTGCCGCCTCCTCGTCCGGGTCCGTCGCCAACATGAACCTTCTGATGATCGGAAGGCGGTCGCCCAGGAACATGTGCTCTGTGCGACAGAGGCCGATCCCCTCGGCCCCGAAGGCCCTGGCCCGGGCGGCGTCGTCAGCCCGATCGGCGTTGGCCCTCACCCCGACCCGGTCGCCGCGCACCTCGTCGGCCCATCCCAGCAGCACGTCCAGCTCGGGAACCTCGGCGGCCGCGGCCACCCCGGCTGCCCCCGCGAACACATCGCCGGTCGTGCCGTCCAACGAGATGGGTGAGCCCTCGTCGATACGACGACCCCCCAGGACGACGTGGTCACCGGACACCAGGAGGTCGCTCAGGCCCACCACTGCGGGCACACCCCAGCCGCGTGCGACCACGGCGGCGTGGCTCGCCATGCCACCACGGGCCGTCACGATGCCTTCGGCCAGCTGCATTCCGATCTCGTCGGCCGGAGTCGTCTCCTCGCGTACGAGCACGGCGGCCTCACCACGGTCCGAGGCATCCAGGACCGCCTCAGCGGTCAGGCACAGGACCCCGCTGGCCACACCCGGACTGGCCGCCACACCGGTTCCCAGCAGCTCCAGGTCATCTCCGCCCTGCATGCCCGCGTGCAGCAGGGACTCGACCAGTGACGGGGGCACGGCTGCGACGGCAGACCAGCGTGCCTCTGCACTGTCGGCCGCCACGGCATCAGCGACGAGGCGTCGAAGGTCGTCCAGGTGCTCCACGACGTCAGTCTGGCCCGCCACCTCGGATGCAACGCTGCCGGGAAGCCGGGTCAGGAGATCGGATGGCCCGTCAGGCAGGCAGCCGCCCGGCCATGTGGTCGACCAGGCCGTCGATCGGCACCCTCTCCTGGGTCATCGAGTCGCGATCCCGGACCGTCACCGCCCGGTCCTCGAGCGTGTCGAAGTCGATCGTCACGCAGTACGGCGTACCGATCTCGTCCTGTCGCCGATAGCGCCTACCGATCGCCTGGGTCTGGTCGTAGTCACACATCCAGTGCGGCTGCAGAAGCCCCAGGACCTCGTTGGAGGGCTCGATCAGCTCCGGCTTCTTGGAGAGCGGTAGGACCGCCACCTTGTATGGCGCCAGACGGTGGTCGAGGCGCAGCACGGTCCGGACGTCGTCATTGACCTCCTCCTCGTCGTAGGCGGCCATCAGGAACGCCATGGCGGTACGGGTCGCCCCGGCCGCCGGCTCGATCACGTGGGGTACATACCGCTCGCCCGATGCCGGATCGTGGTACTCCAGCTTCGTCCCGGAACTCTCGGCGTGCCGCTTCAGGTCGAAGTCCGTGCGGTTGGCGATGCCCTCCAACTCGTCCCAACCCCACGGGAACGCGAACTCCACGTCGGAGGTCCCGGTGGAGTAGTGGCTCAGCTCGTCGGCGTCGTGCTCCCTGAGGCGCAGGCGATCCTCGGGCATGCCCAGGTCCAGGTACCAGTCCATGCGGGCCCCACACCAGTAGTGGTACCACTCGTCGGAGTCCTCAGGAGGTACGAAGAACTCCATCTCCATCTGCTCGAACTCGCGGGTCCGGAACACGAAGTTGCCGGGCGTGATCTCGTTCCGGAAGGACTTGCCGATCTGGGCGATGCCGAAGGGCGGCTTCTTGCGCGAGGTGTTCAGGACGTTGGCGAAGTTGACGAACATGCCCTGGGCCGTCTCTGGACGCAGGTACACCTCGGCAGCGGACTCCACCATGGGACCGGCGTGGGTCTTGAACATGAGGTTGAACTCACGTGCCTCGGTGAGCGATCCGGACTTCCCGCAGGAGGGGCAGGCGTTCGGGTCGTCCAGCTTGTCCTGACGGTGCCTGGCACCGCACTCGCGGCAGTCCACCATCGGGTCTGAGAAGTTGGCCAGATGGCCTGATGCCTGCCACACGGCCGGCGGCGACAGGATCGAAGCGTCCAGGCCGACCACGTCATGACGCAGCTGCACCATGCTCCGCCACCACTGCTCCTTGACGTTGCGGAGGAGGAGGACGCCGAGCGGCCCGTAGTCGTAGGTGGAGCGGAAGCCGCCGTAGATCTCGGCTGACTGGAAGACGAACCCCCTTCGCTTCGAGAGGTTCACCACCTTGTCGAAGAGCGTCTCGTCATTGGGGAGCATGGATGTGCAGGGTACCGGAGCACCCCGTGGCGAACGCCGACGATCCGACCTGATCCGGGGCCAGAATGGGCCGGTGAACATCATGGAGCGACTCCGGGGCGGTGGCGCCACCACCCACGACCCGACGGCCGTCGCCAGCCGTCGCTTCGTGGCGTGGATCCTGGACAGCCTCTTCATGGCAATCATCATCCTGGTGATCCACCGCAGCGGCGTGGCGCTCCTGGACGAGGCCGGAAACCTGACCATCAACCCGTCCGTGATCTACACCGCGACCCTCCTCATGGTCCTGAACCAGGTCGGCCTGACGATGGCCACCGGGTTCAGCCTCGGCAAGGCCGTCACCGGGCTACGAGTCGTGAACCGTTACGACGGCGGCCTTCCCGGTTTCCGTGGCGCCGCCGGTCGGACCCTCCCGTGGGTGGTGCCCATACCGTTCATTCCGATCATCGAGGCTGGGCTGATCCTGGCCAGCAAGGGCCACCGCCGGATCGGCGACAGGATCGGAGCGACGCTGGTCGTGGACCGCGGCTGGGCCGGCCAACCCTTCTTCGTGCCCGGGCTGGACGAGATCCAGGGAAACGACCAGATTCCTGGCGACGACCTGATCTGAGTCGTCCCTGATCTGGATCGACCCTGATCCGAGCCGTCCAACCGGTCGGACCGAATGCCCTCAGGCGTGGTCCATGACCCGCCGGGACCGGAGCCGCCTCTCCAGGTGGTATTCGGCTATCGCCGTGGCAACGGCGTCGACCTCGCCGCAGACCCCGGGATCCGTCACCTCCAGCGCATTCGTCAACCCGCCACCCAGGATCGCCCGCAGCACGGCCAGGGCCGGTTCGCTGACCGGACGCCCCCTCCGACAGTCGACGCACAGGACCCCGCCCTCGCCGATGTCCAGTGCCACCAGGGATTCCTCGGCCCCGCACTGCGCGCAGGCGTCCAGCTGCGGGGCCAGCCCCTCGTTGGCCAGCAACTTCAGGTAGAAGGCCGGCACTATCAGCGCCGAGGGGCGCTCGTCCAGGATCCGCAGCGCGCCCAGCAGCATCCGGTAGCGACGCTCGTCGGGCTCCCTGTCGAGGCTCACCACGTCGACCACCTCGAGCAGCGCCGAGGCGTCGGCGAAACGGTCCGGATCCAGCCGCAGGCCCTCGAAGCGGTCGATGGTCTCGGTCTGGGTGACTATGTCCAGCTCTCCCCTTCCGGCGAAGAGCTGGGCTGCGACGTGGCTCGTCGGCTCCAGCCGTCCGCCGAACTTGCTCCGGGTCCTGCGCACCCCCTTGGCGACCGCCCGGACCTTGCCATGCCCGGCTGTGAACAACACGACGATCCTGTCCGCCTCGCCCAGCCGCCAGGTACGAAGCACGATCCCGTCATCGCGGTAGAGGCTCACCCGAGGATTCCAGCGTCCCCGTCGGCCTCGCCGACGCCGCCGTAGCGGCGGGCACGATCCTGGTACTCCTTGATCGCCGCGTACAGGTGCTCCCGCCTGAAATCGGGCCAGAGCGTCTCGCTGAAGACCAGCTCGCTGTAGGCCATCTCCCAGAGCAGGAAGTTGGACACCCGGTACTCGCCGGAGGTCCGGATAACCAGGTCCGGGTCGGGCATCTCCGGGTCGTAGAGGTGACTGGCGATCGTCTTCTCCGACACGCGCTTCACCCCCGAGTCGACGATCCGCTGGACGGCGTCCACGAGCTCGGCCCGACCGCCGTAGTTGAAGGCGATCGTGAACGTCAGGCCGGTGTTGTCCTGCGTCAGCTCAGCGGCCTCCGTCATACGCCGGACCAGTCGACGCGGAACCCTCCGGTCCTGTCGTCCGATGAACCGGATGCGGATGTTGCGTTCGTGGAGTTCCTCCTGACGGTTCAGGAGGATCTCCTCGTTGAAGCGCAGGAGGAACTGGACCTCGTCGACGGGCCTGCGCCAGTTCTCCGTCGAGAAGGCATAGACGGTGAACCACCTGACGCCCAGTTGGTCGGCACCGTCCAGGACCTCGAACAGGGCCTGTTCGCCGGCCGTGTGACCCTCGGTCCGGGGCAGGCCACGCTGCTCCGCCCACCGTCCGTTCCCGTCCATGACGCAGGCGATGTGGTCGGGGATTCGGGCCCGGTCCAGATCCGATGAAAGCACGGCACGAAACTACCCGGCACCGCCGATCCTCCGGTGTCGGGCCCACCAGCGTCGACCCCTGACCTGGAGGCCGGCCGTAGCCTCCGGCCTGTGGCAGGACAGATGAGCAGGGCTGACGAGACGGCGATCGCCCTCGAGGAGGTCTGCGGAGCCCTCCCGGGTGGCGGCGAACGTCGCCCGGGACAGGAGGCGATGTCGCGTCGGATAGCGGAGGCGATCGAGGAGGGATCCCACCTGGTCATACGGGCAGGCACGGGAACCGGGAAGTCGCTGGCCTACCTCGTACCGGCGATCCTCTCCGGACAGACCACCATCGTCGCCACCGCCACGAAGGCCCTACAGGACCAGTTGGCCGGAAAGGACCTGCCGTTCCTGGCCGAACACCTCGGCCACCCGTTCAATTTCGCCGTCCTGAAGGGTCGTTCCAACTACGTCTGCCGCCAACGGCTGGACGAGGTGGCCGGCTCCGAGGGCCAGCAGACCCTGGACGGCCTGGCTGAGACGGCCGACGCCGGGCAGTTGCAGGCCATTGCCATCTGGGCCGACGTGACGGACACCGGTGACCGGGCCGACCTTCCCATCCAACCCACCCCCGCCACCTGGGCGGCGGTGAGCGTGGGCTCCCACGAGTGTCCGGGCGCCGTCCGGTGCCCCCGGGGTGGGGACTGCTTCGCCGAGAAGGCCCGTGCTGCGGCAGCCGCAGCCGACGTGGTAGTCACCAACCTGCACCTCTACGGGATCGACGTGGCCACCGACGGTCAGATCCTCCCCGAGCACCAGCTGGCGATCCTGGACGAGGCCCACCAGACGGAGGACGTCCTCGCCCAGGCCTGCGGGTTCGAGCTCCGGGGGAGCCGCTTCACGGTCCTGGTCCGCAGCGCACGCTCGATCCTGACCGGATCCCAGGCGGCCACCGACGTCGACGAGATGGGCGGTCGTCTTGTGGACGCCCTCATCGGACACGTGGGCCGGAGGCTGGTACCGGCCGACGACGGTGACCTCAGGGCCGTACTCGAACTGGCCGGGACCCGTCTGGAGCGGCTCCGCTCCGAACTCATGAACGTCCCGACCGATGGCCCCGGCGACGTGGCGGCCCGTCGGGCCCGCGCCCTCCAGGCAGTCGGGACGCTCTCCGGTGACGTGAATGCCGCACTGGACCTGGACGGTGGCCCGGTGCCCGGATCAAAGGTGGCGTGGGTGGAGAGCCGCTCCGATCGACCGGTGCTCCACGTTGCGCCGGTGGAGGTGGCCGAGGTACTCGACCAGAGGCTCTGGGGTGACCGCACGGTGGTCCTCACCAGCGCCACGGTGCCGGCCAACCTGGCTGCCCGTCTGGGCCTGACCGACCACCCGCACAGGTTCGAGGACGTAGGCAGCCCATTCGACTTCGAACGACAGGCGCTCCTCTACTGCGCCACCTCGCTACCCGACCCGCGCGAGGACGGCTACAGGGCGGCCTGCCACGACGAGATCGAACGGCTCGCCGTTGCAGCCGGTGGGAGGATGCTCGCCCTGTTCACCAGCCGACGGGCCCTGGACGAGGCCGTCGAGGCGCTCCGGGACCGGCTCCCGTGGACCATCCTGCACCAGGACGACCTTCCCAGGCCTCTACTCATGGCACGCTTCGCCGAGGACGAGACGAGCTGCCTCTTCGGCACGAAGGGGCTCTGGCACGGGATCGACGTCCCAGGCCCGAGCCTCTCGCTGGTGGTCATCGACAGGATTCCGTTTCCACGCCCAGACGATCCGTTGCTGAGCGCCAGGCGTGACCTCGTGGGAGACGGGGCGTTCCGGGAGATCGACCTTCCACGGGCAGCCACCGAGCTGGCCCAGGGTGCCGGACGACTGATCCGCTCCGGAGGCGACATCGGTGTCGTGGCGGTCCTGGACAAACGGCTCGCCATGAACAGGTCCTACCGGTGGGACCTGCTGGAGGCCATGCCACCCATGGCACGTACGTCGGATCCGGCAGAGGTGGCTTCATTCCTGGAGGGCCTGCAGGGATCCACCCGGTAGGCACCCCGGTCGGTCAGTAGCCGAGCCGATCCAGTGCCCTTGAGCGGCGCTGCCAGTCCTTGTCCACCCGGACCACGAGCTCCAGGAACGCCCCTTCCGGCAGTTGCGCCCTGGCCGCGATCCCGACCTGCTTCAGGACCGCACCCTTCTTTCCGATGACCATCCCCTTCTGGGAGTCGCGTTCCACGAGGATCTCGCAGCGGATCCGGGGCCACTCCCACTCGGTCACGCGTGTCGCAATGGAGTGCGGAAGCTCCTCCCTCACGATCGCCAGCAACTGCTCGCGTACCAGCTCGGCCACCCAGAAGGCTTCGGGCACGTCGGTGACCATGTCGTCCGGGTAGAACTGCGGCCCTTCGGGAAGTCGACCCAGGACGTGCTCCAGCAGCGCCTCGACGCCCTCTCCGGTCTTCGCCGAGATCGGGAAGTACTCATCGAAGCCGAATCCACTGGCCTTCAGCAGCTGCTCGGCGACCCGGTCCCGACCCACCCTGTCCGCCTTGTTCACGACCAGAACGGTGCGCTCCACCGGCAGGCCCGCAGCGACGAACTCGTCACCCCTGCCTATTCCACCTTCGCCATCCACGAGGAACAGCACCACGTCCATATCGCCGAGGGTGGCACGGGCCGTCCGGTTCAGCCTCTCGCCCAGCAGCGTCCGGGGCTTGTGGATGCCCGGGGTGTCACAGAACACCGCCTGCAGACCGGGACGGGTGAGCACCCCGCGGACCTCGGTCCGGGTGGTCTGCGGCTTGTCGGACACGATCGTCACCTTCTGCCCCAGGAAGCGGTTCAGCAGCGTGGACTTGCCGACGTTGGGTCGACCCACGATCGTCACGAAGCCAGACCTGTACCCGTCCGACACCTCACCGATCACCGAGCTCACGGGGACTCCCCCGGTTCGTCGATCCTGACGCTCGTGATCCTCCGACCCTCGACCCGCTCCACCAAGAATCGCCGGCCAGCCACCTCTACGCCCTCGCCGACGACAGGAACGTGGCCGAGGGCGTCGAAGATGAGACCTCCGACCGTGTCCCAGTCCCCAGTCGGCAGTGTCTCTCCCAGGAGGTCGTTCAACTCGTCGATCGGCATCCGTCCGTGGACCCGCAGTCCGCCACCGACGAGGGGCTGGGCCAGGGGTTCGGCCTGGTCGAACTCGTCCTCGATCTCCCCGACCACCTCCTCGAGGAGGTCCTCCATGGTCACCAGCCCGGCGGTGCCACCGTGCTCGTCGACCACGATGGCCAGGTGGTACCGATCGGCCTGCATCTCCCGGAGGAGGTCGTCCGCCTGCTTGGTCTCGGGAACGAAGCGGGGCGGTCGCGCCAACCCACTCACCAAGGCATCGTCGTTTCCCTCCAGGTGGGCCCGCACCAGGTCCTTGGCATGGACGACGCCGATTATGTCGTCCACACCGTCGCCGTTCACCGGCACGCGGCTGTGGCCGTTGCGGGCCGCCACCGCCATCGCCTCAGCGACCGTCAGGTCAGCAGCCATGCATTCCATGTCCGGCCGGGGCACCATCACCTCACGAACGAGCGTGTCGCCGAAGGCGATGGCCGACTCGATCAGGTCGTGCTCGTCGACATCTATCAACCGCGAGGCCAGAGCCCTGTCTGCGACCGCCAGCATCTCCTCCTCTGAGACCATCGGTCCACCCGTCCTGAGTGGGCGCGGCAGGAGGCGCTCGGCCAACCCCACCAGGCCCAGTGCCGGCCACCGGACCGGCAGGATCCGCCCGATTGCGAGGGCGAACGGAGCCAGTCGGAGGACCAGCCTGTCGGTCGAACGCAACGCGATGGTCCTGGGCAGGACGTCGGTCAGCGCGAAGCCGATGACCAGCAACACCACCATGGCCACGACAGCCCATGCGGCGCCGTGATCGTCGGCCACCAGCACGGCCAGGAGGCCGGCTGCGATGAGGCGGAAGGCCATCAGAAGGAAGAGCACCGGGCCCAGGCCGCGCACCCGGTCGTCCAGCAGCCGGAGGAGTTCCGCGGCCCGCTCGTCGACCCGCGGGCCATCGCCGTTCGGGTCGGTCAGCACCTCGGCCCTTGCACGGCGAATGTGCAGCAGGCTGGTTTCGGTGGCCACCAGGACGGCGCTGGCCGCCATGAGCAGCCCGACGATCAGGAGGCCCACCCCGAGGCTCACGGGCGGACCATCCCGTAGCGCGCCAGGTGTTCCCGCTCACGGGCCTGCATCGCCTCGGCCTCCGCAGCCTCGGCATGGTCGTGGCCCAGGAGGTGCAGGACGCCGTGGATGACGAGGAGCGACATCTCGGAGTCGTAGTCACCGGCGTGGCTGGGTGCCTGGTGGGCCGCCACCGAAGGGCAGACAAACACGTCGCCCAGCAGCACCGGGATCCCGTCGGGAACCATTGACGGGTCGTCCACCGGGAAGGCCAGCACGTCCGTGGGGCCCGAGCCACCCATGTGCTGGCGGTTCAGGTCCTCGATCGCCGACTCGTCCACGAAGTGCAGGTGAACCTCCACCGGTCGACCGGACAGGCCCTCGTCGGCGAGGACATCGCCCACCAGAGCAGCCCACCTGTCGACGTCCACGGCATGGTCGGACCCGCCGGGCTCCCTCTCATCGTCCACGATCACGGTCGGGCCGCCGGAGGCCCCGCCGTCATCACGCCCACGGTTCATCGTCTGGCCCCGTTGTCGCCCGGCCCGTCGGTTCCGGCCCGCTCGTAGGCCTCCACGATGTCCTGGACTATCCGGTGGCGGACCACGTCGATGGCCCCGAGCCTCACGAAGGAGAGCCCGTCGATTCCGGCCAGCATCGGCTCCAGTCCCTCCAGACCGCTCCGGCCATCGGGGACGTCCACCTGGCTGATGTCTCCGGTGACCACCACGCGCGAGCCGAAGCCCACCCGGGTGAGGAACATCTTCATCTGCTCGGGGGTGGTGTTCTGCGCCTCGTCCAGGATGATGAAGCTGTTGTTGAGCGTGCGGCCCCGCATGAACGCCAGGGGTGCCACCTCGACCAGCCCACGGTCCAGGAGCCGCTGGGCGGACTCGGCATCCACCATGTCGAAGAGGGCGTCGTAGAGGGGCCTCAGGTACGGGTCGACCTTGGCCATCAGGTCACCGGGTAGGAACCCCACCCGCTCACCTGCTTCCACGAGGGGTCGGGTCAGGACGATGCGGTCAACCTGCCCGGCCTGCAGGGCCCTGACCGCCATTGCCACGGCCAGCCAACTCTTGCCCGTTCCCGCCGGACCGATGGCGAAGGTGATGATCCCGTCGTCCACTGCTTCCACGTAACGCTTCTGGCCGGCCGACCGGGGCCTTACCGACTTGCCCTTAGAGGATCGCAGGATCTCGGTGGTGAGCACCTCGGATGGCCACTCGTCGGCCCGGACCATGTCGATCGTCCGGTCCAGGGTCATCTCGTCCACGAGCAATCCGCTCTGCAGGAGGATGACCACCTCGTCGAACACCCGGCGGACGGTGGTGGCGTGCAGTCCGTCGATGGTGATCCTGTTGCCACGGACGTGGATCTCGGATCCGGGAAAGGCCCCCTCGATACGTCGGAGCAGCACATCGCTCTCGCCGACGAGATCCGACATGAGGTCGTTTCCGGGAACGGTGACGGTTACAGCGGTCGACTCCATATG
>DUAC01000167.1 GCA_012961035.1 Acidimicrobiia bacterium
GCTCCCACCGGCCGCTCATACGCGACCTGCTGCGCGGCCAGCGACCCGCCGCCCAGAAGGTCCACGCCCTGCGCGGCGTCACGTTCGACGTGCACGTCGGGGAGAGCGTGGGCGTCGTCGGCCCCAACGGCTCGGGAAAGACCACGATGCTGCAGGCCACCACGGGGCTGCTCCCGGTCTCGGCCGGCGAGATCCTGGTCCGCTCCGTCCCGACGTTCCTGGGGGTGCAGGCCGTGCTCCGGAACCAGCTGACCGGGCGACGCAACATCGAGGTCGGGCTTCTGGCCCAGGGCCTGGACCGGGCCGCCGTCGAGGACCTGCTGCCCGCCGTGGTCGAGTTCACCGGCCTGGGCGACGCCATCGACATGCGGATGGAGACCTACTCGTCGGGCATGAGGGCCCGCCTCCACTTCGCGGTGGCCACCGCCACCTCGCCGGAGATCCTGCTCATCGACGAGGCACTCGCCGTCGGCGACAGGTGGTTCCGGGAGAAGAGCGCCCAGCGGCTCGACGAGCACCGGGCCAATGCGGGAACGGTGCTGCTGGTCAGCCACAACCTCTCGGAGATCAGACGGTCCTGTGACCGGGTGATCTGGCTGCAGGACGGCCGCATCGTGGCCGACGGATCGACCGACGAGGTCCTGGCCTCCTACGAGACGTCCTGACCGGACGCCGGACGACCGCTCCCCCGGGGCGGACCCGCCAGGAACCCGGCTCCCCACGACAGGTGCATGGCCGGGTACACGGCCAGGAGGCGGGCGATCATCGCCGGGCTGCGACCCACCGCCACGGCCGCCACCGCCACCGCGCCGAGGTAGCCGACAGGAAGCACCAGGGCCAGTGGACACCAGGGGGCTGCCAGCAGCCCGGCCAGCACGCCGAGGGTTGCCGCCGGTGGCACGACCTGGCGCCACCTCAACGAACGGGGGTGGCGCCGCAGCACCACCCGCTTCCACCGGCCGTAGCCGAAGAACTGCCGGGCCAGGGCACCGAGGGTGCCCCGCGGCCGGTAGCCGACGCGCAGCGCCGGATCGAACCAGACCGTCCCGCCGGCCTCACGTAGCCGCCAGTTCAACTCGTAGTCCTGGTTGCGGACCAGCGACGCGTCGTACAGGCCGACCGCTTCGATCGCCTCACGCCGGAACACCCCGAGGTAGACGGTGTCGACGGCGCCCTCCGGGCCCCCGTAGTGAAAGCGGGCGTCGCCGGCACCGAACCGCGACGCCATTGCCCGGCCGGCGGCCCGCTCGAACGGTGTGCGACCCCTCGGCTCCTGCACGCCGCCCACGTTCACCGCACCGGTGCGCCCGAGGGTCTGCAGAGCCCGGGCCACGTATCCCGGCTCCAGTTCGGCGTGGGCGTCGAGGCGTACCACCACCGGGGCGGTGGTCGCCCGGATCGCAGCGTTGAGGCCTGCAGGCGTGACGCCCGCCGGGTTGTCCACCACCGACACCCGCTGGTCGGAGGCCGCCAGGGCGTCGGCGACGGCCCGGGTGTCGTCGGCGGATGGCGCCACGGCGATGCAGACCTCCAATGTCCCGTCGAACTCCTGGGCCAGCACGGAGGCCACCGCATCGGCCAGCGTCGCCTCCCCGTCTCGTACCGGCATCACGACGGCCACGTCCGGCACCGACAGCGGCCCCGACGGATCGGCCATCAACTACCGGGCCGGAACAGCACCAGCGCCGTGCGAGCCAGGATCTGGAGGTCCAGCACCGGCGACCAGGACATCAGGTACTGCAGGTCATGGCCCAGCTTGTAGGCCGGGTCCGTGTGGTAGCCGGCCCGCACCTGGGCCAGCCCGGTGATACCCGGTGCGATCTCGTGGCGCCGCCCGTAACCGGGAATGGCCGCCTCGAACTCTGAGATGAGCTCCGGGCGTTCCGGCCGGGGGCCGACCAGGGACATCTGCCCGCGCACCACGTGCCAGACCTGCGGCAGCTCGTCGAGGCGTGTACGGCGCATCCAACCACAGCCCCGCACCACCCGGTCATCGTCCACCACAGCCAGGCGCGCCGCACCGTCAGCCTCGGCGCCATGGCGCATGGTCCGGAACTTGGCCAGGGTGAACGGCACGCCGTCGCGCCCGGTGCGAACCTGGCGGAACAGCACCCCGCTGCCGGCCACCACCCGGACGTAGGCGCCGGCGAGCAGAAGCACCGGCACGACCAGCGGGGCGGCCACCAGCAGCACGCCCAGCTCCACGAGGCGCTTCAACCTCAGCTGGTGGGGGTGGAGGGCCCGTGACCGGATCGCCACGTACGGCATGCCGCCGATCTCGCGGACGTCGCGCAACCCCAGCAGA
>DUAC01000168.1 GCA_012961035.1 Acidimicrobiia bacterium
CTCGGACAGCACCTGGCCGTAGGGCTTGACCAGGCCGAGGTTGTTCTGGTTCAGGAAATAGCCGAACCGCATTGCCACGCGCTCCGTCCCGCCGGATCAGCGGGGTCGACCGGGCTTTACATAGGCGGTGCGGGTCCGGGTGAAGAACTCCTGGGCGGTGTCGCCCTGCTCACGGGCTGCGTGGCCCGAGGAGTTCTTCTCTCCGCCGAACGGAGCATGGATTTCTGAACCGGTCGTCGGTCCGTTGACCTTGATCAGGCCCGCCTGCAGCTCGTGGACGGCCCGGTCGATCTTCCACATGTCATTGGTGAACACCGATGCCGACAACCCGAACTCAGTGTCGTTGGCCAGGGCGAAGGCCTCGTCCTCCGTGTCGACACGCATCACCGTGCTGACCGGCCCGAAGACCTCCTCCCGGGTGATGGTGAGATCGGTACCGCCGACGAACAATGTGGGTGGGTAGAAGCAGGGACCGTCGGGCGTGGTGCCGTTGACGGCCACTGTCTCGGCTCCCTCGGATCTGGCCTGCGCAACGGCCTCGGAGACCTCAGCCCGGGCTCCGGGCGACACGAGCGGGCCGATGCCGACGCCTGCAGCCTGTCCGTCGCCCACAACCAGGTTCTGCACGCCGGCCACCAGTCGGTCCACAAGCTCGTCGTGTATGTCACCTACCGCAATGATCCGACGGGTTGCGGTGCACTTCTGTCCTGTGGAGCCCATGGCTCCGCCGACCGCCGCTGCGACAGCCATGTCAAGATCCGCGTCACCGAAGACGATGCACGGGTTGTGCCCACCCAGTTCCAACTGGACGCGGCCGTTGCGTGCTGTGACCACGTCGCGGATCTGTCGGCCCACCCCCACCGACCCGGTGAAGGAGACACCGTCGACCCGTTCGTCGGCCACCACTGCGCCGCCCATCGACCCAGGGCCGAGGATGAGGTTCAGGACGCCTGCCGGCACGCCGGCGTCATCGAGCAGGCGTGCTATCGCCACCGAGGTAAGGGGGGTGTTGCTGGCCGGCTTCCAGACCACCGTGTTGCCAGCGGCAAGGGCCGGGGCGATCTTCCAGACCGGTATGAGGATCGGAAAGTTCCACGGCGTGACGATTCCGACCACCCCGAGCGGCGCACGGACGGTCCGTATGGTCTCCCCCGGGTTGTTGGTCGGGAAGATCCGTTCGGTGGAGGTCTTCGCCAGCCCCGCCTGGTAGCGGAAGGTCTCGGCCGCCAGCACGGCCTCACCGCGCGACTCGGCGAGCGTCTTGCCCTCCTCCATGGTGCACATGAGGGCCAGCTCATCGGCCCTCTCGTCAAACAGGACAGCGGCCCTCTCCATGATTCGGGCCCTACCGCCGAAGCCCAGAATCCGCCACGACGCCTGGGCCTCCACCGCGGCACCCACGGCACCGGACGCCGTTCCGGAGTCGCCCAGCGGATACTCGCCGACCGGTTCATCCGGCCGGGCCGGGTTCTGGCTCACGGCCGTTCCACCCGGGGCATCGGTGCTCCAGTCGCCTCCGATGAGGTGCGCACCCTGCGGCACTGTGAGGGTCATGCGCTCTGCGGTGCTGTGAGGGTCATGCGCGGCAGCGTAGCCACCGGGTGTCGAGCCGTCCGGTTCCAACCGACGGTATGTTCATGGTGTCCGGTCCGCCGGGCACGCGGGTGTAGTTCAAAGGCTAGAACCTCAGCCTTCCAAGCTGATGATGAGGGTTCGATTCCCTTCACCCGCTCCACTCCGGGATCCACTGCCGCCACAGGTCACCTAGGGTCCGGGCGTGCTGATAGCGCAGATCTCCGACTGCCACATCCGCGACCACGGTGGAGAGTTGGCCCGACTGGTCGACACCACCGAGACGCTCCGGAGGGTGGTGGACCACCTTGTGGGCCTGGATCCGGCCCCGGACGTGATCCTGGCCACGGGCGACCTGACCGATGACGGCACCGCCTCGCAGTACGCCATCCTCCTGGAGGTCCTGGCCCCCATTTCCGACCGACTGCTCCCCATCCCCGGCAACCACGACGAGTGCCCGCTGTTCCGGGAGGCCTTCGCCGACATCATCCCTGGCGACGTCGCCGATGACCACTTCAGCTACGTGGTGGAGGACCACCCCGTCCGCCTCGTGGGCCTGGACAACTCGATTCCCGGGCGACACGACGGCCGCTTCGACGCACTACGGGAACGCTGGTTGGAGGACGTCCTGGCCGCCGGCCCGGACCGGCCCACCCTCGTGTTCACGCACTTCCCACCCTTCGAGACCGGCCTGAAATTCATGGACGACGCCGGGCTCCTGGACGCCGATCGCCTTCGGGCCGTCATCCAGCGGAGCCCCCAGGTGCGCCTCCTGGTGACCGGCCACCTGCACCGACCCATCCACACGGCCATCGGATCGACCCTGGTCTCGACGTGTCCGTCCACCGGCAACCAGATCAGGCTGGACCTCCATCCCGACCGGGGTGCCGCCGTGGACGAACCCCCCGCCTACCAGTTGCACCGCTGGGACGGCGAACGGTTCGTGACCCACACAGGAGTGGTGCGGGATCCCGCCACCGTCCGGACAATCATCCTGGATGGCTTCGTGGCCGAGATCCGCCGGCGCGTCGAGGCCGGGGAGCCGTTCACCAAGGACTGAGGCCGAAAGAGCCGAACGTCAGGCCTGGCGGTCCAGGAACCGGTAGACGTCCAGCAGGTCGATTCCCGGAAATGGCGTGAACTCCCTGCTGGCGGACGGAAGGGCCGTCAGGATGAAGCTCCGCTCGGAGGCCGAAGGCCACGCCACGCCGTCCCAACGACGCAGGACCTCGGGCTGGACCCGGTCGTCCTCGCTCCTGCCGCTGACCCGCCTGAGCGTCCCCCCGCCCCTGAACAGGCCCGCATCGGCCGCCCTGCAACCCAGCGTCACCGCGTACGGCGTGCGCTCGGTGGCGTTCTCCACGTAGGTCACGCACCAGAACTGCCCCCGATCGGTCTCCGTGAGCTGGTAGTGGAGCAGGTCGGAACCGTCCCATGCCTGGCGGGCACCCCAGTGTCGTCCCAGTCGGGCTCCCTCCAGGCCGCCATCCGCGTCGGTGGGGAACTCCAGGCCGTCATTCTCGTATGCCTTGGTGACCGTTCCCTCGGGATCGGTCCGGATGAAGTGCACCGGAATGCCCAGTCGGGCGGTGGCCAGGTTTGTGAACCTGTGGGCGGCCATCTCGTAGGAGACGTAGTACCTCTCCTTCAGGTCCTCGATCGAGAGGTCCCGCTGGCCGCGGGCGGCCGTGAGGAAGTCCACGGCAGCGGTCTCCGGAACCAGCACCGCCGCGGCGAAGTAGTTGGACTCGATCCGCTGGCGGAGGTACCCCTCGAAGTCCGTGGTCTCGGCGTGTTCCAGGGCGAAGTGTCCGAGCGTCTGGAGGATCACGGACCTGGCAGCCCGCACGCTGAGGTCGTCGCGTTGCGCTATGTAGATCACCCTCCGGCGGGTATCGGTCACGGACCTGGCCGTCCGGGGCATGCCCTTCACCCGGGCGACGGTGAAGCCGTAGTGGGCTGCGAGGTCGACCATCTGCCTCTCGGTGGGTGGGCCTTCACCCGTGTATCCGGCCGCCTTCAGGCTGGCCGAAGCCTCGGCCTCGATCTCGGCGAAGTAGTTGTCGCGCTCACGCATCTCGGTTCGCAGGGCGATGTTGGCGACGCGGGCACGATCCCCGGCCTCCAGGTTCGCCAGACCCGACCTGGACACCTCCACCTCGGGAAGGGCCGTGTAGAGGCCGACGAGTGCCTCCAGTACGTCGTCGTCCAGTCGGGCACCGGCCCGGATCTCGGGCAGGTCCAGGGTGGCGCGCCATGGGCCGGCCTGGGCCCGCTGCAGCTCGATCTCCAACTGGGCACGGCGACTCGGTGGGGTCGGATCCAGGATGTCGCTGGTGGAACAGTCCAGGGCCGTCGCCAGGTCTCCCAGCACGCCCAACTTGGGCTCGATCCGACCGTTCTCGACCTGGGAGAGGTAGGAGGCGGGCCGACCGATCCTGGCTCCCAGTTCCGAGAGCGTGAGGCCGGCGCCACGGCGCAGGTGTCGCAACCTGTGGCCCAGCACGATCCTGTCGAACGCCTGTCCCGGTACCGGTGCAGCCATCGTCGTGTTCCTTCCGGTCGCGCCTGTCACGGTGCCCGCCGCCGGCCGGCCACCCTGTTTCGGGCCATGAAGAGGCAGAACTCTGCTGATTCTTCGCGCTTTCGGACAGCCTAGGTGAACTTTCCGATCCGGCGGTCGGGCACAGGTTCCGGAAATTCGTCAATACTCACCCTGCGAGACGTACCAGGAGAGCCACAGGAGCACGAATGTCCGGCTTGGACGGCATCGAGATCAGCGACCATCCGAGGCGTGAGGAGATCTTCACCCCGGAAGCCACGGCCTTCGTCGCCGACCTCGTACGCACCTTCCGCGACCAGCGCATCGACCTGCTCCGGAACCGACGCATCCGACAGGAGAAGTTCGACAGCGGCCTGCGTCCGGACTTCCTCCCGGAGACCGCCGAGATCCGCTCGGGAACCTGGACCGTCGCTCCCCCACCCAAGGACCTCATGGACCGACGGGTGGAGATCACCGGGCCGCCCGAGCGCAAGATGATGATCAACGCCCTGAACTCCGGCGCCCGCGTGTTCATGGCCGACTTCGAGGACTCCAGCTCCCCCACCTGGGACAACATGATGGAGGGACAGCTCAACGTGCGCGACGCCATCCGTCGCGACCTCAGCCTGCGTCGCTCCGGCAAGAGCTACACGCTGAACGACGAGACGGCCACCCTCGTCATCCGGACCCGCGGCTGGCACCTGCCCGAACGTCACGTCCAGATCGACGGTCGACCCGCCTCGGCCAGCCTCGTGGACTTCGGCCTCGTCTTCTTCCACAGTGCCAGGGAGGCCCTGGACCGGGGAACCGGCCCCTACTTCTACCTTCCGAAGCTGGAGAACCACCACGAGGCCCGGCTCTGGAACGACGTCTTCTGCCATGCCCAGGACGCCATCGGCGTTCCACGGGGATCCATCAAGGCCACCGTGCTGATCGAGACGATCACTGCCGCCTTCGAGATGGACGAGATCCTCTACGAGCTGCGTGACCACTCCACCGGCCTGAACGCCGGCCGGTGGGACTACATCTTCAGCGTCGGCAAGAAGTTCAACTCGGACCCCGCCTTCGTGCTGCCGGATCGCGCCGACGTCCTCATGACGGTGCCCTTCATGCGCGCCTACACCGAGCTCATGGTCGCCACCTGCCACAAGCGGGGAGCCCACGCCATCGGCGGGATGGCGGCCTTCATCCCCAACCGTCGCGACCCCGAGGTGACAGCCCAGGCGCTGACGAAGGTCAAGGAGGACAAGCGGCGCGAGGCCAACGACGGTTGTGACGGCACATGGGTGGCCCACCCGGACCTCGTGACGGTCGCAGAGGTGGAGTTCAACGCCATCCTCGGCCAGGGTCCGAACCAGGTCGACCGACTCCGCCCCGACGTGGTGGTCTCCGGAGACGACCTCCTCGCCGTGGACCTCACGGGCGGCTCGATCACCCGTGCGGGCCTCACAACCAACGTCTACGTGGGCCTGCGCTACCTCGCCTCCTGGCTCTCCGGCAGCGGCGCCGCCGCCATCAACAACCTGATGGAGGACGCCGCCACAGCCGAGATCAGCCGCTCGCAGATCTGGCAGTGGATACGCCACGGCAGCCTCCTGGAGGACGACACGATCATCACCGCCGACCTGGTGCGCCAGGAGATCGCCAACCAGATGGGCGTCATCGCCGAGGAACTCGGCAGCGAGGCATTCGCCGACCTGCCCTTCGAGGAGGCCAGACGGGTCTTCGAGCAGGTCACGCTGTCCTCGGAGTTCGTCGAGTTCCTCACCCTGCCCGCCTACGAACTCCTCGACTGACGGGCCCGACCCACAAGATCACCTGACGGGACCGACCGGAACACCCGATCCGTCCCAAATGAAAGCGAGCAAACAGATGCGAAACACCTTCGACGACCAGGTCGCAGCCCTGGAGAAGGACTGGGCCGAGAACCCCCGCTGGGAGGACACCCGCCGCGACTACAGCGCCTCAGACGTCGTCCGGCTGCGAGGCTCGTTCCTCCCGGAGTGCTCGATCGCCCGCCATGGCGCCGAGGTGCTCTGGCGCAAGATGCACGAAACGGACTACGTCCACGCCCTCGGAGCGATGACCGGTGGCCAGGCCATCCAGTACGTCAAGGGTGGCCTCCCGGCGCTGTACCTCTCCGGCTGGCAGGTTGCCGGCGACGCCAACCTGGCTGGTCAGGTGTACCCGGACCAGAGCCTCTACCCGGTCAACTCGGTGCCGTCCGTCGTGGAGCGCCTCAACAACGCCCTTCGTCGTGCCGACCAGATCGAGTGGTCCGAGAACAACGGCGTGATGCTCAGGGACTGGATGGTTCCGATCGTGGCCGACGCCGAGGCCGGCTTCGGCGGCGCCCTGAACGTCTACGAGCTGATGAAGCGGATGCTGCGGGCCGGTGCGGCAGGCGTCCACTTCGAGGACCAGCTGGCTTCCGAGAAGAAGTGCGGCCACATGGGCGGAAAGGTGCTCATCCCGACCCAGCAGCACATCCGGACCCTGACCGCTGCCCGTCTGGCGGCCGACGTGCTGGGCGTTCCGTCCATCGTGATCGCCCGGACCGACGCCCTGGCGGCCAACCTCATCACCAGCGACGTGGACGACCGCGACAAGCCGTTCCTTACCGGTGGCCGCACCGCTGAGGGCTTCTACGAGACCCAGCCGGGCATGGCCACCCCGATCTCCCGGGCCCTCGCCTACGCCCCCTACTGCGACCTCATCTGGTGCGAGACCGGTACGCCGGACCTGGACCAGGCCCAGGAGTTCGCCGACGCGGTGCATGCCGAGTTCCCGGGCAAGATGCTGGCCTACAACTGCTCGCCGTCGTTCAACTGGAAGGCGGCCCTCGACGACGAGACGATCGCCAAGTTCCAGAGGGAACTCGGGAAGATGGGCTACAAGTTCCAGTTCATCACGCTGGCCGGCTGGCATGCCCTGAACTCCTCGGCCTTCGACCTGGCCCGCGGTTACACGGAGTCGGACATGACCGCCTACGTGAAACTCCAGCAGGCCGAGTTCGGCATGGAGGAGGACGGCTACACCGCCACACGCCACCAGCGCGAGGTCGGTGCCGGCTACTTCGACGACATCGCCACGGTCATCTCCGGCGGTACCGCCTCCACGCTGGCCCTCGAGGGCTCCACCGAGGAGGCGCAATTCTAGGCACCGCCTGAACCCCGCTGCCCGTGGCGACCCCCGGTTCCGACCGGGGGTCGCCACGCGTCCGGGGTCAGGTGCACTGGGCCGACACCACCGTTCTGTACCGTCCACCCGTGCCCATGTCCCCAGGAACCGCCCCGACCCGCCTCCTGGTGGGCGCGGCATGCGTCGTCATGGCGATCGCCGCCATGGGAATCGGCACGGCTACAGCACTCGACGGCGCCGTACTGGGACCCGACGAGGTGATCCTGCCGGTGGTCGCGAGGCTTCCGGGCGGAACGATCGTCAGCTCGACCTGCGGCAACCAGGTCGTCTACGACGACGGAATCCCCTACGGACCGGTGGACGTGGTGCTGGACCCCGGGCACGGTGGGCCCGAGTCCGGATCGGTCGGGTCCAACGGCCTTGTCGAACGCGACCTGAACCTCATGGTGGCCTTCCACGCCCAGCTCGCTCTAGAGGACCTCGGCTACACGGTGGCGCTCACCCGACGCCGCGACCTGCACATGCCGATCCGCCAGCGGACCGCCATCGCGAACGCCCTGGAACCGAAGGCCTTCGTGTCGATCCACCACAACGGTGGGGCGGCCCGACGTTCCGACACGCCGGGCACCGAGACCTTCCACCAGGTCGATGATCCGGAGTCGATCCGGCTGGCCGGGATCCTGTTCGAGGAGGTCCAGTCGCTCTTCGCACCGTTCTGGGTTCCGTGGGTGGACACGGTCCACCAGGGAGCCTCGACACGCCTCCGCGAACCACGTGCCGAGACCTACGGGATACTCCGGATGACACCGGACCTGACCTCGGTGATCGTCGAGGGCCTGTACCTCTCCAACCCGCCAGAGGCACAGCTCCTGGCCCTGCCCCAGATCCAGGAAATGGAGGGCCGGGCGATCGCCGCGGGGATACATCGCTTCCTGAGCACGTCGGATCCGGGATCGGGCTTCCGACCCGAGTTCTTCGATCCCCACACGACCGGGACCGGCACCGCCCGGGGATGCGTGGACGCCCAACTGAGCCCCCCGGTCGGAATCACCACCGGCTTCACCGCCGAGGAGCACGCCGACCTGGTGGCCACGGCCCGGGCGCTGGGTTGGTCCACTGACTGGCTGCTTCGCTTCGGTGTCCACACGCTGAAGTTCCTTGACGACCTACCGGGTACGGCCGCGATCACCCCGCTGGAGGTCGACGCCCGGCCCGACGCATACGGGCCCATCACCGAGACGATCGAGTGGGACCAGGCCGACCATGCCGTGCTGGTCCGGATGGCGGACGCCTACGGAATCACCCGGACCGAGGTCCAGAAGCTCGGCGCCACCCTGATGGTGTTCCTGGCAGGCCTGGAGGCCCCGACAGCACCACCCGACGACGCAGAGGCGACTTCGGACGGCGCTTCCGACTAGTCCCAGTCCCGCCTCCGCTCGGCTTTTCGTGCCCCCTGCTGGCGTTTGGCCTCCAGGCGGCGTTCGACGGCACCGCGACGGGGTCGGGTGGGCCGCCGTGGGCGCTTCACCACGAGTGCCTCCCGGATGCGAATCTCCATCTCGTCCAGGGCCCGCTGGCGGTTGCGGGCCTGGGACCGGTGGCGATCCACCACCACCCGGAGCCTCGGTCCGAGTCGTGCCACCAGTCGCTGCCGGACGTCGTCGTCGATGCCGCGCACGCTCCGCAGGTCCAGTTCGGCCTCGGCTCGGGTGTGGGCCCGGTTGGCGTGCTGTCCACCCGGCCCCCCTGTCGGTCCGAACCGCCACATCACCTCGGACGCAGGGACCCTGCATCCGGGACCGGCTGAGAGGAGTCGATCGTCTGCCCGGGACATGTGGCGAGGCTAGGCGTTGCGGTTCCCCGGGTAGTCGACGCTGCGATCCGGTGGCGCCGGACCAACTTCCCCGACCGATTTTGCTCCCGCTACGGCTCCTGTTCTACTGACCGCCATGACCGCTGCCGCCATGACCAGTCCAGCCATGGACCCTGCCGAAGCCGGCCGGGAATCGGGCCGACGGAACCTCAGCTTCGCCGTGATCGGCGCCGGCATGTCGGGAATCCTGTCCTCGATCAAGCTCCGGGAACACGGCTACACAGACATCACGATCTACGAGAAGGCCGACGGCCTGGGTGGCACCTGGCGGGCCAACACCTATCCGGGGGTGGCATGCGACGTCCCGTCGGTGCTCTATTCCTACTCCTTCGCCCCGAATCCCGAATGGAGCCACCGATTCGCTGCCGGCGCCGAGATCCTCGACTACCTCGAAGGGGTCGCCACATCCAACGGCGTACAGGAGTCCATCCGCTTCGGCGAGGAGGTGGTCCGGTGCGACTTCGTGGACGGTCGTTGGCACCTCGAGACCTCGCTCGGCGCACACGACGTGGTCGACGTGGTGATCGCCGCCACGGGGGTGCTCCACCACCCCGCCCTCCCCGACATCGAGGGGCTCGCGTCGTTCGGCGGACGAACCGCCCACACAGCCCGATGGGATCCGACGGTCCCCATCGACGGCCAGCGGATCGGCATCATCGGCACCGGCTCGTCGGCCATCCAGATGGTCGCCGCCATCGCCGACCGGGTGCAGGCGCTGTCACTCTTCCAGCGCACCGCACAGTGGGTGATGCCCCAGGAGAACCCGGCCTACACCGAGGAGGAAACCCGGGTATTCAGGGACGACCCGGCCGTGATGACCACCCTCCACGAGGACATCTCCGAGATGTTCGCCAACGGCTTCTCCAATGCCGTGGTGGACGCGGAGTCCGACGGGATCCGGATGATCGAGGCGGCCTGCGTCGCCAACCTGGAGGACAGCGTCGCCGATGTGGCACTCAGGGAAAGACTCCGTCCCGACTACCGGGCGGCCTGCAAGCGGCTCGTCGTCTCACCCGACTTCTATTCGGCCATCCAGCATCCGAACGCCGAGCTGGTCACCGATTCCATCCAGTGCGTCGAACCGGAAGGGGTCCGGACGGTCGACGGTCGACTCCACGAGTTGGACGTCCTGGTCCTGGCCACAGGGTTCCGGGTGGACAGGTTCATGCGTCCCATGGAGGTGGTCGGGCCGGACGACACCAGGCTCTCCGACCTCTGGGCGAGGCGCCCCACGGCGTACATGTCGATTGCCGTCCCGGGTATCCCCAACTTCTTCATGCTGAACGGGCCCAACGGCCCGATCGGGAACTTCTCGCTGATCGAGGTGGCCGAGCTCCAGTTCGCCTTCATCCTCCAGTTGGTGGATCGGATCCGTTCAGGCGAATGCAGCCTGGTCAGCGCTACCACCCGAGCCACCGAGGCATTCGAGGCCACCCGGGTGGAGGCGGCCAAGAAGACGGTCTGGGCCACGGGCTGTCGGAGCTGGTACCTGGACGACCGGGGGGTGCCGGCGGCGTGGCCATGGACGTTCCAGCGGTTCCGCGAGGTCATGGCCGAGCCGAACGTCGACGACTTCCATCTGACAGGCTGAGAAACCCGGCCACCGACCACCGAAAGCCTCCGTGGACGCCAACCACTTCCTCTCCGCCTACTACCCCGACACGTCGTACGGGGGAAAGCGCCTGTTCGACGACATGGTCGAGCAGGCGAAGGCCGCCGAACGCCTCGGCTACCACGGTGTCACGCTGCCGGAGCACCACCTCATCAACGTGCTGCTGACACCGTCTCCGTTGCAGATGGCGGTCAAGTTGGCGTGTGATACCGAGCGCCTCGAGCTGGTCACCTCGGTTGCGGTCCTGCCGTTGCGCGACATGCGGATCTTCGCCGGAGAGGTCATCCAGGCCGACATCCTCACCGACGGCCGGCTGGTACTCGGCGTGGGCCGCGGCGCCTTCGCCTACGAGATGGGACGCCTCGGCTCCCCCATAGAGGAGTCGAAGGCCAGGTTCGACGAGAGCCTCGACGTCCTCATCGCCCTCATGACCACCGAAGAGGTCTCCTGGGACGGCGACTACTACCAGTTCGAGCCGCTGACCGTCATGCCCCGGCCGATGACCCAGCCGATGCCCAGGATGATGATCGCCGTGATGAACCCGCCGGGGATCGCCGCCAGCACCCGGCGGGGCTTCGACATCCAGACCACGCCGCTGGCCGGCAGGCCCGGGTTGTTCCGGGCCCAGATAGCCGCCCACAAGGAGGCCAAGGCAGAGATGGGCGACGCCGGCCGCCACCTCCGGATCATGATGTCGCGGATCGTCTACTGCACCGACAGCGCGGCCCAGACGCGTGAGATGGTCCAACGTGCGTACGACTACTACAGCCGCTTCGACAACGTGTTCACAGGGCCGGGGACAGTGCGGAACGGCAACGTCGAACCACTGCCCCGGACCCAGACGATCCAGGAACTGGAGCAGAACCTCATCATCTGCCAGGCGGACGAGATGCTGGACCGGCTCGCCGAGTACGCCGAAGCTGGCATCGACGAGCTCATCCTGAGCTCGAACCTGGGCCAGCCCCAGGGCGACCACCTGGAGGCCATGGAGCGCTTCGCCGGCGACGTGCTCCCCCACCTGCTGCGGATTCCCGCGGCCGCCTGAGCCGCTTCCGACCCGACCATCCACCTGTGGAGGAACCACGCAGATGACTCGAGAGCACTGATGGCCGCCATAGAAGTCGCGTACACGGTCTCCGGGCAGGGACCGCCCCTCTACATGGTCCACGGCATCGGGTCGCGGCGCGTCACATGGGATGGCCTGCTACCCGGCCTGGAGGAGCACTTCACCTGCGTCCGCTACGACCTGCGGGGTCACGGTGAGAGCCCCGTCCCACCGGTGCCCTATTCACTGGATGACCTCGTCGAGGATCTGGAGGCGCTGCGTATCCGTCTGGGCCACGACCGGATCCACGTGATCGGTCACTCCCTGGGCGGCCAGATCGGTCCCGCCTACGCCCGGGCGCATCCGGACAGCACCGCCAGCGTGGTGCTGCTCTCGACGGCGGCCGGTCGCACCGACGACGACAGCTTCAAGGTGAAGGGCGTCGTGGCCGGGATGCGGGCCGAGGGCATCGAGCCGGTCCTGGGCACCCTGCTGGACCGCTGGTACACCGACGACTTCATCCAGTCACGGCCGGACGCCATCCAGGCCCGGATCCAGCAGGTCCTGGGCACCCCGGGAGAGGTGTTCCTGAGCGTGTTCGACGTGTACGCCGGCGTCGAGATGGCTCCGTGGCTGCACGAGGTGGCCTGCCCCTGCCTGGTCATGACCGGCGAGTTCGACGGTGGCTGCAACCCTCGCCTGAACCGCTTCATCGCGGACGAACTACCGGATGCCGAGCTGGTGATCCTCGAGGGCCTGAAGCACTCGATCCTGATCGAGGCACCGGAGCGGGTGCTGGGACCTGTGCGCGACTTCCTGCTCCGCCACCGCCAGGCCTGAGGCCGACTTCAGATCCTGCGAGCCACCACCCGGATGCCGCCCAGCTTCCCTCCGGAGAAGAGGCGCACCATCGTCTCGTAGAAGGAGCACATGGTTTCGAACACCTCCTCACCGTGGACCCGGAGGTGTCGGTCCCGATGCTCGAGGTACTGGTCCAGACGTGCCCGGGTGAAAGCCGTCCAGTCGTCCGACATGTCCTCCAGCAGGACCGCTTCGAAACCTGCGGCGACCAGATCCAGCCGGTACTGGTCCCGGCTGGGTAGATAGTTGGCGAAGAGCTCTGACTCCAGCTCCTCCTTCTCTAGGTCATCGAAGGGCCTACGTTCACAGAGATCCTCGGCGTAGACGAAGCCTCCGACCTCGAGCAGCGACCGACACCGCTCGAGGAGGACCTCCCGCTGCGGAATGTGATACAGCGTCAGCCAACTCACGATGGCCTGGAACCGCTCTCCATCCCAGGGATGGGTCAGGAAGTCGCCACAGAGGTGCTTCACGCTGCCGCCGAGGCCGCACCGCGCCGTGAGGTCCGACGCCACGAGATGGTGGTCTTCCTGGAGCTCCAACGCAGTCACGGCGGCCCCCGTTGAGTGGGCCAGGTACCTGGCCGGCCCTCCGAGCCCCGACCCGATCTCCAGGACCGAGCTCCCCTCGTGGATGCCCGTCGCCCTGATCGCCTCATCCACTGCCTCGGTGCCGTGGTAGTGGAGTTGGTCGAAGGCGACCAGCTCATCCACCCTCAGTGGGCCGGATTCGTCCTTCCCGAGCTCACGAAGCTCGTTAACCACCCGGTCCACGTGGTGGTACAACTTCATGCCCTTGATGTCAGAACTGGGGTCATTCATCTCGAGCCTTCACCCGTTGAAGCCTGCTTCTGCTGTTGATGGCGCCCCCGGCAGGATTTGAACCTGCGACAAGTGGATTAGAAGGCCACTGCTCTATCCGGGCTGAGCTACGGGG
>DUAC01000169.1 GCA_012961035.1 Acidimicrobiia bacterium
CCGAGCCATCGTCGGCGACCACGGCTACCGGGTACACGGCGTGGGCGTCCGTGGCTGCCTGCACCTCAAGTCGGCCGTAACCGCTGTCTCCGACGACACCCTGGTCGTCAACCCTGAACGGGTCGACACCGACGCCCTCGGAGACCGTCGCTGTATCCCGGTAGATCCCTCCGAACCGGATGCCGCCAACGTCGTCCGCGTGGGCGACACGGTCCTTGTGGCCGCCGCCTTCCCCCGGACCGCCGAGCGCATAGCGACCGCCGGGTTCGACGTCCGGTACGTGGATGCATCCGAGTTGGCCAAGGCCGAGGGTGCCCTCACCTGCTGCAGCCTCATCTTCGAGGCACCCACCACATGACCGGCCTCGATATGCCCCTCCCGCTCGACGACCGCTCGCTGGGGTGGCTGCGATACCTCCACCGGAAGGCCACGACCCCCGACGACTGGAGCCGCTACGGCCAGCCGCACCCCCACTGGGACGACCGAACCGGTCATCCCATGCTTTCCTGGCACCGCTTCGACCTGGTCGACTCCAGTTACGCCGTGGCGCTGATGAGCGACCGGACCCCCGCCTGGCGTGAGGTCTACACCCAGATCCTCGACGAGCTGGTCACACGCCACACCTCCTGGTGGGCTGCCTCGGACTGGCTGACCCAGTTCGGACCAGACCCCGACCGGGCCGACTACCCCGAGTCATGGCGGGCCCTGATCCCACCCGACTTCTGGGGCGACTACGACGTCCCCGGCTGGACGGCCAACGGCATCGACCCCTACGGCGTCCAGATGGACCCCGTGGCAGCCGACGGCATGTTGTTCTTCAAGGGATTCTTCGCCCTACTCATGGGCCTGCACCGGTATGTATCCGGCGACTCCAGGTGGAACGAACCGTTCGAGATGATCCGCGACGGCGAGCACGCCTTCACCTGGACCCACTCCGGGGTCGTTGCACACCTGGCCGACCAGTGGCGGGAGCAGCAGGGTGGCGTGCACTGCGAGAACACGAAGGTCTGGCCCTACTGACTGAGCGGGGCCGGCCTCGGTCTGAGGCTCCACGACCAGCTACTGGGCACCGGCCACCACACGGCGTTCGACCGGTGGTGGGAGTACGCCAGCGACAACTACGTGACCTGGGAGGACGGGCAGGCGGTCGCCATCGACCTCTACTACGACCCCGTCCTGGACGAACACGTTGCGAGCCCGATGGGACTCACCGCTCCGGTCTGGTACCTGGCGCCCCAACGGCGTGACGTCGCCGAATCGGCATGGAGGATGGAAACGGCAACCAGTGGAATCCTCGACGATGACAACCCTGTGGGGCTCCGGAACCCGAACGTGGCCGTAATGCTGGCGTGGCATACCGGGGAGTTCACCGACGGACCCGTGAAGTCCCGGCTGTGGGACTACATGGATCGGACCTTCGAACCCACCTGGGACCTCGAGCGCGGCGAGTTCACCTTCGGCTTCTGCCTTGACGAACCACACCCCCGTGGCCAACTCAATGCACGGGCCATGGCCGGCTGGGTCTGCACGCCGGGGGCGTGGAGCCAGATCTTCAGCGAGGTTCACCCGGACCGGTTCGACGGACCCGTCGTCACCGGCGTCGACTTCCCCAGGGTCGCCCTCAGCGAGGCCCGCTGGACAGGCTCGGCCCTCCATCTGACACCCCACCCGCAGAACCCATCTATTGCCGGCACCCGCACCTCTCTCCAGGTGGACCAACTCCCGTCGGACGGCAGATGGTGGTTGACGGGACCGGAAGGAGAGACCACGGCGGTCGAGGTCTCCGGAGGTTCCGCCACCCTCGAGTTGTCCGTGGACGGCCAGAGCCACCGGCTGCAACAACGCTGACCGGACCTGTGCGCCGCAATGGCGCCGGCGCGGGGATTAGCCAACGCTGCATGGCCATGGTGCAATGACCTATCTGCGTGCCCACCATGGGCACGCCCGAAGGAAGGGCTTCGCCCCATGTCCCAGACAGTCCAGGTCGTGTTCCCATGCAAGGAAGGCCAGGGCGCAGGCCTCGTCGCGGGGCTCAAGTCGGCTCTGGTCGAAACCCGGGCATTCGAGGGATGTGAGTCAGTCGAGGTCTACACCGATGCCGATGCCCCTGACCGGGTCGTCCTCTGGGAGAAGTTCGCCAAGCGGGCCAACCACGAGGCCTACATGGCCTGGCGGATCGAGACCGGCCTGCCCGAAATGCTCGCCCCGATCCTGACCGGCGACCTCCAGATCACGTACCTCACGAACCATCCGGACATCTGACCTGGACCCCCGC
>DUAC01000170.1 GCA_012961035.1 Acidimicrobiia bacterium
TAGATCCGTACCCCGCGACTGACTACACTCGCATGGTCCACGGGCCTGTCATTGCGCCGAACACCGACACCCGGGTGATCGACCAATATCCATTCCGGAAAAGCCATTACGGAAAAGCAAGAACCCGGCCCATTGCGAACAAGCAGGGGCCAGCAGGAACCAACAAGAGAACAGAGAAGAGAACAATGTCGTTCCCCTCAGACCTCGAGATCGCCCGCGGCGCCAACCTGCGCCCGCTGGCCGACGTCGCCGCCGACGCAGGCATCCCGGCCGACTGCCTGGAGCCCTACGGCGAGGGCGCAGCCAAGATCAAGTTGAGCGCCATCGAACGTATGTCGGACCTGCCCAAGGCCCGCTACGTCGTGATTTCGGCAATCACCCCCACCCCCCTGGGTGAGGGCAAGACCACCACCACGGTCGGGCTGGGCATGGGCTTCAGCCACATCGGCAAGAAGGCCACCATTGCCATCCGCCAGCCATCCATGGGACCGACCTTCGGCATCAAGGGTGGCGCCGCCGGTGGCGGCTACAGCCAGGTCGTGCCGATGGAGTTGTTCAACCTCCACCTGACCGGCGACATGCACGCCGTGACGGCGGCCCACAACATGTGCTCAGCGATGCTCGACGCCCACCTGTTCCACGGCAACGAGCTGGGCCTCGACCTCAACAACATCACCTGGCGCCGGGTAATGGACATCAACGAACGCGCCCTGCGGAACATCATCGTCGGCCTGGGCGGCCGCCTCGACGGCATCCCCCGCGAGACCGGCTTCGACATCACGGCCGCCTCCGAGGTGATGGCCGCACTGGCACTGTGCACCTCGCTCGCCGACCTGCGGATCCGCATGGGCCGCATCGTCGTCGGCTACGACTCATCGGGCACCCCGATCACCGCTGAGGACCTCGGCGTGGCCGGTTCGATGACGGTCATCCTGAAGGAGGCCATCAAGCCCAACCTCATGCAGACCCTGGAGGGAACGCCGGCACTCGTCCACTGCGGTCCGTTCGGCAACATCGCCACCGGGAACTCGTCGATCATCGCCGACCAGATCGGGATCCACACCGGGGACTTCCTCCTCACCGAGGCCGGCTTCGGTGCCGACATGGGCGCCGAGCGCTTCTTCAACATCAAGTGCCGCTATTCGGGCATCGCCCCGGACGCCGCCGTCCTGGTGGCCACAGTGCGCGGCCTCAAGGCCCACTCCGGCAACCACAAGATCGTGGCCGGCAGGCCACTGCCCGAGGCGCTCCTGGCCGAGAACCCTGACGAGGTCCACCAGGGTGGGGCCAACCTTCGCAAGCAGCTTGAGAACATGCAGGTCCACGGCGTGTCGCCGGTGGTGGCCATCAACGTCTTCCCGGGTGACCACGACGTGGACATCCAGGCCATCGAGGAGATCGCCGAGGAGTTCAACGCCCGCTCGGCGATCACCACCCACTTCGCCGACGGCGGTTCAGGTGCCGCCGAGCTGGCCGAGGCCGTGGCCGAGGCGGCCGAGGAGCCCAGCGAGTTCAAGGTTCTGTACCCGGACGAGATGTCGATCCGGGACAAGATCAGGACCGTGGCCGACAAGGTGTACGGCGCCGACGGCGTGGACTTCTCACCCCAGGCCGACAAGCAGATCGACTCATACGAAGCCAACGGCTTCGGCCACCTGCCCGTCTGCATAGCCAAGACCCACCTCTCGCTCAGCTCCAACCCCGCCCTGAAGGGCGCTCCCACAGGCTGGACCCTGCCCGTACGCGAGGTCCGTGCCTCGGTGGGTGCCGGCTTCGTCTACCCGATCTGCGGCGACATGCGCACCATGCCCGGCCTGGGTTCGAGGCCCGGAGCAATGGGCATCGACATAGACGAGGACGGCGAGATAGTCGGCCTCAGCTGACGCTCCCTGCAACCTCCTAGGGAGGCACCATGAGTATCCGGAACAAGGCCGACAAGGCTGTACAGGAGCGCCTGCTCAAGGGCATGACCTTCGAGCTGATACCGCTCAAGAACCTCGCCGACCAGTCCATGTTCCTGCCTGACGGGTCCACCGTGTCGGTGACCTGCTCACCGGCCAAGACCATCGACGACACGCTCGACCTCTGCGCCCACTACAGCAGTCAGGGCTTCACCGTCATCCCACACCTCGCCGCCCGGATGGTGGAGGACGAGGAGCACGTCGAGCGAATCGTCCGGAGGATCAACGAACTCGGCATCAGGAAGGTGTTCTGCATCGGTGGCGACGCCGAACCAC
>DUAC01000171.1 GCA_012961035.1 Acidimicrobiia bacterium
CGACGCTCCCGAAAGCGGTTCGAGGTCAGGTACCGACCAGGCCACGGAACGCTCGATGCCCTCTTCATGGGCCTCGAGTCCGGAGGCGGGCGCATCATGGGCGTCATCACCACCGAATCCGACGATCCGTCCACGGAGGTCCGCCAGACCACCATCGACGTCCGAGGGATGGCTGACGTCGAGTTGGCGAAGGCCCTGGCCACCATTGCCGACCGCGACGAGGTCATCGAGATCGACCACGCCCCCGGGAACGGAAGCTGAACCGGAAGACCCGGCAGGGGGGCGCCCCCGACAGGAGACCACCTCACAGCCACGGGCGGACCCCGCCAGCCAGATGCAACCCGGCTCTACGGCAACAGGTGCCCCACCGGACCCAGCGGATCCACCAGCCCGACCAGCGATGGCCACGGGATCGTCGCCTCAGGCGCACCCAGGGCACCCGGCCCGACCTGGTACCGCTCGAAACGCAGCACCAGATGGGATGCCGTAACAGCGAACAGGTGGAAGTTCTCCTCGTCGGCTCCCAGCCCAGACCGGTCACCCACCCCTTCGCCCCAGACGGCGCCTTCGCCGAGGCGCGCCGTCAGGTCCTGGCGAGCCAGGAATGCGACCGTCTCCGGCCAGGGGCTCCCCGGCAGGAACAGGTCGCCGATGCCCACCAGGGCACTCGTATCCAGGTCCACCAGCACAGACCTGACCGCCTCGACGGACCGAACGGCTCCACCGGAAGATGACTCGAAGTCGTACACAACGCTCAACACCCGGTCGTCCAGCAGATGCACGACCGCTTCGCCGGTCAGCAACCCTTCCCCGGTGGGTACCTCCTCGTCCGCGACCAGGTCGTCGGCGAACCTCGCTATCTCGGCCAGGACCGGCTTCCGGAGGGCCACGTTGAGGGGATCGTCATCCCATATGCCATCCAGTTGCAGTGTGGAGATCTCGTAGGAACCACCCTCTCCCAGCGATCCGGAGATCACCTCGGTGGCCACTGAACCGATCGTGTTGCGACCCTCGACCCGTGCCCGATCCGCTGCGACCGAATGCGCCGGCACCTCCTCGACGACCGCAACGGTCGGCTCCGGGGTGAACCCGACACCGTTGGCGACCATCTCGCGCCCGTCGCGTCCCGCGCACGACGAACCCAGCACCACCACGGCCAGCAGAACCACAGAGAGCCGAAACCCAGTCACGGTCGGCAGGGTAACGAAGCGGCATCGCGCACGATGGCGCCCGCGACCGAGCAGAACGGCCAGACCACACAGCCGTGCCCCGGACCCGACACCGGTCGTGGATACAGTCGCCCCATGGCCTTCCGCCGCTCCAACCGGACGACCGCCCACTCCGAGACGACCGCCCCGGAACAGACCCTCCTGGACCTCGTGAACGGGCTACGGGACCTGACCGAACGCGTCGACACGGTCGAGCGTCGATTCGACATCGTCGGCGACTCGACTGCCGGAGACGACAACACCGACGAGGTCATGGACCTGCGACTCCAGGTCGCCCGACTCTCCGCCGAACTCTCCCGCGTGGCCGTCGAACTGAACGCCCGCATCGCCGAGGTCGCCGGTTCCACCGGCATCGCCCTCAGCGAGGACGCCATCGCCCCCATACCGACCCCGGACCTGGCCGGCGACGAATCGTTCGTGGACCTCACCGCCGACTCGCCGGCCCGGGCACGGTCCGCCACAACTACCGGAGACAGCCCCGGATCCGGCCGCCGCACCAGCGGCTGGCAGCCGACCACCTAGTACCGACCGGCTGGTTACCAACCGGCTATCTAGCTGCGTACTAGCCGGCTGCGTCCTCGAGGGCGTCCAGCAGGTCCTGCATCCGGGCCTGGATGCGGCCGAACTCCTGCCAGTTGGCAGGCTCCTCCGAGAGCGAAGCTGCCGACTCCAGCTGCAGCCTCGACAACTCGATCACGATCGAGCGCACGTCTGCGAGAACCTCACCGGAGGGCTCGTAGCCACCGGTATCGGCACCCGATCCGTCCGTGTCGCCAGCCTCGGGACCTGAGCCGTAATCACCATCCGACGCCGACGAGCCCTGGTCCTGGTCCGGGTCCGGGTCAATAGCCGTGCCGCCGATGCCCGAGAACAGGGCGGCCAGGTTCGACCTGGTCAACTCCTCCAGCGCCTCCTGCAGGGAGTTGGCCATGACGACCTTCTCACCCACGGCCACGATCACCCTCTCCAGCTCCGGCACGGTGTTGTCACCATCGG
>DUAC01000172.1 GCA_012961035.1 Acidimicrobiia bacterium
TATGCCGGCTACCAGGAGAGGACGGATCGGGAGATCCCGCTGGTCCTGCTCGAACCAGCGGGCTGATCGGGGCGTACCTCCAGAGCGGGTCGATTCGACAGGCATTCAGGGTGGCAGGGCTACGCCCCTCAGGTCCTCTGGATAGGGGCCTTTCATTGTCGCAGCGGGGTGTGACAGGTGGGTGTCGTCTGCCCGGCGCCAGCGGAGCGACGGCCGGTACCTAGGATCCGACCGATGGATGGTGTGGAGAGGTTCCGCAGGCGTGGTCGGCCGGAACGTCGAGATTCCGAGCGCCAACCCCGTCAACTACCACCAGGCCATCAACGATCCCGGTGGCTGCGAACCGCTGCTGGTCGACGGCAAGCTGTTCCTGCCCCGGGCCGACGGGCCCCTTCCCGTCGTGATGGTCGTGCCCGGCAGCCTGGGGGTGGGCGAGAGCCACCTGGGCCACGCCGGGACCCTCCTGGAGGCGGGCTACGCCGCCTTCGTGCTCGACCCGTTCGGACCCCGGTCCGTCGTGTCGACGGTCGCCAACCAGACCCACTACTCGTTCGCGGCCAGCGCCTTCGACGTGCTGGCGACCCTTCGGGTCCTGGCCGACCTCGACGCCATTGACGCCGACCGCATCTCCGCCCAGGGCCACAGCAGGGGGGGTTCAGCCGTACTCACCGCTGCCGTCCGGAGCTTTGCCGACCCCATCGTGGGCGACGGCCTTGCCCTGGCAGGGGTGTACGCCGTCTACCCGTGGTGTGGCCACCAGTTCGCCCACCCTGATGTCGGCTCGACCCGGGTGAGGGCCATCGTCGGTGACCGGGACGACTGGCTCTCGGTGCAGCAGGTCCAGTCCCAGGTCCAGGCCATCAACCTGACTGGCGGTGAGGCGTCAATCCGGGTCGTGGGCGGTGCCTCGCACAGCTTCGACCGCTCCGAGGAACTCCACGAGCTACCCGAGGCGAGCGTCGCCCCCGGTGCGCCCACCACCTACATCGACGATGCTGGCTCCATGATCGATTCCCTCACCGGCAGTCCTGACGCCTCCATCACGGACCGGGACATGTTCATGGCCGCGATCGACGCAGGCAAGGGCCGGTTGGGCGCCCACATCGGCAGCATCGGCGACCAACCCGAGATATTCAGGCAGGACATGCTGGCCTTCCACGCCTCGGTTCTGGGTGGCCCCCTCGGGGATGGGGTAGGACTATGCCTATGACCTGGCAGGGGGATGTCGTATCGCTGGTCGAGGCGTTCAGGAGCGGGGAGCGTTCCCCGCTTGACGAGGCTGAGGCGACGCTGGCCGCCATCCGGGCCAGTGACCTGAACGCCTTCTCGTTCGTGGACGCCGACGGGGTGCTGGAGCGGGCTGCCACCGCCGACGTCTCGCTGCCGCTGGGAGGTGTGCCGATCGGGGTGAAGGAACTCCACCAGGTCGCAGGCTGGCCCGACACCGACGCCTCCCTGCTGTTCGCGGAGCGCTACGCCGACCACGACACCACCATGGTCGCACGCCTCAGGGCCGCCGGCGCCAACCTCGTCGGCCTGACCACGGCCAGCGAGTTCGGTGGGCTGAACTGCTCCACCACGAAGCTGAACGGCATAACCCGCAACCCCTGGGACCGTGCCGCCACGCCGGGCGGCTCCTCTGGAGGCAGCGCTGCAGCGGTCGCCGGCGGCCTGGTGCCCATCGCCACCGGCGGTGACGGCGGCGGGTCGATCCGGATCCCGGCGGGCTTCTGCGGCCTGGTCGGGATGAAGGGGACCGCCGGGCGGATCCCCCGTGGGCCACACACCACCATCGGGCCGATGACGGTCGTCTCAGGCTGCCTGGCCCGCTCGGTTCGCGACGCCGCCCGCTGGTACGACGTGTGCGCCGGGTTCGACGCCCGCGACCCCTACAGCCTCCCCGCAGAGGCCGACTGGGAGGCGGGTCTTGGTTCGACCGACCTGCGCGGCCTGCGGGCCGTCATCTCGCCCGACCTGGGCTCGGCGATAATCAGTGACGCGGTGCGGGCCCGGGTGCTCGAGGCCGGCGAGGCGCTGGCAGCCTCCATCGGGCTGGACCTGGTCGACGTCGAGGTGTCCCTGCCGTCGATCACCTGGGAATGGGCCATCGCCAACCAGGTCGGCCTGGTCCGGGAGGTAGGCGACCTGTGGCCGGACTGCGAGGAGCAGATGACGAAGTCCATGGCCTTCGGTGTCCGGATGGGCGTCG
>DUAC01000173.1 GCA_012961035.1 Acidimicrobiia bacterium
CGAAGCGGGGATCCTGGCCTACCACCACGAGACCGCCGGACAGCGTGTCCTTGTGGCACTGAACCTGGGGTCCCGTGTCCAGACCGTGTCCATGGACGCGGGGGATCTGCCTGCCGATGCGCGCGACCGCGTCGGAAACGGTTCGATACGCGCGTCTGGCGACACGCTGTCCATACGCCTGAATCCACGCAGTGGCGCGTTCGTCGCTTAGACGGCGCCTGCGTATACATCTGGGGCCAAGAACGGTACGACGCCGCGCCTGTGTCTGGCGGGGCGTCGCCTGAGCCACGTCACGTCACGGTGCGTGGCTTGGTAGGACCGTGTCAGTCCGCCGCGGTCGCCTGGAACGCTCCGGGGGAGCCGCTCATGCCGGGCGCGCCGGCAACGGCTCCGATCAGGTCGTCGACGCTGACGACCGACGGGTCGTACTCGACCGTGGCTGTGCCGCCATCAAGCTGTACTACTGCCGACGACACGCCATCCGCTCCCTCAAGTGCTGACGCAACCTGCGCCTTGCACGTCGTTCAGTGCATGCCCGCGACGCTGAACGTCGCGGTAGCCAAGGTGGGTTGCACTTCCGTGGCCGGTGGCGCGGCGTCCATGGCCGCCATGGGCGCGGTGCTCGAGGAACACCCGATGACCGCCGCCGCGGCCATCGCTGCGATGGGGTATGCAAGTCTCTTCATACGTAACTACTCAGCGTGGTGTGCTGCTGGTATGAATGGATTCGCGAGCAAGGCATCGTGAATTGCGTTGAGGACGCGTTGCCCCTGCTTGCGAGCCGTGGAGATGTAGCTACGGATCGCGCAGAAGGTCTCGGCTCCCGCTCTGGTGCGGAAGGTGCCAGATATCTTCTGCTTCACCTTCATCATCCTCACATCGCGTTCGGCGAGGTTGTTGTCGAATGGCACGCGGAAATCCCGCATAAATACCAGCGTCTCGTCTCTCCACTTCGACAGGCGATCCAACAGGTTCTTCGGCGGGGACTGCTTCTTTCGACCCCGGGTATTGGGCGGCGATTCCGTGGGAGGCGGGTTCGCCTCAAAGCCGCGCTGTAGCAGCGTATCGTAGCCTCGCTCGTAATGCGCAAGCCGCTCCCGTGGCAGAGATGCCAATTCCGGTGGAGACGCTCCCACCTCGTCCTTGATCTCCAATAGGAGATCGGTCATCTCCGACGCCCATGCCTGCTCATACTCGTCCTCGACGAACTTCAACTCGCGCAGGTGATGGGCGTTGCACAACGCGTGAGAGCATTGGTCGAACTTGAAGTAGGAAGCGAACGCATCGTGGACCGCGCGTCCTTGGAACCGAGGAAGAATCCCGGTCTCGTGCATCGCGTCCCACCCCCGCTTGGGGTGGACTGCATAGAAGGTCAGTCGCTCCGTCCCTGCGGAATGTAGCCAGTTTAGGCGTCCCTCGACCCGCAAGCCCGTCTCGTCGGAATGCAACACCGGGGACGCGACCAGTTGCTCTCGAATCGCCTCCAACGCCGGGGCGATCTCGTCGACCATCTCCTTGCTCGCGGACACGATCCACGACTCGCTGGGAGCGTGACCGTAGAGATCGGAGAACAACTCTCGCAGGCGCGCCAGCGGGAGGAACTGGTAGTTGCTGAGATAGACCGCCAGAGACTTCACCCGCGACCCATACTGCGTGGGTTGCGTCACCGTAGGCGGAAACGCTCCTTTCACGCTCACCGCACAATCCCGACAGAGCTTCACCTCGGCTTGGTGTTCTGTGACCTCGAACTTCATCAGAGGAAGGTCAAACACCTGGCGCGTCTCGATGCCGTGCGATGGAGAATCGGTAAGGTCGCCCGCGCAACTCGGGCAGGAGACTAACGGATGCCGCACGACATGATCCGGGGTGGCGACTCTTTCCAACGTCTTCCCTACGTGACCCGGCTGTCCGCCGCTCTTCCGCTTGCCCTTCGCGCGTAGGCTCTTGGGGCGAGGCTTCGTGAAACCGTCGCTGCTGGGTGGCTTCCCGCTGTTCCGGCTGTTCCTCGCGACTTGATCCCGCAGTAACTGAATCTCCCCAGCCATCTCTGATAGCTGGTCACGCATCGACACAAAGAGGGCGAATTGGCGGTCTCCGTCGAGCGCATCAAACTGCTCGCGGCTCAAAGGTGGGAAAGGACTCATGACGAGACACTAACCCATACCCCCTACCCATGGCCAGGGGCTGAGTAGTCACC
>DUAC01000174.1 GCA_012961035.1 Acidimicrobiia bacterium
GACCCGTAGTCACGGATCGCCAACTCGACGCCACGCTGGTTCGGAACACCCAGGAACGCAACATCACCAGAAATGGCGTTCAACGAACGGATCTGGATCTCCTCACCGGAACCAACCTCGACGGTCCCCAGGGAACCATCACCCAGATGGTCCTCGACCGTCGCCACCTCTTCCTGGGCCGGAGCCGCAGTAGTAGCCGGAGCCGGAGCAGCGGTCGTCGCAACAGGAGCAGCAGTCGTAGCAGCCGGGGCGGCCTCGTCGGCATCGTCGGAGCCACAGGCCCCTGCGATCAACGAGAAGCCCAAAAGCAGCGCGAGTGGAACACGCGCACGTCGAAACATCGTAATTTCCCTCCATGTGGTGGATCACCGGTCCATGCCATCAATTAGGCGACCGGGTGGTGGCCCTTGGCCACCAGATGATGAGGCTAAGCGCGAATGGGACGCCTGTCACATGTATCTTCCCGACAGGTCGCAACCGTCACCTTTTCGTAATACGGCTAAGCCATCCCGTCTGACGGGAAGTGACCACCTCGGACGACAGGTCCGGAGCACGGTTCGACTAGAGGCGACCACGTCCCTACATGTCCCCCGTGGGCGACCCGTCGTAGGGTTCTGCCATGCCAGACCACCCCGTGGACGGGCCCGACCTCCCACCCGAAGGCCTTCTCGGCACGGCTTACGACCTGGAGACCGGCGAGGAGACCCTCGCCCACTACCAGCGGTGGGCCGCCACCTACGACCAGGAGGTGGGCGTCGACAACGGGTACGCCCAACCGGCCCGCTGCGCCGCCGCCCTGGATGAGGCGACCGACCGACCGGGAAGCGTCCTGGACGTGGGCTGCGGCACCGGGCTCTCAGGTATCGCCCTGCGAGATGTCGGCTTCACCGACCTGGACGGCTGTGACTTCTCCCCACCCATGCTGGAGCGGGCTGCGGCGACCGGCGTCTACCGGCGGCTCTTCGAAGCCGACCTGAACGCCGGGCTGGGTATCCAAGACGGGACATACGACCATGCCGTGGCCGTGGGGGTGTTCTCGTTCGCCCACATCCGACCCGACGCCCTGCGCTCCGTCATCCGGGCCGTGCGACCGGGCGGGACCGTGGTGGTGGGCCTGAACGACCACTTCTGGGACGTGGGCACGTTCCCCGCCGAACTGGACGCCATCGGAACCGACGGCCTGGCATCCGTGGTGTCGCGTGAGCACGGCGAGCACCTGCCAGGGGCCGACATCATGGGCTGGGTGGTCGTCCTGGTCAGGAGTGGGCGTGCTGCTGCCATCCGAATCGACCCTTGATGCACAGGTGTCCGTGGGTGACCGAGTGGTCCGACGGTGATGTCACCTTCACTATCCGGTCGTCCTGGGTGTGCAGTTCCAGGTTGCAACCCACGCCGCAGAAGGAGCAGACGGTGGTGGTGACCTCCTGGATGTCCTCGTCCCAGGTGCCGGCCAGGCGCATGTCGTGTTCCGTCCTGAAGGACAGGGCTCCGGTCGGGCAGACACCGATGCAGTTGCCGCAGTAGACGCAGGCCGAGTCGGGCAGGGTGACATCGTGTTCGGTGGAGATGTGGGCATCGAAGCCCCGGCCGGCCGTGGCGATCGCAAAGGTCTGCTGGGCATCGTCGCCACAGGCCTCGACGCACTTGTAGCAGAGGATGCAGCGCTCGTAGTCCCGGACGTAGAGGTCATCCTGGACCTTCACCGGTTGGGCCACGGTGGCGATCTCCGAACGCTTTCCCATCCGCTCCGGACGCGCCCCGTAGTGCTCCATCCATTCGTGGACCTCGCGATCGGCCCGGTCCATCTCGACCGACGAGGCGAGCAGCTCGTAGACCATCCGGCGACTGGTCCTGACCCGTTCGGAGTCCGTGGCGATGACCATGCCGTCCTCCACCGGTCGGGAGCACGACGGCACGAGCACGCGTGAGCCCTCGACCTCCACGACGCAGACGCGACAGACGTTGACCGGGGTCAGGTTCTCGGCCCAGCAGAGCGTCGGGGTGTCGATTCCCTCACGGCGGCAGGCATCCAGGATCGTCGAGCCCTTGGGAACCCTCACGGCCTCGCCATCGAGGGTGATCTCCACCAACGTGGTCGGAACCGCTACCGGCGTGTCGTTCACTGTCCTCCCCCTCCATTCCCTTCAGCAATATCGGCCAGGAGCCCCATGTCCAGGGCACTCCTCACGGCACCGGACGCAGTCTGGCCCAGGCCACAGATCGAGGCGTCCTTCATCACGGCCGCCAGGTCATCGAGTAGGTCCCGCTCGTCGTCGAGGGCGGCTCCCCGGCCCAGGCGGACCAGGACCTCCTCCTGGCGAACTGTTCCGACCCTGCACGGCACGCACTGGCCGCACGACTCGTCACGGAAGAACTCGGCTATACGGCGCACGGTGTCGACCATGTCGTCGGACTCGTCGAACACCATGATCACGCCCGATCCCAGCGACACCCCCGCCTCCCGTGTGGCCTCCAGGGTCAGCGGGAGGTCCAGAGAATCCGGGCCAACGAAGCTTCCAGCCGCACCACCAAGCAGCACAACGCGCAACCGGCTTCCGTCGAGCAGGCCACCGGCCAGGTCGATCATGTCGCCCAGGGTCGCTCCGAACTCGACCTCGTAGGTACCCGGCCGGTTCACACGTCCGCTGAGGCAGAAGAGCTTGGTGCCGGGCGAGCGCTCGGTGCCCTCCGCCGCATAGGCCGCACTGCCGGTAAGCACGATGGACAGCACGTTGACGAGCGTCTCCACGTTGTTGATGGCCGTCGGCTCTCCGAACAGCCCGTGGGTGGTCGGAAAAGGCGGCTTGTTGCGCGGCTCGCCACGGAAGCCCTCGATGGAGTTGAAGAGCGCCGTCTCCTCACCACAGATGTATGCACCGGCACCACTTCGCAGGGAGATGTCGAAGCGTTGACCGGACCCGGCTACGTCGTCGCCCAGCAGCCCGGCGTCGCGGGCCGCGGAGATGGCACCTGAGAGGCGTTGGATCGCCACGGGGTACTCACCGCGGATGTAGAGCCAGCCCTGCTCGGCACCGATGGCCAGACCCGCCACCGTCATGGCCTCCACCAGGGAGAAGGGGTCGCCCTCCATGACCACCCGGTCCTTGAAGGTTCCGGGCTCGGACTCGTCCGCGTTGCACACCAGATGGCGCGGGCGCCCCTCCTGGTCGGCGACGCCACGCCATTTGATGCCGGTCGGGAAGGCCGCTCCGCCTCGTCCGGAGAGACCGGAGGCAGTCACCTCGGCGATGACCCGATCGCCTCCAAGGGCCACCGAGGCCTCCAGTGCCCGGTAGCCGCCGCTGGCCCTGTAGTCCTCGAGGCTGGTGGGATCCACCACGCCGACGCGTGCCAACAGGCGAAGGCCCGGGTCGCCCGTCTGGGGAACCGTCACCGACGGGGTCGAGACGCCCGAGTCGATGACCACGGCCACCTCGGTCACCCCCACGGTCCCACCATCAGTGGCGGTGACCGTCAGGTCCGGCCGACCCCTGCGCTGGACCATCACCGCCGGAGCCCGCTCGCACTGGCCCAGGCATGGGCTGGCCTTCACGTGGTGGCCCCCGGTCCGCAGGTCGTCGATCAGGTCCACGGCCCCGACGAGGCGACAGGCGATGTCGTCACACACATGGACCGTGTCGTCGGCAGCCGGCGGCTCATGGGTGAACAGGTGGTAGAAGGTCGCCACGCCGTAGGCCTCGGCCGGCGGTACCTCCAGGACCCGGCAGGCGTGGTCGAGCCCTCCGGGACTGATCCAACCAGCGGCACGTTGGAGTGCGTGGAGTGCGGGCAGCAGGAGGTGTCGCCGCTCACGCATGCGGGCACGACCACCGTGGACCAGCCGCTCCGACACCCGGATGGTGACCGGGCCCCAGTCGGCTATGGCCTCGTCCACCGCGGCCTTCTCGGCATCAGTGGCCTCGTCGACAGCGCCGAAGTAGAGGTCAGGCACCTGCCCCCACCTTCTCGTCGAGTTCCGCCCGGTCGTCGTGGTCCAGTCGGTCGATGCGGATCGCCGCCGCCTTGAACTCAGCGGTCCCCGACTTGGGGTCCACGGCGTCGCTGGTGATCTGGTTCACGTCAGCCAGCTCCGGGAAGTGGAAGGTCGTGTGGCAGAGGCCCACGGCCAGCTCCAGGTCGATCCCGATCGTCATCTCAATGGCGCCACGCCGCGACGAGACGAGCACCCGCTCGCCGGCCACGACACCCAGGTCCGCAGCGTCGGCCACGGAGACCTCGAGGGCCTCCCCGCTTCGGATCGGCGACGAGTACCCGCTGGTCTGGACACCGGTGTTGTACGAGTCCAGTGCCCTGACGGTCGTGAGGCGCAGCGGGAACTCCTCGGTCAGGACGTCCAGCGGTGGACGGTCCTCCACGCACGAGAACGGGGCACGACGGCCCTGGACCGGTCGTTCCCAGAGCCGACCATGCAGGAACGGGCTACCCGGATGGTCCTCGGTCGGACACGGCCACTGGAGCCCGCCCTCCGCCTCGAGGCGCTCCCACGACATCCCGCCGTGCATCGGCGACACGGTCCTGAGCTCCTCCCAGAATTCCTCGGCCGTCGGGTTCCCCCAGGCGTCGTCTCCCATGAGGGCGGCCAGGTCGTTGATGATCCCGATCTCCTGGCGGGCCTGGCCTGGTGGTGGCACGGCTGCCCTCATGCGCTGGACGCGACGCTCGCTGTTGGTGACCGTGCCATCGGACTCGGCCCATCCCAGGGCGGCTGGCAGGACCACGTCGGCCATCCGTGCCGTCCGTGTCATGAAGACGTCCTGCACGACCATCACGTCCAGCCTCTCCAACATGGCCCGGGCGTGCTTGACATCGGCCTCCGAGTCGGCGGGGTTCTCACCGATGATGTAAACGGCCTTCAGCTCGTCGCGCTCCATGGCCTCGAACATCTGGGTGAGGTTCCAGCCGTTGGTCGGAAGGATCTCGCAGTCCCATGCCGCCTCGAACTTGGCCCGGATCTCGTCGTCCTCGACGTCCTGGAACCCGGACAACTTGTTGGGCAGGGCACCCATGTCGCCGCCACCCTGCACGTTGTTCTGGCCGCGTAGGGGCACAAGGCCCGACCCCCAACGGCCGACGTGTCCGGTGAGCAACGCCAGGTTGCAGAGGGACAGGACGTTGTCCACCCCGGTGTGGTGTTCGGTGATGCCCAGCGTCCAGCAGATCTGGGCCGTGGGAGCCGTGGCGTAGCCGTGGGCCAGGTCCCGGATCGCCTCGGCCGACACGCCGGTCACCTCTGCGGTGTGCTCCAGCGTCCACGGTTCCACGAAAGCCACGAACTCCCCGTAGCCGGTGGTGGCGTTGCTGATGAACTCGTCGTCGGTGAGGCCGGCGCTGATGATCTCACGGGCCACGCCGTTGGCCAGGCCGATGTCGGTTCCGACGTTCAGGCCCAGCCACGTGTCGGTGAACCTGGCCGTGGCGGTCCGTCGCGGATCGATCGCCCACGAGCGGGCACCGTTGTCGATGCCCTTCAGGACGTGGTGGAAGTAGATCGGGTGGGTGTTACGCGCGTTCGTACCCCACATGACGACGGCGTCGACATTCTCGACCTCCACATACGAGGAGGTACCGCCACCCTCTCCGAAGACCGCCGCCAGACCGACGACGCTGGGAGCGTGTCAAGTTCGGTTGCAGCTGTCGATGTTGTTGGAACCGATGACCCTGCGGGTGAACCGCTGGGCGGCGTAATTCACCTCGTTCGTGGTCTTCGAACAGCTGAACATGCCGAAGGCCGTGGGGCCGTGGGCGTCGACCACGGAGCGGAACCCGTCGGCGGCCCGTTGGAGGGCCTCCTCCCAGGTCGCCTCGCGGAGAACCCCGTCCTCGCGGACCATCGGCGTCGTGAGGCGCTGGCTCATGTGTCCCCCATCGCTGGTGTCAGGCCGGACCTCGTCGTCCGACCGTGGTGACCGGCCCCGAGAGGGGCGCTCGTCGGCCCGGAACCTAGCGCGGTTTGCATCCATGCGGATTTCCCCCGAGTGAATCAAGCCCCCTGCCAGTAGGGGTTGCGCTTCTCGGCGAAGGCCCGCGGACCCTCCTCCGCATCCTCCGACCCGAGCATGCGCTCGTAGGCCTCGAGGTCGCCGGATCGGAGGTGCCCGAATGCCTCACCGAGGGGGAGGTGGCGGGTGGCCCGGTCAATGGCCATCACCGCCTCCACCGCCAGCGGTGCGGCGGATGCGATCCGGCCTGCCAGCTCCATGGCGGCCTCCTCCAGGTCGGCCGCGGGCACCACCTTGTTCACCAGGCCCCAGCGCTCGGCCTCGGACGCATCCAGCCTCCGTCCGCCGTAGAGCACCTCGTTGGCCACCACGGGTGGGAGCATCCGGGGCAGGCGGATGACGCCTGCATCCGGGATGATTCCCAGACCGGTCTCCGGCAGGAAGAACCGGGCGTGGTCGGCGGCCACCACGAACTCCGCCGCCATGGCGATCTCAAATCCGCCGCCCACGGCCATTCCGTTCACCGCACAGACGACCGGCTTGTGGCGCCCGGGGAGCTCACAGAACCCCCCGAACCCGCCCTCGCCATAGTCGGCCTCGAAATCCTCACCAGCGGCCGCCGCTCCGAGGTCCCATCCTGCCGAGAAGAACCGGTCCCCGGCGCCCGTGAACACCGCCACCCTCAGGGACGGATCATCCCTGAACCCTGCGAACACCCTGCCCAGCTCCCGGCTGGTGGCGGCGTCGATGGCGTTGGCCTTCGGGCGGTCCAGCACCACCACCAGGACGCCTTCGTCGACCCGGGTGTGCACCACAGGACCGGGGGCATCGTCGGCCTGGCCGGCCTGGTTGGCGTCGGGCAGAGCGTCGGCATGGCGGGCATCGTTCATCAGGGTGTCCTCCTCACGGATCAGTCCACCACGATCGCCAGGGCGTCGACCGTGATCGCTCCGACCGGACGGGCCAGCACCGGATTGCACTCCAGCTCCACCAGGTCGGGGCGGACCTCCACAATCCCGACTATCCCCAGGATGGTCGCCACCAGCGCATCCAGGTCGGCGGGCGGGTTGCCCCGGTGTCCCTCGATCAGCGGCCACCCGGCCAGGCCCCTCAGGGCAGCCAGCACCTCGTCGGCATCCACGGGGAGCAGCAGGCTGGTGGTGTCGCCCAGCAACTCGACCAGCGTGCCGCCGATGCCCAGGGTGAGGAGCCAGCCCACCGGCGGCTCCCTCCGGACGCTGACCAGCAGCTCGACCACCGCATCGTCCACGAACTCCTCGACCAGCACCGGGGCGTCGTCGGCCAGACCCATCCCAGCCAGGGCGACTCCCACCTCAGCGGCACCGGCGAGGTCCACCGCAACCCTGCCGGCCTCGGTCTTGTGGGCCATTCCGGTGGCCTTCACGACGACCCGTCCGGTCAGGGAGGCTGAGGCCACCACGGCATCCACAACCGGAACCACCAGACCGCGTGGAACGGGTACCCCCGCCGCCTCCAGGAGGCCCCTGGCCTCCACCTCGTAGAGGGTCCGCAGGTCCTTCCGGTCGAACGGCTCCGCCTCCAGCAGCGGCGGACGGGTCCGTCGGTCGCCCCACCACGCCGAAGCCTCCAGCGCCTTCAGCGCCTCGCCGATGCCGCGGACGGCGACCATGCCGGCCACGTCGGCCGCCGTCTCGACCTCCGGGGGGAGGTTCTCAGCCATCGAGGCCACCACCACCCCAGGCACCCCGGTGGCACGGCTGGCTTCGGCGAAGGCACCCAGGGTCGGCCACCAGCCGGAGTCGTCGAGACCCGTCGATGGGAAGTCCAGGACGAGCATCGCCGCGTCCAGGGGCCCGTCCATTACCGCGGTGAAGGTGGTCCTGAGCCGCTCAGGGTCGCCCCAGATGAAGGTGTGGTAGTCGAGCGGATTGGAGACGGACACCAGATCCGAGAGGGTGTCGGCGATCCGGGCAGCATGTGCGTCGTCGAACGCCGGAAGGTCCAGGTCCATGGACTCGGCCTGATCGGCGACCACCGATGCCTCGCCCCCTGAACAGCTCATCGAGACCAGTCGCCGTCCGGAGATCCCGCCGAGGCGGTCCAGGACGGCCAGCGTGTCCAGCAGTTCGGGGATCGAATCCACCTGTCGAACGCCCAGGCGCTGGAACAGGGCCCGGTAGGCGGTGGCGTCACCGACCAGGGAAGAGGTGTGCGAGACGACTATCCGGGCACCCAGGGTGGACGAACCCGTCTTCAGCACGACCATGGGAACGTCGGCCGCCGACGCCCGCCTGCAGGCCGCCTCGAACCGGGGAACGTCACCGAGGGCCTCCACGTGCAGGCCGATGGCTGACACCGACGGGTCACCGACCAGGGCCTCGACGCACTCCTCGACGCCGACGTCGGCCTGGTTGCCGACCGTCAGGACGTGGCTGATCGGCATCCGCCGGCTCTGCATCGTGAGGTTCAGGGCGATGTTGCCGCTCTGGGTCACGAGGGCCACCCCCCGTTGGCAACGCTGCAGGCCCTGCTGGTCGGGCCAGAGGGCAGCCCCCACCGTGGCGGCCACCGTGCCGTAGCAGTTGGGTCCCACCACCGGCATCGACCGGGCCGCCGCAACCAGGTCGGCCTGGAGGCCGATGCCGGCCCCGCCCACCTCGGCGAAGCCCGATGCGTAGCAGACGGCGGCACCGGCACCTATGGCTGCCAGGGCAGCCACCACCTGGATCGTCTCGTGCCGGTTCACCGCCACCAGGGCGGCGTCCGGTGGTCCCGGCAGGTCGGCGACGGTCGGCACGGTGGCGTGGCCGGCCTGCTCCGACCGGGTCGGGTGGACGGGCCAGATCTCGCCCTCGAAGCCCAGGGCCATGCACTGCTGGATGGCCAGTTCAGCCGGGCGACCACCCACCACGGCTATCGACTCCGGAGCCAGGAGGCGGGCCAGTCGGTGCATGCGGTCCAGACCGTGAAGCCGTCGGCTGGCTCAGGCGCCCAGAGGGCGGAGCATCTCGCGGCTCAGGATGTGCCGCTGGATCTCGCTGGTGCCGTCCCAGATGCGGTCCACCCGGGCGTCCCTCCAGATCCGCTCCAGGGGGAGTTCCCTCATGAGGCCCATGCCACCCAGGATCTGGATGGCCTCGTCGGAGACGAACTGCAGCATCTCGGTGGAGGAGATCTTCGCCATCGCCGCATCACCGTCGGACATGGCGCCCTGGTCCATCAACCAGGCCGCCCGGTAGGTCATCAGCTCGGCCTCGACCATCTGCGTGCGCATGTCGGCCAACTTGAACGAGACGCCCTGGAACTTCCCGATCTTCTGGCCGAACTGCTCCCGGGAGGCCGCCCAGTCCAGCGCCACCGACATAGCCCGATCTGCCCTCCCCAGGCACACCGATGCAACCTGTATTCGGGTGGACCCCAGCCACTCGTTGGCCACCTCGAAGCCCCGGTCCTGCTCGCCCAGCACCTTCGACGCCGGCACCCGGCAGTCGTCGAAGTTCAGGATCAGGTTGTGGTACCCACGGTTCGAGACCGAGTCGTAGCCCGGTGCCAGCTCGAGGCCCGGCGTGTCGTGGTCGACCAGGAAGGACGTGATGAGCTTCTTGGGTCCCCGGGTGGTCTCCTCCTCGCCGGTGGCGGCGAAGAGGATGGTGTAGTCGGCCAGGTCGGCGTGGCTGATGAAGTGCTTGGTGCCGTTTATGACGAAGTCGTCGCCGTCCCGGACCGCCCGACACGACATGCCCCGCACGTCCGAGCCGGCACCGGGCTCGCTCATGGCCAGGCAGTCCACCCGCTCACCACGGATCGTCGGGAGCAGGTACTCCTCGACCTGGTCGCCCGTGCAGGCCTGCAGGATGTTGGAGGGTCGGGCCACCACGTAGTGGAGCGCGTACGACGTCCAGCCGAAGGCCCGGTCGACCAGCGCCATCGTGAGGTTGTCCAGCCCACCACCACCCAGCTCGACCGGCATGTTGGCCGCGTAGATCCCGGCGGCCAGGGACCGCCCACGGATCTCGGCCACCAGCTCCGGCTGCACGTCGCCGAGCCTCTCCACCTCGTCCTCGTGGGGAACCAGCTCGCGCTCAACGAAGGAACGGACCGTCTCGACGATCATCTCCTGTTCGTCTGTCAGGGCGAAGTCCATGGCGTGCTCCGTGGGTAGGGGCCGGTCAGGGGGCCGGTTCGGGGATCAGGTGAGGCCCATCACCCGTCCCACCTGTGGTGGGACCGGTAGATCGGCGTGGGCGGCGGAGATGGCGGCAAGGGCTGCGGCCGGGCCCGGCAGGATCGGAGCCGTGGCACCGGTGGCAGTGGCCACGTGGAGCAGCACCTGCTCGGTGGTGCAGAGCAGCTCGCCGGTACCGGCGTGTTCCATGGCATGGAAGAAGTGGAGGCGTTTGGCATCGACGCCGAGTACCTGGGTGGTGAAGCGCAGCGGATCACCCAGCGATGCCTCCTTCACGTAGTTGAGGTGCGTCTCCACCGTGAACAGGGAGTGCCCGTCCGCCCGGTAGCCCTCGTCGATCCCGATGTACCGGAACAACTTGTCGCTGGCCCACCCGAAGGCGGTCAGGAAGGCCCACTCCGACATGTGGCCGTTGTAGTCGACCCAGTCCGGCTCGACCGGTGCCTCGTACAGGGCCAGCGGCGCCGATACCGGGTCGCCGGCAGCCCAGGCGGTGACGCCGGAGGCCTCGTGGATGCGGGCCTCGCGCTCGGCAATGAGGCGACCGGCTCCCAGGTCCAGGGGGCGCAGCGAGCGCATCACACCTATCAGGTAGTCGTCCCTGAGGCGCTCCAGCTCCTCGACCGACCGACCGTCGGCCTGCGCCTCGCAGCCCTCCGCCATCGCCTCGATCAGCCCATCCGTCAGCTCGGGCGCCACCAGCTTCGTCCACGGCAGCTTCAGGGCCGGACCGAACTGGCTGAGCATGTGGCGCATGCCGCCCTCGCCTCCAGCCAGGTGGAACGTGAGGTTGGTTCCCATCCCGGCCCACCTCAGCCCGGGGCCGTAGCTCACGGCGTCGTCCAGTTCCCGGGTGGTTGCCACGCCGTCGTTGACGAGGTGGAGCACCTCGCGCCAGAGGGCCTCCTGGAGGCGATCCGAGAGGTACCCCTCGATCTCGGTGCGAACCACCAGCGGGTACATGACCAGGTCGTCATAGTGGGCAACGGCGGCATCCATGGCCGCCTGCGAGGTCTGCCCACCGGCCACGACCTCGACGAGGGGCAACAGGTAGACCGGGTTGAACGGATGGCCTATGAGGATCCGTTCCGGATGTCGGCAACCATCCTGGAGTCGGGTCGGCAGGAGGCCTGACGAGCTGGAGGCGATCACGACCTCGGGGGCGGAATGGGCGGCCAGGGTGCGCATCAACGGCCGTTTGACGTCCTCGTCCTCCGGTGCGTTCTCCTGGATCCAATCCACCCGGGCTGCCAACTCTTCGACGGTGTCCACCCAGGTGATCCGGGACGGATCGGCGCCCGGGAACAACCCCAGCCTGAGAGCCGACGGCCATGCCCTCGCCACGGCGGAGCGGAGCCGCTCCGCCGCACCGGGCGCCGGGTCCCAGGCAACGACATCATGGCCCCGGGCCAGGGCCCGTACGGCCCAGCCGGCACCGATCACCCCGGTGCCCACCACGCCGATCGTGCGGACGTGGCCATCGCCTCCTGCATCCACATTCGGATCGACGGAGCACATGGTGCTCGGGCTCGCAGCTGTCACAGACCCAGTCCCTCGTATCCGCTCGGCGCCCGGATCAGCCGATCTCGAGCATCCGGCGTGCGTCGGCCGGCGACTGGACACGGGCTCCCATGAGCTCCACCAACGTCACGGCCTTCGCCACCAGCTGGGCGTTGGTGGCCATCACCCCACGCTCCAGGTAGAGGTTGTCCTCCAGCCCGACCCTCACATGGCCTCCCAGCATCACCGACTGGGTGACCATGGGCATCTGCATGGCCCCCAGGCCGAACGACGTGAACTCGGCCTCGTCGGGCAGGCGGTTCACCATCGCCTGCAGGATCCCGATGTCCAGCGGCGTGCCGTACGGGATCGACAGGCAGAGCTGGATCCAGTACGGGGCGTCGATCAGCCCCTCGGCGATCATCGTCTCGGCGAACCAGAGGTTTCCGGTGTCGAAGACCTCCAGCTCGGGACGGACACCCAGCTCGCGGACCCGCGCCGCCATGATCCTGAGCATTGACGGTGTGGAGACATACACCTCGTTGTCGTCGCCGAAGTTCAGCGAACCGCAGTCCATGGAGCAGATGTCCGGGCGGATGGCCTCGACGTGGGCCAGGCGCTCGAGGCCGCCCACCAGGTCGGTACCGGGCTGCCATGACATCGGGTCGTCATCCGGACCGACGTTCAGGTCGCCACCCATCCCGGCGGTCAGGTTGATGATGACCTCGTCGTTCTTCTCCCGGATCCTCTCCACCACCTCCTGGTAGAGGGCGACCGTCCTGGTCCCCTTCCCGGACTCGAGGTCCCGGACGTGGCAGTGCACGATGGCCGCCCCGGCGGAGGCCGCGTCCAACGCAGAGGCTGCGATCTGCTCCGGCGTGACCGGCACGTGCTCACTGCGCCGGGTCGTGTCGCCGGAACCGGTCACGGCACACGAGATGATCACATCGCGGTTCATGGCCCGGGTCATCGCCCATCCCCTGACTCCCCACCGGTGGCGGGGTGACCTGGCCCGATCGTGCTCGTCGCGGGCCGCCCATTGTGCTCCGACATGGCCATACGTAGGCTTTCCAACGGCCCAGAGCCATCCCAGATCCGCGCAGGCTACCCCGCCGTCCGCACCAGAGGTGCCGGCGTCGGCGTGCTGA
>DUAC01000175.1 GCA_012961035.1 Acidimicrobiia bacterium
GGTGCGGAGACCCTTCACCGCGCCGTCGACGTGACTGACCGCAACTACGATCGGACGGAGAAGCGTCAGGCGGTGCGGCCGTAGAAGGTCAGCAGCGCCGAATCCGAGAGCCCGACCCCGGGCCGGTCGTTGAAGGCGAACACGACCAGCATGCGGGTCACCGCTCCGATGGTCGGCGTCACCCGGTGCATGGCGTTGCGACCCCGGAACACGACGAGGTCCCCGGGCGAGAAGGACAGTCGTTCCACCCCTACGACCCCGTCCAGCACGTCGGCCACCCGGTCGAACCCCATGTCGCCTGCGTCCGCGTCACGCATCGCCGGCACGTACTCGAAGTGTCCACCCGCCTCGGGGGCCTGCAGAAGCATCGTGACGGCGAACGAGGAGTTGTCGAAGTGCCAGCCGAGCTCCTGGCCATCGGCGGCGAAGTGGAGGTTGATGGATGACAGGTCGTCGTCATAGGGGTGGACGGCCTCCGTCGAGAGCACGGAACACAGGAAGGAGCGGAACGACCCGTCCCCGTAGACATCGCGCAGCGGCGAGCCGGCGGGGATCTGGTCGTCTGCCAGCAGGCCCTTGCTGCTTGCCACCTGCCGGTTGAACGGGTGTGACCCCGGAAGGCCGGGATCGGGAGGTGTCAGGTACACATTGTGGGTCGATGCGGCGTAGTAGGCCTCGTCCTCCCGGTGGGCCGAGGCTGCGACGACCTGCGCCACGGCCTCCGACGTGAAGAAGCCCTCCAGCACCAGCGCGCCCGTCTCAGCGAGCACCTCCGAGCACCGGGACCGGTAGTGCGGATCGTCCAGGGGGTGGCTGTCCAGGCGGACGTGGAGACAGCTCATCCGCATGCACCCCTTCCGATCCGGATCGGACCCGCGGGTGCGCTCACCCGCTCAGCTCCACTCGAGCAGCTCGGCGCCCAGCTCGTCGACCGATGACGCCCCCACCAGGGCCATCGTCCGCTCGGTCCCGGACCGGAGCAGCTCCAGTACGTGGTCCACGCCCTCCTCACCTGCTGCGGCCAGGGCGTAGAGGAACAGTCGACCACCCATCGTGGCCGTCGCACCCGCCGCCACCGCCTTGACGATGTCGCTCCCCCGCCGAACCCCACCGTCACAGATCACCTCGGTCCTGCCGCCGACCGCATCGACCACCTCCGGCACCAGGTCGAAGGGGGCCGGCGCACCGTCCAGCTGGCGACCACCGTGGTTGGAGAGGACTACCGCATCCACGCCGTGTTCAACGGCCAGCACGGCGTCGGCCACCGTCTGGATCCCCTTCACGAGAACCGGTCCGTCCCATATGGACCGCAGCCACCCGACGTCCTTCCAGGAGAGGCCGTGGTCGAACTGGCTGTTCATGTAGGCGGAAAGGTCGACCGCCGTGGAACCGTCCCCCGGGGCGCCCCCGACCCGGTCCGAACCGGCGCCCTCCACGTTGGCGAAACGGATGGGATCGGACCGCAGGAACCGCCACGTCCATCCCGGATGGCGGAGGCCGTCCAGGAAGGTGCCGGGCCCGATCTCCGGTGGCAGGGTCAGGCCGCGCCGGACGTCGCGCTCACGTCGTCCCAGCATCGCCGTGTCCACCGTCAGGCAGATGGCTTCGAAGCCAGCGGCAGCAGCCCTCTCCACCATGGAGCGGATCAGGTCCCGGTCCCGCCAGGCGTATACCTGGAACCAGAGGCGGGCATCGGCCGACGCCGCCGCTGCGCACTCCTCGATCGAACGGGTACCCATGGTCGACAGCGTGAACGGGATGCCGGCCCGTCCAGCGGCCCGCAGCACCGCCAGCTCCCCGGCCGGATCGGCTATCCGTGTGAAGCCGGTGGGAGCCAGCACCAACGGGAAGGCCAACGGGCGACCCAGCAGCGTCGTCGACGTGTCCATCTCACCCAGCCCCCTCAGCACCCGGGGACGAAAGCCCACCGCAGCGAAGGATCCCGTGTTGCGCCTCAGCGCCGACTCGTCCTCGGCCCCGCCGTCGATGTAGTCGAAGACTCCGGCCGGCAGGCGGCGGCGGGCCATGCGGCGGAGGTCCTCCACATTGGCTGCCGACCGGAGCCTCCGCACGGATCGACTCCGCTCGGGGCGACGGAGGCGCACGACGGCCCGCAGCGTCCGGAGCATTCCCATGGCGGTCGATCAGGCGCTCAGGCGCCCGTCTCCCCCGCCTTCTTACGCTGGTAGATCTCCTTGCAGGATGGACAGACCGGGTAGCGGTCCGGGTTCCGGCCGGGCACCCAGACCTTCCCGCAGAGAGCCACGATGGGCCTGCCCGTCACGGCCGACTCCACGATGTCGGACTTCCGTGCGAAGTGGGCGAACCGATCGTGGTCGCCGTCGTCCAGGGTCGGCTCCACGACCGTCTCTGTCGGCGTCGCCGTTCCCACGTCGGAGAGCCGGAGCACATGCCGGCGGTCTTCGGCCACGGGAACCCTCAAGCCCCCGAGCCATCCAGCTCGGCCAGCTTGGCGACCCGCCCGACATGGCGGCCGCCCTCGAACGCGGCCCCCAACCAGGCACGGACGGCCTCCGAGGCGACGTCGGGATCCAGCAGGCGCTCGCCCAGGCAGAGGACGTTGGCGTCATTGTGTTCCCTTGCCAGGCGGGCCGACGTGGCATCGTGCACCGTGGCCGCCCGGACGCCCGGAACCTTGTTGGCCGCCATGGCGATGCCGATTCCCGAACCGCAGACGCAGACGCCCAGCTCGACCTCGGCGCCAGCCACGGCACGACCCACGGCGGCACCGAAGTCCGGGTAGTCCACCCGGTCGGCGCTGTGGGTTCCGAGGTCGATGACCTCGTGGCCCAGGCCACGCAGCTCGTCGGCGAGGCGCCCCTTGAGGGTGAACCCCCCATGGTCGGAACCGATGGCGATCCTGCTCATGGGCGCGAGGCTACCGGTCGGCCTCGGCGTCATCGGGCCCGAGTTCCAGCCCGACCCCGCGCAGCTCCCCGGACGTGACGACACCGGGCCGAAGCACCCGCGCCGGGTCCGTCGTGAGGTCCACCACGGTGGATGGGGAACCCGCACACCGGCCGCCATCCAGGACCAGGAGGTCCCCGCCGAGGGCGTCAGCCGCCTCCACGGCCGTCGACGGCGTGGGCTCTCCTGACCGGTTGGCCGAGGTCGTGGCCATCGGACCCACCTCGGCGAGGATGGTCCGGACCAGGTCGTGGTCGGGGCAGCGCACGCCCACCGTCGAGGACCCGTCACCCAGGTGGAGGCCCGCCTCCGGACGCCGCTGGGCCACGATGGTCAGCGGGCCCGGCCAGAAAGATGCAGCCAGCACCTCGAACATGACGTCCACGACGGCGATGCGTCGGGCCGCCTCCAGGTCCGCCACCAGCACGGCCAGCAGCCGTTCGCCGGGACGCCCCTTGCGTTCGAACAGTTCCTCGACGGCACCCGGGTCTCCCGCCAGGGCAGCAACGCCGTAGACGGTCTCGGTGGGCAGCACCACCGGTCGACCGGCCCGCAGGGCGGTCACCGCTGCGGCCACGGCAGCCTCCGGTAGGGCAATGGCGTCGACGATGCTCACGTCGGCACCCGGGCCACGACGGCGCGTTCCCGTCCCGCCAGGTCCCGATGGACGCAGACCTCGACGAAGCCGGCCGTCCGGGCCCGGTCGGCCATCGCCGTCGTCTGGTCGGGAGCCATCTCCAGGACCAGCGCTCCGCCGGGAGCCAGCCATTCCATGGCCCCATCCACCAGGGACTCCAGGTCGGCACGGCCGGAGCCGGGAGCGAAGAGTGCCTCCGACGGCTCCCAGCCGACGACCTCGGGAGGCAGGTCATCGGCCACGTCGACGTATGGCGGGTTGGAGACGACAACGTTGAACGCGCCCGACATGTCAGGCGGCAGAGCGTCGAACCAGGAGCCCTCCAGGATCGTGACCCTGCCGGCCGGTCGACCCAGGCCCGTGCAGTTGGCCCGGGCCACGGCCAGAGCATCTGCCGAGGAATCCGTGCACCACACGTGCGCCGCCGGGCACTCGGCGGCGATCGACAGGCCAATGGCACCCGAACCCGTACCCAGGTCGGCCACCAGAACCGTCCCGCCGCCGCCGGCCGCCGAGAAGCGGTCCGCCTCGAGCAGTGCCAGGCCAGCCACCACCTCGGTCTCCGGTCGCGGTATCAGCACCCGCTTGTCCACCATCAGGTCGAGGGTCCGGAACGCCCACCGTCCCAGGACGTACTGCAACGGCTCGCCGGCCAGACGGCGGGCGAGCATTGCGTCGTGGCGGACCATGCCGCGCTCGGTGACCAGCCCAGCCAGGTCGTCGGCGGCGTCGAGGCCGGATGCCTCCTCCACCATCCAACGCGCCTCCATCCGGGGGAGGCCTGCCGCCTCCATGCGCGCAACCGTCTCCGTCAGGACCTCCCGCCAGCTGATGGTCCCGAGGAGGTCGTCGGCATCGTGTCCGGTCGGGACTCCCCGACCGGCGGACCAGTCCGACCCGTCAACCCCCACCGGTGGCACTCCGGGAGAGGTGCCTGGCCCGCTCGTCCGCCAGGAGGCCGTCGACGACCTCGTCCAGGTCGCCGGCCAGGATCCGGTCCAGACGGTGGAGGGTCAGTCCGATCCTGTGGTCGGTGACCCGGTTCTCCTTGAAGTTGTAGGTGCGGATCTTCTCCGACCTGCCACCACCACCGACCTGGCCACGCCGGGCCGCCGACGCCTCGGACTGCTGGCGGTCCTGCTCGATCTGCAGCAACCGGGAGCGCAGGACCCGCAGGGCCTTGGCCTTGTTCTGGAGCTGGCTCTTCTCGTCCTGCATGGACACCACCAACCCGGTCGGCCTGTGCGTGATGCGGACGGCGGAATCGGTGGTGTTCACCGACTGCCCCCCGGGACCGGACGCCCGGTAGACGTCGATCTGGAGGTCGTTGTCGTCGATGAGGACCTCCACCTCGTCGGCCTCCGGCAGCACGCTGACCGTCGCCGAGGAAGTGTGGATCCGACCCTGGGACTCGGTCACCGGAACGCGCTGGACCCGGTGCACGCCACCCTCGTACTTCAGGCGCGTCCAGGCATCCTCGCCCTTGATGAGGACCATCACCTCGCTGAATCCACCCATGTCCGACTCCCGGGCCGTCAGCGGTTCCACTGACCAGCCGTGGCCTGCGGCGAACGCCAGGTACATCTCGTGGAGGTCACGGGCAAAGAGGTTGGCCTCCTCGCCTCCCTCGGCCCCCCGCACCTCCAGGATCACCGGACGTCCGTCGTTGGGATCACCGGGCAGGAGGAGGCCCCGCAACTCCTCCTCCAGTCGTTCGACCTCCAGCTCCAGGGAGCCGATCTCGAGTCGGAACTGGTCGCGCTCCGACCCGTCGACCATCTCCACCAGCTCATGGGCGGCCTCCAGGTCGCCGTAGGCCTCCCTCAGGGGCCGACCCACCGCCATCATCTCGTCCAGCTTCTTGAACCGTCGCCCCGCGTCCCTCAGCCGGTCAGAGTCCCCGATCACAGCAGGGTCGGCCAACTGGGCCTCCACCTCGGCGTACTCGACCTCGAGGGCCTCCACCTGCTCCAACATCGCCTGAAGGGTACCCAGCCCTCCGGGCTCGTTCGTCGAAGCCCGACCGTGTGGCCCAAATCCTCAGACGACATCCCAACCGCAGGCGACGCCACGGATCGAGGTCGGCACCGCCAACCTGGCCAACGCCCGTTCCACGGCTGGGAGGACGTCCCGGCCGGGGAGGGCGACCAGGATCCGGTCCGGGGATTCCCTGAGCACCAGCTCGGCTGCGGCCGATACCAAGCATGGATCCACGCCGACGGAACAGACGACCAGCACCCGCTCGCCATCCGGGCCCGTACCCATGGCAGGCGCCGGCGCCGGGTTACGCAGGTTGGGTCGCTCGTCGGCCGGGTCCACCGCCACGAGGTCGCCCAGTCCCAGGACCGAGGGGTCGGCCACCAGGTCGTGGCGCAGCCAGCGTTCCCGGCAGAGGGTGGCCAGCGGGTGTGCGCCGGCACCGTTACGGCGGCGTGAGCGGATCAGGTCGGCGGCGGCGGCCAGGGACTCGCCCTGTGGCTGGTCGGCGTGCAGAAGCACCCCCGCCTCCCTGTCGAAGCGCCCCACGCCGACCTGGACCTGATTGCCCAGCTCGGGGTCGTCGACGACCCGGACCACCTCCAGGCCGAGGACCTCGCCACGCCAGATTCCGTGCTCCACGAGCGGCTGGACCCCGACGCCCAGACAGAGGTCCACGAAGCCGTCCGGCGGTGGTGGAGCGTCCGCAGGCGGTACCGCCTCGGCGGGCTGCACGGGGACGAGGCTCCTGCCCTGTATCAGCCTGATCTCGGGCACGGGCCGCAGGACGGTCGCCCGCCTCGCTGCCACGCCGGCCGCCTCGACGTCGTCGAAGCAGACGGTCAGAGGTGTCCCACCGTGACGACCCGCCCGGAGAACCGCAGCGCCAAGGGCCCGCTCGGGGGCGTCGTCCGACGCCAGCACCCAGAGGCGGCTGCCATCGAAGCAATGGTCGCCATCCACCACCAGCTCGTCACCCGGATCGCCGATCTCATCGACGACGAGGGCGCGCAACTTCATCCCGCGCAGCGCATGGCGACGCTCAGGATCGAGGGTCACGGATTCTTCACGATCCGATCAGGTGGATCGGGCCGGGGCGGTGAGGCGGATCGGGCCGAGGCGGTCAGGCCTTGCGGCGCCTGCCGTAGCGGCGCTCGAAGCGCTCCACCCGGCCGGCGGTGTCCACGATCTTCATCGTGCCCGTGAAGAAGGGGTGGCTGGCCGACGAGATCTCGACCTTGACCAGCGGATACTCCGCGCCGTCCTCGAGGGTGATGGTGTCTTTGGTCTCGACCGTGGAGCGGATCACGAAGTTCACGCCCTCCGAGAGGTCCTGGAAGACCACCGGTCGGTAGTTGGGATGGATGTCGGCTCTCATAACGGGTCCAGTCTGGAAGGTATTTCGGGTGTAGGCAACCTGTGGAACGATCAGGCGCCCATGTTCGGGCCCTTGGCGATCTCCACCAGGAACTCCTCGTTGTTGTTGAAGGTCTTCAGCCGGTCGATCAGCAGCTCCAGGCCGGCTGCGGCTCCAGCGCCTCCGTCGTTGGCGAGGCCGTTCAGGACACGCCGCAGCTTCCACACCTGGTTCAGCTGCTTGCGCTCGAACAGCAGCTCCTCGTGGCGTGTCGAGGAGGCGTCCACGTCGATCGCCGGGTAGATCCGACGCTCGGCGATCCGCCTGTCCAGGCGCAGCTCCATGTTGCCGGTGCCCTTGAACTCCTCGAAGATGACCTCGTCCATCTTGGAACCGGTGTCCACCAGCGCCGTGGCGATGATGGTCAGGGAGCCACCCTCCTCGACGTTGCGGGCGGCGCCGAAGAACCGCTTCGGCGGATACAGGGCACCGCTGTCGATGCCGCCTGACATGATCCGGCCGGTGGCCGGGGCGGCCTGGTTGTAGGCCCGGGACAGGCGGGTGATGCCATCCAGCACGATCACCACGTCCTCGCCGTACTCGACCATCCGCTTGGCCCGTTCGATCACGACCTCGGCCAGATGGGTGTGCTCGTCGCTGGGACGGTCGAAGGTCGAACCCACGACCTCGCCGCGCTGGGTCCAGCGGCGCATGTCGGTGACCTCCTCGGGTCGCTCGTCGACCAGCAGGACGATGAGCTTCACCTCGGGATGGTTGGTCTCGATGGACCTCACGATCGACTTCACGATCGTGGTCTTGCCGGCCTTGGGCGGCGAGACGATCATCCCGCGCTGGCCCTTGCCGATCGGAGAGAGCAGGTCGACTATCCGGGCCGTCATGTTGTTGGGATCGCCGTCGATCTCCATGCGCAGCTTCTCGTCCGGGAACAGCGGGGTGAGGTCCTCGAACTTCGGCCTGGTCTTGGCCAACTCGGGATCCCTGCCATTGATGGAATCGATGCGAAGCAGCGCCGGGTTCTTCTCGCTCCGGTTGGCCGGTCGGGCTGCACCCACGATGGCGTCGCCCTTGCGCAGGCCGAACTGGCGGACCTGCTTCACGGAGAGGTAGGCGTCGTCCTTGGCAGGCTTGTAACCACCGGTGCGGAGGAAGCCGTAGCCCTCGACGCGCAGGTCCAGGTAGCCGGAGATCTCCACCGGCTCACCGTCCCAGACCTCCTCCGGGGCCTCGTCACGGTCACGACCCCGACGACGGCGGCGGCGGTTTCCCGCATCCGTCTGATCGCCCTGCTGTCCGCGGTTCTGGTTCTGGTTCTGGCCACGGCCCTGCTGCCCACGGTTCTGGTTCTGGCCGCGGTTCTGGTTCTGGCCATGGCCCTGCCCGCGGTCCTGACCCGATCGACCCTGGCCATTCCCGCGGCCGTCGCTGCGCTCAGCACCATCCTCGGAGCCCCGATCCTCGGACGATCCGGCAACGGTCGCCGGGGCATCGGAGGCAACGTCATCAGAAGCCATCGAGTCCGGAGTCGTCTCGTCGACATCGGTGGTGGCCGCTACTGCGACCTCCCATTCCGCCGGTGGCTCCTCGTCTGCGGCACCCACCTCAGGTGCGGCCGCGGAGGCCGACCCGTTGGAGGAGCCGCTCGACCCTCCACCGGTCAGGTCCAGGATCAGGTCGACGATCTCGGCCTTTCGGGCGCGCGAGCCGGGCTTGCCGCCCAGGGCGTTGGCGATCGTCGTCAGTTCGTCGCGGTCCTTGCCTTCCAGCGTGCCGCGTTCCAGTTGGGTGGAGTCCATGCTCACAACACCTCGGTTCCATCGGGCCGAACGGCCCGTCTTGTTTGCCCGACCGGGATTGACCGGGAGAGGGGAAATGCCATCCGGATGACCGACGAAGCGGTACCGGAAGACATGTCGTGGGACGGTGACCCAGGCTCACCAGCACCGACCGACACGGCCGCGTGCCTGTTGCGAGGTGGACCTCATGGGACCGTCGCCCGCCCGACGACAACGCCACTTTACCCAATCACGGCCAACCGCGGCAACCACCGTCGTGGAGACGGGTCCGGAACCTCAGCCTGCGAGCAGTCGGGAGACGAGCTGGTAGCCGGGAACCAGCGGCTCGGCGACCACCCCCGACTCGGAGAAGACGCCACCGGGACCGTCCACGACCGAGTCCACCAGCACGTAGGGAACCGGGTCGGCCGTGTGGGTGCGGGTGGTCAGGGGCGTTGCGTGGTCGGGGAGCATGAGGAGGCGCCATGCACCCATCGAGTCCAGCCCCGGGATCAGGCCGGCCAGGATCCGACTGTCCCAGTTCTCCAGGGCCCTGACCTTCTCGGCCACGTTGCCGGCATGGCCGGCCTCGTCGGTGGCCTCCACGTGGATGACGAACAGGTCCAGCCCCGCCTCCAGCTCGGCCAGGGCGATGTCCCGCTTGCCTTCGTAGTCGGTGTCGAACCATCCGGTGGCTCCCGGAATGTCGCAGACCTTCATGCCCGACAGCACCCCGATGCCGCGCACCAGGTCCACGGCGGTCACCAGACCGGCCTCCACCCCATGGGTCTCGGCGAATGACGGCACCTGCGGCTGGAACCCCTGGCCCCACAACCAGATCTGGTTGGCCTCCAGGTCGAAGCCCGCCAGGACGTCCCTGGATGCTTCCATCAGCTCTGAGAGAACGCCACCAGCCGGACCGCCCGGGTTCACGATCTCCTTACCGGAGAGATCGTGCGGCGGCGTGCAGACGGCATCGATCCACCCCTCGGGTGCGATCATCGCGTTCCGGAAGCCGACCCCGGCCAGGAACTCGACGCCCTCGTGCACAGGTGCCAGCTCGGCCTCCAGGGCGGCAACCACTGCGGCCGCCTCGTCGCTGGATGGGTTGCCACCCGCGTAGTCGACCATCACGCCGTCGCGGACGACCACCAGGTTGCAGCGGAATGCCGTCTGGTCCGGTCGCAGGGTCCGGCCCATCGCCGCCACCTCGATGGGGGCCCTGCCGGTGTGGAACCGGGCAGGGTCGAACCCCATGATCGACATGTTCCCCACGTCGCTGCCCGGAGCCATGCCCTCGGGAATGACGGCGGCACGACCGACCGTTGCTCGCCCTGCCAGGGCAGCCAGGACGGGCATGTGGGCAACGTCCATAGGGGTCCGCCCGTCGAGTTCCGGGACCGGTAGGTCGGCACAGCCGTCGGGAACGCAGATCACGTACTTCACAGGTGGATCATCCTGCCAGCGCCGGGGGCCCGCCGGGGCACGGGACCCCGACTGCACCGTCGGTCATACGACACGCCGGTGCGCCTCCACGAACTCCTGCACCACCGCCAGGTCGTTCGGAAGCCGTGTCAGGCGCTCGGGACGTTCGTGCAGGTCGGCCAGGCGCTCCGGAAGCGGCGGCCGGACTCCGGTGGCGGCAGCGACCGCGTCGGGGAACTTGGCCGGGTGGGCGGTGGCCAGGGCCACCATCGGCACCGACGGATCCCGTCGGCATGCCCGGGCGGCCAGCACGCCCACCGCACTGTGGGGATCCAACAGAACACCGGAGAGTCCGAGTTCCGTCTCGATGCACCGGCGGACGGCATCGTCGTCGAAGCTGACACCGGCCCAACCATCGGCGAGGGCGGCGTGCAGCACGGGATCCAGGCGAAACGAGCCGGTGGCCCGGAAGCCGTCCAGGTGTTCCGCCACGGCAGCCCCGTCACGGTCCAGGAGCTCGAACAGCAACCGTTCCAGATTCGAGGAGACCTGTATGTCCATGCTTGGCGAGGTGGTGGGGACCACCCCGTCGATCCGCATGGTGCCGTCGTGGAAGAACTGGGTCAGGACGTCGTTGGTGTTGCTCCCCACCACGAGCTGTGGCACGGCCAGGCCGGATCTCCGGGCCACATGGCCGGCGAACACGTTGCCGAAGTTGCCCGTGGGAACGGCGAAGGCCACCGGCGACCTGCGACCACCCAGGCGTTCGGCGGCCACCACGTAGTAGACGACCTGGGCCATCACCCGTGCCCAGTTGATCGAGTTGACCGCCGACAGGCTCACGCGGTCCCGGAACCCGACGTCGGCGAACATGGCCTTCACCATGTCCTGGCAGTCGTCGAAGGTGCCGTCGATGGCCACGTTGTGCACGTTGGGTGCCATGACGGTGGTCATCTGCCGCCTCTGGACGTCCGACACCCGACCGGCCGGATGGAGGATGACGACATCCATGTTGTCCCGGTCCCTACAGGCCTCGATGGCCGCCGAGCCGGTGTCGCCCGACGTGGCGCCGACGATGGTGACCCTCGCTCCACGTCGGTCCAGCTCGTGGTCGAAGAGGCGGCCCACCAACTGGAGGGCGACGTCCTTGAACGCCAGCGTCGGACCGTGGAAGAGCTCCAGCAGGTGCACCCCGTCGGACAGTTCGACCATCGGGACCACGTCAGGCGCATCGAAGGTGGCGTAGGCCTCGGCCACCATCGCCGCGAAGTCGTCTACACCGATGGAACCGGCGACGTAGGGCGACATGACCTCCACCGCCGTCTCGACGTAGTCGCCACGGCCGCCACCGCCGAGCGGGGGCCATGCCTCCGGCACGTACAGCCCACCGTCGTCGGCTAGGCCGGCCAGCAACGCTTCGCCGAAGTCCAGGACCGGGGCCGTTCCCCGGGTGCTCACGTAGCGCATGGCGGTCCCGGCTCGGTCAGTCGCCGATTACCCGCAGGACGCTCCCGACGGACCGCACCGCGTCCAGCGACCTGAGGTCCTGGAGCGTCGATCGGAGGTCGCGTTCGCGTGCCGCGTGCGTGATGAACACGAGGCGGGCCTCCCCTCCCAGGCCCTCCTGCTCCATTGAACGGATGGACACGCCGTGCTCACCGAACACGGTGGCGACCTGGGCCAGCACGCCGGGACGGTCGTCCACCTCGACGTTCAGGTAGAACGCGGAGGTGACGTCGTCGATCGGGGCGATACGGGCCCGTTCCAGGGCGCTGATCGACGCCGAGTGACCCTGCCGGAGGTTGCCGGCGGCGTCTATGAGGTCGCCCAGCACCGCCGAGGCGGTCGGGCGACCGCCCGCCCCCCGGCCGTAGAACATGAGGTCACCGGCTGCGCCACCCTCCACGAAGACGGCGTTGAAGCTGCCCCGTACGGAGGCCAACGGGTGGTCCAGGGGTACCAGCGTGGGATGCACCCGAACTCCGATCTGGAACCCTCCGTCGGAGGCCACGGTCCGCTCGACCACGGCAAGGAGCTTGATGCAGTGCCGGAGGTCGGCGGCGAAATCGATGTCGGCGACCGTGATCCCGGAGATTCCCTCGTGGTAGACGTCGCCGGCCACCACGCGTGCACCGAAGGTGATCGTGGCGATGATCGCGGCCTTGGCGCCGGCATCGAAGCCCTCCACGTCAGCCGTCGGGTCCCGTTCCGCGTAGCCCAGGCTCTGGGCCTCGGCCAGGGCATCGGCATAACTGGCGCCGTCGTCGGCCATCCGGCTCAGGATGAAGTTGGTGGTGCCGTTCACGATGCCCATGACCCGCGTGATCGGCTCGCCGGCCAACGACTCGCGCAACGGACGCATGATCGGGATGGCGCCGGCGACAGCCGCCTCGAACAGGAGGTCCACCCCGGCAGCCTCGGCCGCCTCGTAGAGCTCGGCGCCATGGTTCGCCAGGAGTTCCTTGTTGGCGGTG
>DUAC01000176.1 GCA_012961035.1 Acidimicrobiia bacterium
TCGGCCCATGCGCCGTTGGTGATGAAGCGCTTGTGGCCGTTGATGACGTACTGGCCGCCGTCACGGACCGCCGTGGTCGTCACGGCCGTGGCGTCCGAGCCGGCACCGGGTTCGGTCAGGGCGAACGAGGTGACGCACCGGCCGGTGGCCATGTCCCTGAGGTACGTCTCCTTCTGGGCGTCCGTGCCATGGTCGTGGAGGATCTGGGAGCAGAGGCCGATGGTGGTGGAGAACCGCGACCGATAGACGGGTGAGGCCCGGGTGAACTCGAGCGTGAGGCGTACCTGCTGCTCCATGCTCCAGTCGAGGCCTCCCCATTCGCGGGGAAGGGTGATCCCGAAAAGCCCGTTCTCGGCGATGCGTGCCATCAGGGCCGGGGGCACATCGCCGGCCTCCACCATGGCGGCCTCACCGGGGATCAGTTCCTCGTCGGTGAAACGTCGGATCGTCTCCAGGTAGGAGTCGAAGTCCATTTCCAGGATGTCGGGAGAGGTCATCGGGGCTCCGTATGGCCGGTTCGTTTGACCGATCTTAGCCATATGGCTAAGATCGGTGCCACCTGCCCGCGGAACCGGGTATCCCATCACCGCCGAGGACATGATGACCGATTCCAGACCAGACGACCAGCCCGGCGGGCCCGAGGTCCTCGTTTCGGTGGACGATGGCGTGGCGAGCATCATCCTGAACAGGCCGGCCCGGAAGAACGCCATAACCGGTCCCATGATGGATCTGCTGGCCGTTGCCTTCCACGAGGTGGCGGCCAGGGACGACGTCGGTGCCGTGCTCTTCCACGGTGCGGACGGGGGCTTCTGCTCCGGTCTGGACCTCGGGGAGTACAACGCCGATCCGCCGCCAGCCTGGCTGCCCACCGCACTCGGTTCCCTCGTGGGTGCCCACCGGGCCATCTACGCCTGTCCGGTGCCGGTGGTCGGGGCACTCGAACGGTTCGCCATCAACGGTGGCGCCGCATTCGCCCTGGCCTGCGACCTCCTGGTGGCCGGCCAGACGGCATTCCTGCAGGTGGGCGAGATCCGACAGGGACTGGCCGCCCCCATGAACCTGGCATGGCTGCTGGCCCGCCGTCCGGCGTCCGTGGCAGAACAACTGACGCTCACCGGTCGTAGGTTCACCGGCCCCGACCTGCACCGTCTCGGCGTCGCCCTGGACGTGGTCGCAGACGATGGCGTGTTGGACGCCGCCCGGGTACTTGCCACGGAGATCGCCTCCTACCCGCGGGTCGGTGCCCGGATGATCAAGGCCACCACCCGGGCGCTCTACGAAGGCGGTGGTCCCGCCGGCGACGATGACTGGTTCGACCTGGCCCGGTCGGGGAACCCGCTGCCGGCCGCCGGATCGCTTCGACCCCGGCGGGCCGAATGAGCGCCCCGACGGCCGACCCTCCGTCCACCTCGCGTGACGCCCTCATCGAGGCTGCCATCACCCTCATGTCACGACGCTCGCCCTCGACCATCTCCGGTCGTGACCTGGCGGCCGAGGCCGGGGTGAACTACGGGCTGGTCCACTACTACTTCGAGTCGGCCCGGGACCTCATGGCCGAGGCCCGAAGGCTGCACGGGGACTGGATTGTGGAGAACCTGATGGATGGGGGAACCCGGCCGGTGGACCCGGAGGCGGCGCTGGCGGATCGCCGGATCTTCGGCTTCACGGCCCACGTCGCCCTGGAGGGCGGGTTCTGGGACCCGAATGAGCCCCGCCCGGCATTAGATGCGTTGCTGGAGCTGGTTCGGGAGTCCGATCCCGATGGCGACCCGGTCCACCACCGTGCGACGGTCGCTGCTGTGACCCTGCTGCTCCTGGGTTGGCCGATCTTCGTGGAGCACAACGCCCGTGGCCTCGGGCTGGATCCTGACGTCGATGGCGAGGCGATCAGGTCCCGGTTCCTGGGCGTGCTCCGGAGCCTCTACTCCTCGGTCGGGCTGGAGGTCGGGGGGTGACCGGGGGTGTCCGGGCCCCTCGGGGATCCGACGAGGTGAGGGAGGCGCTGATCGCCGCCGCGGCCCGCCTGTTGGGTGATGCTCCGCCGGAGCGGATCTCCGGGCGCAGGCTGGCCGACGAGGCCGGTGTCAACTACGGGCTGATCCACCACTACTTCGG
>DUAC01000177.1 GCA_012961035.1 Acidimicrobiia bacterium
CTGAGACCATGGACGCTGTTGGCGATGGCCTGGCATGGGCTCACGTGCCGAGCGTGGCTATCGCCTTGGGGGGCTTGATCGTGGCGCGTTCTCTCATTAGTCGCGAGAGGGCTTGAGTCGCCACCGCTCCCTGTGTGCCGCCTCGACGTCTAGGTCGATCCAGACGATGGACCCGTACTGGTCACGGAGTCAACTCGACCGCCACAGCAGCAGCCATCTCGGCCATCGAGAAGAAGATGTGGTCGGTCGCTGGAAGGTCGGCGGTGCCTGCCTCCGAGAGGCGGTTTCGGTCGATCCAGGCGTTGTCAAGACCGATTGAGCGGGCCGGGATGTGGTCGTGCCTGATGCCCTGGGCCGTATGCAATATGTCTGACTTCCCATGCCCCAGGTCGGACTCCACGTGCTCGATCAGGTACTCGAAGTTGGAGGGATCCGGCTTGTACGAGCCGATGTCCTCGGCTGTGTAGATGGCATCGAACTCGACGCCCAGCAGGGTGTTGGAGGCTGCAAAGCCTGCACGGTCAACGTTCGAGAGGATCACGAGTCTGAAGTGCTCTGACAGGAACCTGAGAGCATCGGACGAGTCGGGAAACGCCGGCCAGGATGGGACCGACGCTCCGAATGCATGATCGAGCCCTGGTGACGTGACCAGCACCAGATCATCGGCTAGCGCCCGGTGCACACGTTCCAGGACGGTGGGATAGGTCATGGTGGGCGCTGCGGTCTGTTGCTCCGCTTCCAAGTTGTTGAAGGCCGCAATCAGGGTGTCTCGCGTGAGGTCCGTCGGCGGATTCTCCACCAGGAGCGGCTGGAAGGCATCCCAGATTCCAGTCTCCCAATCGATGAGGGTGCCGTAGCAGTCAAAGGTCAGAACTGAGTGGTCGGTGAGCCGACGAGTCATGTCCTGAGACTACGGACAGGTGTGGCGTGTGCGCTTCTCCCGTGAAAGGGGAGGCTCAAAGCCCGGCACGGACACTCCCCCACGGCTTCCAGCGCGGCGAAATGTCCTGGTTTCTCAACGTTTCTGGTGGGCGCGGAGGGACTTGAACCCCCGACCCCCTCCTTGTAAGCACGATCGCCGCGATTCTCTGACCAGCGGGTTCTCAGGTTTGGCCTGTTTAAACCCTGTTTTGACTATCCGGAGTTGACCGCTGAAAACCACTGTTTGCCGGTGGCGCGTGGATGGTCTGTGGATGGAGACAATGGAGACCATCCAGCGGAAGGTATGTGTTCAAGAAGGGCACGTCAGACGAGCGTCGGTGTGTGAACCGAGGTTTCCGCTGTCAAGCCACTTTGCATCACTCGGCGATTGACCCGCTGATTGCCGCCAGGACTGCTGCCTGCGCTTCCTTGCCGCTGCCACCGCGATGGATCGAGAGGGCATTGATAAGGCTCTCCGCTATCAGTGCTAGAAAGACTCGCGACGTGTATATCAGTTCGCCTTGGAATGAACCTTCGACGGGTGGAACGACGAGTGCTATGTCGGAGTCTCGCGCCAAGGGCGACCGAGCAAACGAGGTAAGGCACAGAATCTGAGCCCCGGAAGCTCGCGCAGATGCCATTACGTCGAGGGTCGGCTTGTTGGCGCCCGAGCCCGAGATGAGGAAGCACACCGACGCCGACGAGAGCTGGCTTGCCACGATCCGTTGGGCAAGCGCGTCGGGGAGATACTCCGCAGGGCGTCCCGCCGAGCTCAGCCGCATCGTGACGTCGAGGCTGAGGGGTGCAGAGAGGCCGTTGCCGACCACCAGAACACGATCTGCGGCATCGATACGGGCGACGAAGTCCGTCACGTTGGCCTCGGTCAGCGCTGAGGTCACCTGGTGCAACCGAGATCCGAACTGCTCAACGTTTCTCTTGACTGCGGCCAGGAGCGTCCCGTCGTTGGCAGGAGCGGCCTCCGTTTCGGTCATCGCCACTTCGAGCGCGAGCGCCACTCGCAACTGGGGAAAACCCTCGTACCCGAGCGACTGCGCTGTGCGGACGACGGTTGCTCGGCCGATATTCACCTGATCCGCGAGTTCTTGTGCGGTCAGCTCGACGGCTCCGGCAATGTCGGCGGCGACCACCTCGGCGACCCGCCGCTCCGACGGCTGAAGCGATGGCCCCAGTGTCGCGATACGTGCGGTCGGCGGTGCGTCATCGGAGCCGGTCCAGGTCACTGCTTAGCTCCCTCCATGATCCGGCGCCGGATCCTACCTGAGGTCGCGTCGATGATCATGGTGGCGGTGATCACAACGACCAGGAGCATGCCGACCGTGTTCCATTGTCGGAAGTTGGTGTAGTTGGTCAACATGCTGCCAATGCCGCCAGCGCCAATGAGACCCAAGACGGCCGACGTACGAATGTTGATCTCGAAGCGGTAGAGCGCGAACGACGTCAGTGCCGGCGCGACCGCCGGCCACAGGGCCCAACGAGCCAGTTCAGCGATAGCCCCCCCGGCCGCGACCACTGCTTCGGGTGCGCCGTCGTCGATGGACTCGACGGCCTCGTACACCCACTTGGCCTGAGTTCCGATTCCCGCGATCCCCAGCGCCAGCATGCCGGTGAACGGGGTGAAGCCCGTCACGGTGAGCAGGAGGAGAGCGATAATCACCTCGGGGACAGCCCGAATCACCGCGAACACGGCCCGAAGGGTAAGGCGAAGCCAGGTTGGGCCGACGCCGTGGGCGGCGAGCATCCCGAGGGGAATCGACAGCACCACACAGAGGATCGCACCGAGCCAGGCCATCGAGATCGACCGCCACGTCTCGAACAGCGCACGTGGGAGTCGCTCCCAGTCAGGGTCGGTGAACATGAGCCGGCCATAACGCTGTATCTGGCCGGGGATGCTCCACACTTCGCCCCAGTCGATGTCGAGATCCGCTGCTGAGGCGAGCAGGACCGCCCCGACAACCACGGCAGCCGCCGTTTGCCCCAACCGAGATGGTGGCGCCGGGATCGAGACGCCAAGGGGAGCCGCTTTTTCATCAACGGTCATGTCAGGCGTCTTCTGACAAGGTTCGAGAACAGCTCGATGACGATGACTACCACAAGAATTTCGAACACGATCGCGCCCACGTCGTCGTACGCGAAGAAGGCACGACGCTCGCTGATAAGGCGCCCGATCCCGCCGGCGCCAACGACGCCCAGGATCGCGGAGATCCGCACATTCAGTTCCAGGACATAGAGCCACTGATTCGTGAAGAAGGGCCAGGATTGAGCCAACACCACGCCGCGGTTGACCTGCACCTGGGTTCCGCCGGCGGCCATCCCCGCCTCCATGTACGGATGCTCGCCTGCGTCTATTGCCTCGGACACGAGCTTCACCACGATGCCGATGTCAAACAGGATCAAGGTGATCAGCCCAGGGAGGGGCCCGACGCCTATCACGGCGACCAGCACGGTTGCATAGACGAGGTCGGGGACCGCCCGCACCACATTGATCGTGAACCGGACGGGCTGCCTTGTGGCGAGGCGGGGATTGGTCTGCCTCGCTGCCCACAGCGTCAGGGGTACCGACAGCACGGCTGCCACCCCCGCGCCGACGACCGCCATCTGGAGCGTCTCCAGCATCGGTCTGTAAGTTCGAGGGAGGAAGCTGAGGTCCGGCTGGATGAACTCGCGACCCAACCGCGCGCCATTTCGCCAGTTGTCGACCAGCGACGCGAAGTCCAGCTCCACGCCGCCGATGGCCGGAAGGCACGTGAGCGTCGTGAACGTCGCGATGGCCCCGATGATCAGTGCAATGCGAGCCCGGTTCGTCGGTTTCGGGGGTAGCTCCCAGACTGTCGGAGCTGTGTCGGTCATCAGTTGGCCAACTTGTCGTTGGACTTGATGGGTCTCCCGTAGATGTGTTCGAAATTCGATTCCGTAGCTTCGGCTGCCGGGCCGTCGAACACGATCTCACCGGCCCGGAGGCCGATCATTCGAGTCGTGTACTGTTGTGCCAGGTCGATGAGGTGGAGGTTGACGAGAACGGTCAGCCCCCGTTCTCCGTTGATGTGCCGAAGGTCGTTCATGACCGAGTGCGCCGTCGGTGGGTCAAGGCTGGCGACGGGCTCATCGGCCAACATCACGCTAGGCCCCTGGGCCAAGGCTCGGGCAATGGCGACTCGCTGCTTCTGCCCACCCGAGAGGTCGCTCGCCCGAGTCCAGACCTTGTCGAGCATTCCCACCGAATCGAGACCGGCGAAGACCAGGTCTCGGTCCCGCTCGGACGACACTCCCAATAGGGTGCGGTAGGTAGGAGTATCGGCGAACCTTCCGACCATGACGTTGCGGAACACAGACGTCCGCTCCGCCAAGTTGAAGCCCTGGAAGATCATGCCGATGTGGCCACGGAGTTGACGTAGTTGCCGGCCCCGCAAGTGCGTGACCTCGTGGGGTCCGACAGCCACGGTTCCCGTGGTGACGGGGACCAGGCCGTTCATCACCCGGATCAACGTCGACTTTCCGGAGCCGGACAGCCCGACGATCGAGACCATCTCACCCGCTGGAATATCGAGCGAGACGTTCCGCAGTGCGGTCGTGCCGTTGGGGTAGGTCACCGACACGTCGTTGAGATGAATTGACCACGAGGTGGGGCCCGACACATCGGAACCGGGCCCCACCTCGTGCTGGTCAGTCAAAGGACAAGTCCTGGCAACCTACTCGGCGAACTGAGCGAGAACTTCGCCGTAGCGAGTGATCTCGTGCAGGGCGATCGCGGGAGTCCAATCGGACAGGCCCACCAAGTCATACATCACCGACGCGGCCTCCTCGGACGAGTCGGCGTAACCGTCCAACAGGTTGGTGAGCTGTGTCACCAGGTCCGCGGGAAGGTCCGGCGAGACGGCAACGCCGCCATTGGGGATCATGTCGGTGTACGCGAACACCACGACCTTCTCGGCGATGTCTGGCGCCTCGTCTCTGACCGTTGTGCGGGCATCCCAGTACGCGAACCCGACCTCGGCATCACCGTTGTACACGGCGAGCACCGCGTTGTTGTTCCCTTCGACCGGAATCTGCCTGATGTCGTTGTCGGTGTCGATACCGCCCTCGCGCATGGTCATGATCGGGTACTGGAAGCCGGCGGGGGACGTCGCAGCCTGGAGAGCGACCCTGGTGCCCTTCGCGATGCCGCCGATCGCGTCAACGCTAACGGGGCCGATGCCAGTGGCCTTCGTGGCGGCCTGCTCGGTGCCGTTGCAGTAGGAGAGTTCGATCCCCGAGGCGGCATACGTCGCCAGGACCGGCTCATCGGCGCAGTACTTGTCCGGGTTGTTGGTCATGGCGATCGAGGCGTACGACGATGCACCGAAACGGATGTCGCGAAGTATGAGTTGGGCGTCGTAGCGGGTGATCGCGCTGAATAGCGAGCCCGCGTCAGTAATGATTACATCCGCCTGATTTGCTCCAAGTGCTTCGACGGTTGCGGAGTAGTCGGTGGCCACCACGCCCTTGACTTCGATGCCGAGGTTGTCCGACAGGTAGGCGGTGAGCGGGCCGAGCGCCTCTGCGAGGTCTTGACCCTCCACTGATGGCACGAGTGAGATGGTGATCGCGTCGGGCGACTCTGAGCCACAGGCCGCCACCATCGGCAACGCCGCGGCAAGTCCTAATGCGAGCAGTCTCTTGAACATGTCATGTCTCCATTTGTTTGGGGTTGTGGATCTTCATGCGAAGCGTCACGACTGAGCGCCGCAGTGGCGGCCCAGTCTTCAATCGCGGGAAAGAGCGTGACGAGCCTAGACGCCCGCATCGTGACCTCGAATCGGTTGCGAGATGAATGTGCGCCGACGAGGGCGGTCGCTGCTCCGAGACGCGCTGCCGGTGCAAGGTCGTAGTCGTAGACATCGCCCACGGACAAGACCGGGCCCCGAGTCAGCGCTTCGGCAAGAATCGGGACCAGCCCGTCTGGCTTGCCGACGTCGAAGAACATGCGGGCGAAGCCATGCTGCAAGCCGGCCGCCCCCAGCAGCTGCGTGACGCCGGTCGCTGGGGCGTTAGTAGCAAGCCACACGTCAGCGATGGCGCCCAGCCGCTGTAGGAAGGGCGCGAGGTCTGCGGGCAGGTCGACGGGGGCGAGTTCGCTCCCGAGCAGTTCGCGGGACCAAAGGTACGCCGCGTTCATGTCCGCGGCGGTCACCCCGTGCGATGTTGCAGCACTCGCCACCGCCCCATAGCCGTCTCGTGCATTCAATGACCCTGACTCAAACGCGTCGATGGCTCGAAGTGATTCGACCAACAGGTCTGGGTTGGCGGCTCGTTCGGCTAAGGCCTTGGCGTAGGCGACGACAGGTCCGGATCCGCGAGCGATGGTGCCGTCGAAGTCGAATATCACTGTTGGACCCACTACCGGCCCTCCCCTTCCAAGCAGCACGTCTGGACGCAGCGTCCATAGTATGTGCACACTTCGGACCGATCGTCCACTACTAATTGAACTCTCGTCTACACAGACAACCTGTGTGTTTCCTGGTGGGCGCGGAGGGACTTGAACCCCCGACCCCCTCCTTGTAAGGGAGGTGCTCTAGCCAGCTGAGCTACGCGCCCGGGACCGGTGACCCTACCGGTATGCCCGGACCACGGATCGGGCCACCCGGCGGTTCAGAAGGTGCGGCGAGCCTCCAGGAGGGCATCGGCCAGGGCCGGGCTGGCACCGGCCACCGGCGTACGTCGGACCTCGGGATCCAGCACGCAGAGGTCGCGACCGTGGGCGTCGGTAACTTCCACGCCCGCCTCCGAGCACACCAGGAGCGCCCCCACGTAGTCCCATACGCCGTGGGCGTCGACCGAACAGTCCACGTAGCCGTCCAGCCGTCCGTCGGCCACCGCACAGAGGTCCAGCGCCGCAGCTCCCATGGCACGGAACTGGCCCCAGCCCAGATGGCGGGGTGGCAGGCCCGACAGGCCGATGATCGCCTCGTCCAACGGCGGCGCAGTGTCGCGATGGATCGGCTCGCCATCCAGGCGGGCCCCCCAGCCGCGCACGGCGTCGTAGCGGTTCCCTCCGACCAGGTCCACGACGACGGCCACCCACGGCCCGTCATCGTCCACGGCACAGAGGCTGGTGGCGAACCACGGAAGGGACCGCGATGCGTTTGTGGAACCGTCCAGTGGATCCACGACGACGACCGGCGCACCCTCCACCGTCGGCGGCACGAGGCCCGACTCCTCGCTCAGCACGCCATAGCCCAACGGGTCCAGCAAACTGTGGATCGCCCGGTCGGCGACCACGTCGCTGGCGTACTGGTCGTCACGACCGCCGGACGGCCCCCACTCCACCAGGTCGTCGAACACGGCGAGCACGGCGTCGGCGGCATCGTGGAGGTCGCTCAGCACGGCGGCGGGATCCGTTTTCACGTCGTGGGGGTCTGGCACCCGAACAGTGTGCCAGACCACTGCACCACCGGTGCCGGGATGGCCCTACCCTGTCTGGAACCGCAGGCCGCAGTTGACATGGAGGACCGCCAGTGGCAGTCGTCGACATCGCCGGATTCGTCGCCGATCTCAAGGACCACGCCGCCGAGCACGGCTTCCACGTCCATGACGAGCGGCACTTCGTCGAGACCTACTCGATGCGCCAGGCCTTCGAGGTGGACCTGCACCCTGAGGCCGCCTGCGGTGGTCCCCTGGACCTCCACCTCTCCCTGGACCTGGAACCCCGGACGCTCATGGCGTTCGAGGACGAGGTCATGTCGCTATCCGACGACGACGACCCCAGCGACGACCTGGTCGTGCAGATCGTGTTCACCTGGGCCCTCCCCCCTTTGGAGAACGGCCCCGACCTCCTGGTGCTCGCCACCGAGTTGGCCGGGTTGGGAGGTCCCGACCTTCCCACCCAGGTATCGGCCGTGGACTCCTTCGAGTCCGTCACCGATGCCCCGCAGCGATCCCTGGGCGTGACCGCACGCCTGGAGACGCCGTTGGCCGCGCTGTTCCGCGGAGATGACACCAACTGGATGTGCGATGCCCTCGACCGGTCCCGGGCGATCAGCGAGTACCTGCTTGACCGGGCACCGGCGTGGCTGGGCGAGGAGGCCTGACCCGGACACCCGTCGGGGGCCGACAACACCTCGTCGGCGACGCTGTGGTGGACTCCGCCACATGGCCTTTCCCACCGACGAGACCGACCGCCTGCTGTCCACCACCAGGTCAGTCCGCCGTCGCCTGGACCTGGAGCGGGAGGTCCCCGAGGAGTTGCTCCTGGACTGCATCGACCTCGCCGAGCAGGCTCCGACCGGAGGCAACCAGACCAGTCGTCGCTGGCTGATCATCCGCGACCCCGACACCAAGGCCGCCCTGGCCGACCTCTACCGCGAGGCCGGCGGCGACTGGATAGTCGAGAACGCCGAACGGATTGCGGGCACCGGCCACCGCAACGAACGCACCCTGGACTCCGGTGCACACCTGGCCCGCAATCTCCAGCACGTTCCGGCGATCGTCCTGGTGACCATCTACGGCGAGCACGACGGCAGCGGACGACCGGGCCTGTTCGACTCGGTGATACAGGCGGCGTGGTCCTTCTGCCTGGCGCTGCGATCCCGCGGCCTCGGCAGCGCATGGACGACCCTGCACCTGAGCGCTGCAGACCGTGTGGCCGACCTCCTGGACCTGCCCGCCGGCGTCACCCAGATCGTGCTGCTTCCCGTGGCCTGGACGATCGGCGACGACTTCCGACCGGCGCCGCGCCGCCCGGCCCGGGAGATCACCTGGTTCGACCGCTGGGGACGCACCACCCAGAGGCCGGTCACCGGGCCGGTTACCCTCGCCGACGGGCCCGGCGTGACCGTGGAGGTGGACGTGAAGGCACCCCCCGCCGACGTGTGGCCGTACATAAGCGACATCGAGCTGCCGGCCCGGTTCAGCGACGAGTTCCAGGGCTCCGAGTGGCTCTCGGACACGCCCGGGATGGGCGCCACCTTCGTGGGTCGGAACCGTCGCGACGACCTCGGCGACTGGGAGGTCACCTGCCACGTGGTCGGCTACGAAGAGAATCGGGTCTTCGCCTGGAACAGCGTTGACGCAGGGGACCCGGCCGCCCAGTGGCGATTCGAGCTCATCCCCCTGGCCGGCTCCACCCGGCTCCGGTTCGAGATGGTGCTCGGCCCGGGTCCCTCGGGCCTGACCATGATCATCGGGCAGATGCCCGACATGGAGGCGAAGATCATCGCCAACCGGCAGAAGGGACAGGCGGCCAACATGCGACGGTGCGTTGAGGGAATCCGCGACCTCGTCGAAGGACGTAGCTGAACCAAACTCGCCCGCCCATCGACCATCCCCGGCGGGCCGTGCTCCCCAAACACAGCCGGACCGCCGGACCATTCGACAGTCCTTCAATCCACCAGACAGAAAGACCTTCATGACCACACTCGGACTCTCCGCCCACGACCTACTCACCACCACCCGCGCCGTACGCAAGCGGCTGGACTTCGACCGCCCCGTCGACGACGACCTGATCAGGGAGTGCCTGGAGTACGCAGTCCAGGCCCCTTCCGGCTCCAACAGCCAGGGGTGGCGCTTCATCGTGGTGACCGACGAGGAGAAGAAGGCAGGCCTGGCCGACCTCTACCGTCGGGGCTGGGACCTCTACACCTCGATGTCGGTGAGCGCCGGCGCCCTGGCAGAAGGCGAAGCGGACGAGAGGGCAGCCCAGCAGCTCCGGGTCCTGGGCTCGGCCTCCTACCTGGCCGAGAACATGCACCGCGTGCCGGCGATGCTCATCCCCTGCCTGCCGGGCCGCATCGACGGCTCGGCCATGGGCGCGGCGTCAAGCCTGGCCTCGATCATCCCGAGCACGTGGAGCTTCATGCTGGCCGCCAGGGAACGTGGCCTGGGTACCTGCTGGACGACCATCCACCTCATGTTCGAGGAGGAGGCGTCCGAGCTGCTGGGGATTCCCTACGAGTCGGTCAGCCAGGTTGCTCTCATCACGATCGGCCACACGATCGGAACCGACTTCAAGCCGGCCGTCACCTCGTGGAACACCTGGGGCTGACCGGAACCAGGTGACCTGGTCGCCCTGGCCGGCCTACCGGACCAACCGATTTCAGGCCGCCTCGACAGCGGCGGCCAGGTTCTCCAACGTCGCCTCCATGCCGGCACGGTTGTGGGTCGCCCGATCTGCCACCCCGCTGGCCAGTCGTCCGATCTTGACCAGCAGCCAGGACCGGTTGTCCACCCAGGACTCGGTTACCAGGCAGCCGGCCTCGGTCGGCTGGATCTCGTAGATCCAGTCGCACCCGCCCAGCGGCCCGATGCGCAGTCGGAAGACCAGGCGGTGCGGCGGGTCGCACTCGACCACCTCCACGTTGGTTTGCCAACGGCGCCGACCGTTGTGGTTGCGACCCCGGAACACCGCCCCGACCTCGGCCTCGATGGCATCTCCGGTCCAGCTCCCGCCGTCGTTCTCCGGCGACCAGTCGCCCATGTTCGCCAGGTCGGAGACCAGTGCCCAGACCGCCTCCGGATCCGCTGCCACCTCGCGTTCTACGCTCACCACTGCTGGACCCCCGGTTGGTCAGATGCCCAGATACTTGCCCATGGATGATCCGGACGACGACGTGGCCGGTCAGCCCGCCACGGGAACGACCTCGATCGAGCCGTCCCCGGCCACCACGACGACCATGTCGCCGGTACCGGACCGGAGCGCCTCCAGGACCACTTCCGGGTCGACCTCGGCAGGATCCGTCAGGTCGAGGCGCCGATGGTGGACCACCCGCACCCCGGGCACCTCCCCGATGGCCGACACCAGAGCGGACGCCGCTGGCCCCACGAGGGTGACAGTGCGCGACGAGGGCCTGCTGGAAGTCGGCACGGACCTCAGCCCGGATCGCAGGACGCGCCCGTGGTACACCGACACGCCGGCCGTTGCGCCAATGAGGGCCAACGGGATGCGGAAGCCGGCCACCGAGTCTCCGTCGAGGCTGCCGTCCAGCACACCGAACAGGACCATGTAGACCATCGCCAGTACGGAGCCCAGCACCACCAGGGCCGTAGCGCCGAACACGGAGAACAGGTACACGCGGCGAACCGCGGACGCCTCCTCCGCAAGGCTCCCGGCGTGGGCCTGGATGCGACGCCACGCACGGTTCCAGATGGGTCCTCCAACCAGGAGCATGGTCAGGGCGAACGTAACCAGCTCCCCCACATCGACGTCCCAGTCGTCGGGCGCCGGAAGCACCTCGTTCAACACGATGCCAAGGAGGACCGCCAGGCCGACCGTGGAAGCCACGAGGCCGACACCGGCCTCCAGGTGGTCGTAGAGCCGGGCCACCTCGTCGCGACCCTCGGCCTGCCTTGCCACGGCGTAGGGAACCTCGCGCCGGTGGTAGGCCCAGAGGCCGAGGCCGATCACGAGCAGGGTGGCGTAGATGGTCATCACGTCGAAGTGCTCGACCGCCGGACCCTCCCGGGAGGACGCCACCAGAAGCCAGGACAGCACCGTGTGTAGGACGCCGGCGGCGGCCACCACTGTGGTCGCCAACCCGCCGAGAACGCCCACCACCAGGACGTATCCGTCGCGCTCCGGGCTACGGGCGGACTTTCGGGCGTTTCGCCACCAGAACCACCACCAGGCCACGCCGAAGGCCAGCAGTGGTCCGATGGAACCACGCAGGCCATCCCAGCTGTTGGCCCAGGACGTGTCGCCCCCATATCCGTGCCCGAGCGACAGGGGATCCGGTGTGATGCCCTCGTAGGCCCACCGAAGTAGGTGTTCGACGATCATCGCCGTGCTGAACGCCATTCCGGCCAGCGCCGCTCCCGAGGCGAACAGGAGGTGGATGAGGCGACGTGTACCCGGCAGCCGCCAGTGCACGACCGAGACGGCGAACCAGACCGGTAGCGCCGCCAACGCCCACGAATCGAACGACCAACCATCGATCAGCCATCCGATGACCATGATCGACGACCCGACCAGCATTCCCGTGGACGCGAGGTCCACGGCCGAGAGGTAGAAGGACCAACCGCCGGACCCGGCTTCGGACTCCGACAGCCGGAACCGGCGCCGCAGCCAGAGCGACAGGCCGACCAGCGCCGCTCCGGCGACGATCACGAGGCTCAACCAGATGGCCAGCCCCTCAGGGTCGCCACCCCGACCATCCTCCACCACGTCGAGGAGTCGGCCTAGGGCGCCGGTGGTGCCGATGGCCGTAGCGACCACGAGGCCGAAGAGGAAGCCGAACTCGAACAGCCTCCGGGCCATCAGGCCGACGTCGACCCGCTCGCCGGCGGCCCGCCGGCGGTACACGATGATGCCGAACACCAGGGCCACAACCAGAATGAACTCCACGAGACCTCCCGTCGGCCGTTCCCGGAAGCCTCGCGCAGTCGGTCAGTAGACCGGCGTCACTTCGTAGGCGCCACCCCCCGGGCGGCTACCT
>DUAC01000178.1 GCA_012961035.1 Acidimicrobiia bacterium
GAGTCCTCCCCTCCGAGCAAGAGGCGGTGTCCACCACCGTCGCTACAATGACCGCCGCTCAGGCGCTTCAGGTCCCCGGACCGTGGGCGTAGGAGTGGATCGGGCCCCGTTCGTCTAGAGGCCTAGGACGCCAGATTCTCAATCTGGTAGCACGGGTTCGAATCCCGTACGGGGTACCACGTGAGCCGGTCCGTTTCGGGGCCGGCTCCGGTGCTTTTTCGACCCCTGTCCTCCGTGTCGACGGGCTCAGCCGAGGCGGCGCAGGTGGCCGGTCTCGTTCACGCTGCGGAGCGTGCGGATGCCGCTCGAAGAGGCCGTCACCCGCATGATGCCGCAGTAGTCGACCATGACGGCGAACGGGTCGTCGTGGCCCAGCAACACCTGCAGGTAGACGGCTGCGACCATCGAGTGGCAGTAGACGGCGACCCTCCCACCACGGTTGGCTTCGACTATCGAGTCGAAGGCCGACCGGACCCGCTCCCGAAACGCCTCGTACCCGTCGGAGAACATGGCCATGGGGTCGGTCAGGAACTCCTTCACGACCTCGTGGTCGGCGTCCATCTGCTCGGCGGGCGTGTAGGTGGAGCGTTGGTGGTCCGATTCCTTCAGGTCTCCGATGGCCTCCGGTGTGATGCCCAGCAGGTCGGCCAACGGCTGGCCGGTCTGGATGGCCCGGAGCATCGTGCTGGTGACCACGTGGGACACGCCTTCAGTGGCCAGCAGGTCGGCGGTGGCGGCCGCCTGATGGACGCCCAGGGCGGAGAGGGGCGGATCGGCTGGCCCGGCCCCTCCGAGGTCCTGGGCCTCCGGCTGTGCGTGTCGGATGATGATCAGCTCCACGGGTCGGGGACCCTAGGGGCGCCCGCTCCCGGGGCCGGTATCCGGATGCCGGGTCAGGCGACGAGCACCACGCCGACGATCCCGAGGGCCACGCTGGAGATCCGTATGAGCCTGCGGCGACCGGGATGCCGGCCCGTTCTGGTGCCGCTTGGAACTCGAGGTCGACCGCTGCCTGGAATGCCGAGGCGGTCGCATTGGAGAACGTGCCGTATCAGGTGGGCAGGCCGAAGGTGGCGAGGGTGGTAGTGGTCGTGGCGTGCTGTCATCCGGAGGACCGGTCGGCCCCCGGGTACGAGCACGGATGTTCGGGTAGCGCCGCCCGGTGGCCGGGTTCAGTCGCGGTCGAAGAGGTCGGTGACCCGGTCGATCTGCTCGCTCATCTGCTCGCTCATCCGCTCCCACTGCCTCTCCAGCCGACGGTTGATCCGCAGGACAGTGGTGGCAAGGACCACGACCAGCAGGGTCACGGCGGTGGCGGTGATGAACTGGCCCAGCAGGGAACTCCCCGAGCCGCTCGGAATGATCCGGGCCACCAGTGCGTTGATGGCGTCCTTCCAGCTCAGTGCCACCACCAGACCGAAGGCGGTCATCATCGCGGACATGATGATCCCGCGGACGTTCAGCTTGTCCACGTTCTCCCGGAAGTCGGCCATCCGAATCGTCCTCCTGTCAGGACCCGTGGGGCCGGGTCGATGCCATGTCGGGATGGGGAGATTTGAACTCCCGACCCCCTGCTCCCAAAGCAGGTGCGCTACCTGGCTGCGCCACATCCCGGATCGGCGGCCAGTGTACGAGTGGTCCGGGGTCGGCGGTCCGACCGCCTGTCGGCTCGGGCGGTCGGCCGTGCGTCGTCCGAGGGTGACGGCCCGCCGGCGGTGCGCGATCCTTGGGGGCGCACCAGCGGATATCGACCGGGGGCCCGAAACCCATGAGCGAGCCGATCTACGACGCCCGGACCTTCTGGGAACTCCTGGAACGGCGGGTGGCTGCCAGCCCTGACAGCGCCTTCCTGATCGAAGGCGACACGACGATCACCTTCGGTGAGGCGAAGGACCAGGCCGAACGGGTGGCCGCCGGCTTCGTGGCGATGGGCGTCGGCGAAGGCACCCCGGTCACATGGGTGCTGCCGACCCGGATCCAGACCGTCGTGGCGTCGTTGGCGCTGTCACGCCTCGGCGCCGTCCAGAACCCGATCATCCACATCTA
>DUAC01000179.1 GCA_012961035.1 Acidimicrobiia bacterium
ACCTCGGCTCCCAGACGGGCCAGGAGCTGGGTGGCGAACGGAAGGGCCGCCATCTGCTCGACGGCCAGGATCCGTATGCCGTCCAGCGGCCGGGGAGCGTCGTCGTCGGTGGTGGTCATCGAGACCAGTCTGCCCTCAGAGGCCTGTCGGCCGGTTCACGAAACGCCCGGCCTCCGGCGAGAAGAACCAGCCGCCTCCGGCCAGCGTTCCCCCGTCGACCGGAACGTTGTGGCCGGTCACGAAGGAGGACATGTCACTGGCCAGGAACAGGGCCACCCGGGCCTGGTCCTCCGGCCAACCCAACCGGCCCACCGGAGCCCATGCTTCCCAGAGGTGGTCGTGCCCGGCGCCACCGGAGAGGTAGTCCACCTGGGGCGTCTGGGTCAGGTCGGGCCCGATGCCGTTGACCCGGATCCCCTTCCGTCCGTAGCCGGCAGCCAACGACGTCGTGAAGTGGGCCACCGCCGCCTTCATGGCCGCGTAGACCGGCTCGCCGGGGAAGCCCCGCATCCCCTCCACGGAATGCACGTTGACTATCGATCCGCCGCCTCCGTCGACCATCGGCCCCAGGAAGGCCCTGGTCACCCTGAATACGTGCTCCAGGTTGGTCGAGTACATGGCCTGCCACGACTCAGACGTGGACTCGTGGAACCGGACCAGCGGCCGGTAGTCGCCGACGTTGTTGACCAGCACGTCCACCCGTCCGTGCTCGCCCACGACCGCCACGCGGAGATCCTCCACCTCGGCATCGGACGTCACGTCGACCACGTGGGCCCGAGCCGTTCCACCGATCGCCTCGATCGCTTCGACGGCGGCGGCCGCCCGGTCCGGGTCGACCTCGACGATCTCGACGATGGCCCCGTGCTCGGCGAACAACCGGGCGATCGCTCCGCCGATCCCGACGCCTCCACCGGTCACCACGGCCACCCTGCCCTCCAGCAGCCGATTCCAGTCCTGGATCGGCGGGACCCGTTGAGGCCCCTGGGTCGGTCCCCCGGACGTGCCTGTCACCCCGACTCCGACCCCGCAAGACGGCGAACGGCCTCCAGGAGCCGGTCCACGTCGTCGTCGGTCGTGTAGAGGCTGATCCCGGCGCGCACTGCCCCTGCCTCGAAGTCCAGGCCCAGTGGCTCCATGGCCTCCACGGCGTAGTTGTGACCGTCCCAGACGGCCACGCTCTCGGCGGCCAGCCGTTCGGCAACTGTGAGCGGAGCCAGGCCGTCCACCTCGAACATGAGCGTCGGCGCCCTGTCGAGGATGTCCTGCGGCCCCACCACCCGAACACCGTCGATCCCGTGGAGACCGTCGAGTAGGCGTGAGAACCGGATCGTCTCATGGGCGACGATCCTGTCCATGCCCGTCTCGAGCAGGAAGCGGGCCGCTGCATCGATGCCGGCCAGCGCCTCCCATGACGGCGTTCCGTACTGGAGGCGGCCCGGGCCCGAGTCCGGAGCCGGACGGACCTTGTACACGTCCAGCGCCTCCAACAGACCCGGCTCCACGCACATGATCCCGGCATGCGGTCCGTACCACTTGTACGACGAGGTGGTGAAGACGTCGCATCCGATAGCGGTGACGTCCACCTTCCGGTGCGGCGTCAGGTGGACGCCGTCCACGACGACCCTGGCTCCGGCGGAATGCGCTGCGGCCGTGACCGCTGTGACGTCGGGAATGGCCCCGACGGCGTTCGAGGATCCCGTGACCGCCACCCATCGGGTGTCGGGACCGATCAGGTCGATCACCGCACCCGCTGCCAGACGACCGGTGGCCGGATCCAGCTCGGCCATGCGAACGGTGGCCCCGGTGTCCCTGGCGAGCAGCAACCACGGCGCCACGTTGGAGTCGTGGTCCAGCGTGGTGCACACGATCTCGTCGCCGGGTGCGAGTCCTCGGCCGATGGCCCGGGTGAGGGCCATCATGTTGGCCGTGGTGCTCGGCCCGAAGACCATCCTGCCGGCGTCGGTTCCCAGCAGTTCGCCCATGGTGGCGCTCACCGTCTCCACAAGGTCGTCGCAGGCCGCCGCTGCGGCGAAGGAGCCGTGCGAGTTGGCGTTGTTCCCGCTGCGTTGCCACTCGGCGCCGGCCTCGATGGCCACGTCCACCACCTGGGTCCCGGCCGGCCCGTCGAAACGCGCCCATTCTCCGGTCACTCCGGGAAATCGATCCCTTATATCGTTGAGGTGATGCACGGTCGGGCACGCTAGTGGTCTGGACCAAACCGGAGGGAGTCCTGTGGAGCCCTGGGAGCTGGACGCCAGAGAGCAGATCCGTGGCCTCGTGGCCGCCTACAACGCCCTGGGCGACCGCGGCCGCTTCGACGCTGTCATGGCCCTGTTCGCCGAGGACGCCGTGATGGACGTCGGCGACGAAGGCTCCTACGAGGGGCTGGACCAGATCCGCACGATCTTCACCGGAACCCGCGACTCGATCCTGGACGGGAACGGGGAGGGTGATGGTGCTGGCGACGGCAGCTCTGGCGACGGGCCCCGCTTCCTCCAGCACCACACCACAGGCCTGCACATCACGCTGGATGGCCGTGCCGAGGCAACCGGCCACTCCTACTTCACGGTGATGACCGACCGCGGCATGGACCACTGGGGCCGTTACCAGGACGCCTACCGGCCGGTGGACGGCCACTGGAGGTTCGCATCGCGCCGGGTCCGCATCGACGGCACCACGCCCGGGGGCTGGGCGGACAGGCGTCTGAACGGACCGGCGACGTGACCACCCCCGCAGGAATGTCCGACCTGGAACGCCTGGTGGCCGAGGCCGACATCCGACAGCTGGTCGCCCGCTACGCCGTCGCCCTGGACCGACGCGACCTCAAGGCCCTGGTGACCCTGTTCGTGCCCGACGTGCGCGTCGGGAAGGGCCTCCGGGGACACGCCGCCCTGCTGGAGAGCTTCGACTCGCAGCTCAGGACGGTCGGCATGACGGTGCTGAACGTCGGAACCCACCAGATCGACCTGGCCGGGCCCGACGACGCCACCGGCCACGTCTACTGCAAGGCAGAGATCCAGGACGGCGACCGTTGGATCCACCAGGCCATCCGGTACGACGACACCTACAACCGGGTGGATGGTGACTGGCGGTTCGTACGGCGTCAGCACCTGCTCTTCTACGGCGCCGAGGTGGGCGTAAACCCGTTGGGGCTCCCGCCTGCCGACTGGCCCACGAACCACGACGGCCTCGGCACCCTCCCCCACGACGACCCGTCCTGGCAGGCCTTCCACCGGAACGACCCGGGCATGGCCGGGTGAGCACCGACCAGGACATCGGACGCCAGATCGGCGACACGATCCTGGCGGGCTTCGTCGACTACATCGCCGGCTTCAGGAAGATCTCCCGTCGCGCCCAGCGCCACTTCACGCAGCGCGAGTGGACGGAACAGGACGCCGACTCCCGTCAGCGCCTGGCCCTGCACCGCTCCACGGTCGTCCAGACGGTGGAGCGGGTCGGGCCCATCCTGGATGGGGTGACCGACCGCCGCGGCACCTGGCGCACCGCTCGGGCCCACTACAAGCGCAGGATCGCCGACCGGTCCGACCTGACGCTGGCCGAGACCTTCTTCAACTCGGTGACACGTCGCACCTTCACCACCATCGGCGTGGACAACGACGTGGAACTCCGCTGGTTCGGAGCAACGACGGTTCCGCGCGGCGAGGGGCGCGCCGAGCTGTTCGCCACCGCCAACCGCTTCAGGGACACCTCGGCCATGGTCCGCCAGATCCTGGAGTCATACGACTTCGAGGCGCCCTGGGTGGACCTGGAGGCGGACGCACGCCGGGTGGCCGCCCGCATGGACTCGTTCCTCATCGAGGAGTGGGACAGCCTCGAGGCCGACGGCATCGACATGCTGCGACCCGTCTTCTACCGGAACAAGGCCGCCTACCTGGTGGGTCGACTCCGGCAGCTGAACCGGGTGACACCAATCGTCTTTCCCATCCTCCACAGCGCCGACGGCCTCCGCGTCGACACGGTGCTGATGGCGGAGTCGCAGGCCAGCAGGCTGTTCAGCTTCACCCGGTCCTACTTCTTCGTGGAGTGGCCCAACCCGTCGGAGCTGGTCGGCTTCCTCAAGTCGCTGCTCCCCATGAAGTCCCTCGCCGAGCTCTACACGGCGATCGGGTTCCCCCAGCACGGCAAGACGAGCCTGTACCGCTCCCTCTACCGACACCTCGACCACTCGCATGACAAGTTCGTGAGGGCACGCGGCACCCCGGGAATGGTGATGGCGGTGTTCACGCTGGTCTCGTTCAACGTCGTCTTCAAGATCATCAAGGACCGCTTCGACCCGCCGAAGAACACCACACGGGATGCCGTCAAGCGCCGCTACGCCCTCGTCTACAACCACGACCGGGTGGGCCGCATGGTGGAGGCCTGGGAGTTCGAGAACCTCTCGTTCGACAAGGACCGGTTCGACCCTGAACTCCTGGAGGAGCTGCTGAAGACGGCCTCTGAATCGGTACGGGTGAAGGGCGACAGCGTGGTGATCAGCCACGTGTACACGGAGCGGCAGGTGTACCCGCTGAACCTCTACCTGCGGGAGATGTCGACGGCCAAGGCCGTGGCCGCCGTCATCGACTGGGGGTGGGCAATCAAGGACCTGGCGGCGGCGAACGTCTTCCCCGGCGACCTCTTCACGAAGAACTTCGGCGTGACCCGGCACGGCAACGTCGTCTTCTACGACTACGACGAGTTGACCCTGCTGGAGGAGTGCCGGTTCCGGACCATTCCACAGTCCGACGACCCGGCCGACGAGATGCGCTTGGAACCCTGGTTCTCCATCGAACCCGGTGACGTCTTCCCCGAGCAGTTCCCGACGTTCATGGCCTTCCCGCGCGACGTGGACCATGAGGTCCGCCAGCGCTTCGACGAGGTCCACTCCGACCTCTACACGCCGGCCTTCTGGCAGGACGTCCAGGCCAGCCTGGCTCGCAGCGACCTCCCCGACTTCTTTCCCTACGTGGAGGACGTCAGATTCCACCGCAGGCCCAGCGGGGCCCTCGGTTAGGGTCGACGCGTGCCCCGCCCGATAGCCGTCGCCCCCTCGGTCCTACCCGTCGACTTCGCCCGGTTGGGCGACGAGTGCATGGCCCTCGAGAAGGCCGGGGTGGACCTCATCCACTGGGATGTCATGGACGGCGTGTTCGTCCCCAACCTGACGTTCGGCCCTGACGTGATCGCCTCCACCCGCTCCCTGGTGGACATCGAGTTCGAGGCCCACCTGATGGTGGTGAAACCGGACCGGCTCCTGGATCGCTACGTGGAGGCCGGCTGCTCGACCGTGCTGGTCCACGCCGAGGCCTGCGACCACCTGCACCGGACCCTGTCGCACATCGCCGAACTGGGCGCTACGCCGGGGGTCGCCCTGAACCCCCACACCCCGGCCGACGTGATCCGCCACGTCCGCGACCTACTCGGCGTGGTCCTGGTGATGACCGTCAACCCGGGATTCGGCGGACAGTCGTACATCGGAGCGATGGAAGCCAAGGTGGCCGAGGTGGCCGAGATGCTCGACGGCTACGACTGTGCGCTCGAGGTGGACGGCGGGATCGGCCCGTCCACGGTGGCCGGAGCGGTCGCCGCCGGAGCCGACCGGCTGGTGTCCGGCAGCGCCCTGTTCCGCGACCCGGAGGGACTGGAGCACGCCGTGACCGACCTCAGGTCGCGGGCCGAAGCGGCGCAGGCCTGACCACCTGATCGGAACGGCCCCGGCTGCCCTGCCGGCGGCAGTGGACGACCGGGCAGCCGGGGGGCGCCGCTACCCTCGCCCACATGAACGCCTCCCTCTTCACGCCTCAGCCGTCCACCCAGATGGCCAGCGACGCCGACAGTCCGGACCTCGGACGCTTCGACGTCTACGCCCGCCTGCTCCGGGATCGGATCGTGTTCCTGGGTTCCGACGTGAACGACGAGGTGGCGAACTTCATCATCGCCCAGATGCTCTTCCTCGAGGCCCAGGACCCCGACAAGCCGATCTGGTTGTACATCAACTCGCCGGGTGGGTCGGTCACCGCCGGCATGGCCATCTACGACACCATGCAGTTCGTGGGTCCCGAGGTGGGCACCATCTGCATGGGTCTGGGCGCCTCGATGGGCCAGTTCCTGCTGTGCGCGGGGGCACCGGGCAAGCGGTTCGCCCTGCCCCATGCGCGGATCATGATGCACCAGCCCCTGGGCGGCGTCCGGGGCCAGGCGTCTGACATCGCCATCCAGGCCGAGCAGATGGCCTACACGAAGAAGATGCTCCAGGAACGAATCGCCCAGCACACCGGTCAGCCGGTCGAGGCCATCGAGTCCGACAGCGACCGCGACCGCTGGTTCACCGCCGACGAGGCCCAGGAATACGGGATCATCGACCAGGTGATCGTGCGACGAGGGGAAATGCACTGAGGCCGGACCGGGCCATCGTCTGCCCGTAGGATTGCAGGGGCGGATGTGGCGGAACTGGTAGACGCACCGGCTTTAGGAGCCGGCGCCGAGAGGCATGGGGGTTCGAGTCCCCCCGTCCGCACGTGACCGAACCCAACGACACTCCCGAACACCAGGGTGATACCCCACCTGAGGGCACTTCCCTGCCCGAGGGCACCCCCCAGGTCGACGGCGGCATCCTCGACGCCCTCGTGGACGCCGCTCCCACCGGAATGGCCCGAGTAGGCCCCGACGGCAGGATCCTGCACGTCAACGGCCACTGGGCCGCCACCACCGGTCAGGATCCGGTCGACGCCCACGGCCACGGTTGGACCTCGATCCTGGACCCCGACGGCCGCGACGAGTTCCTGGCCGACCTGCGGCGTGCCCTGGCCGACGGATCGGGCCTCCGGGGTCGCCTCCGCCTGCTCGACGCCGAGGGGACCACCCGCTGGCTGGACCTCTCCACCGTCCCGCTCGACGGGGTGGACGGCTCACCCGGCGCGCTGCTGACCGTCACCGACGTGACCGACGAGATGGACGAGACGAGGCGGGCACACGAGCTGACCAGGGTCCTGGAGGCCAGCCCGGATCCCGTAGCGGTCCTGGAACCGTCCGGCGAGGTCGTGGTCTGGGCGAACGACGCCATGCGACGCCTCACGGGTACCGGGTCCACCTCGGCCGAGGTCCGGCTCCTGGACGTCCTGGATTCATGGTCGCAGGCCCAGTACGCCACGATCGCCCTACCCGCTGTCCGCACCGGTGGCACCTGGCGGGGCGAGCTCCGCCTCATGGGAGACGGTGGAACGGTTTCGGTCTCGGCGGTGCTGGTCGCCCACCGTGACGTGGAGGGCGAGGTGGACGCCATCTCGATGATGGCCCGCGACCTGACCGACCTGCACGCCGCCCAGCAGCGGGTGGAGGCCTCGGAGATGCGTCTCGCCGCCCTCGTGGAGCACGCCTCGGACCTTGTCTGCGTGATCGGCGAGGACGGCCGGATCCTCTACGCCAGCCCCGCCGTGGCCCGCATCCTGGGACGCCAGGCCCATGCCATGGAAGGCGTACCGGTGGCCGACCTGGTCCACCCGGATGACCTGGGAGGGCTCGTGGAGATGGCGGGCGAGGTGGTGGCCCGACCCGGCATGTCGCCTGCCTTCGAGGCCCGCGTCGCCCATGCCGAGGGAGGCTGGCGCCACATGGAGATCGTCGCCACCAACCTGCTGGGCAATCCGGCGGTGGCCGGAGTGGTCGTGAACGCCCGCGATGTCACCGAGCGGGTCGAGGTCGCCGCGCAGCTCGAGGAACGGGCCTTCCACGACGAGCTGACGGGGCTCCCCAACCGTGCCCTCCTCCTGGACCGCCTCCAGGACGCCCTCCACAGGTCGGCCCGACACGACAGGCTGGTCGGGGTGCTCTTCCTGGACCTGGACAGGTTCAAGGTCGTGAACGACTCGCTGGGACACGGTGCCGGCGACGACCTGCTGCGTGAGGCGGCCCGACGGCTGCAGCGGACCATCCGGCCCGGCGACATGGTGGCCAGGCTGGGTGGGGACGAGTTCGTGGTGGTCATCAATGACATGGTCAGGACCACCGATGCCCTGGCGGCCGCCGAACGGGTGCGTACCGCCCTGGCGAAGCCGATGCAGCTGGGCACCGACTCCACGGTTGTGTCCGCCAGCGTGGGGATCGCCGTGGCCCACGGGTCGGAGACCCCGGCCGACCTGTTGAGGGATGCCGACACGGCCATGTACCGGGCCAAGGAGCAGGGCAGGGACCGGGCCGAGCTGTTCGGCGACCACCTCCGGGCCCAGGCGGTCCGACGGCACTCCGTCGAGCAGGAGCTGCGGGCGGCGATCATCGAGGATCGCATCGAGGTCCACTTCCAGCCCGTGATCCGCCTCTCCGACGGTGCGGTGACCGGGGCCGAGGCCCTGGCCCGGATCCGCAGCAGCAGTGGCGAGCTGCTCCAACCGGCCCAGTTCATCGACATCGCCGAGGACAGCGGTCTCATAGCGGACCTCGGGGCCAAGGTCCTGACCATCGCCGTGGGACGCCTGGCGGCGTGGGCAGCCAGGCGGGTCGGCGAGGGCCCGCGGCTCAGCGTGGCGGTGAACGTGTCAGCCCGGCAGTTGGCTGATCCGACATTTCCCCGCGTGGTGGCGGCCGCCGTGGAGGAGTATGGCGTTGACGCCGACCAGGTGGCCCTGGAGTTCACCGAGAGCGCCCTCATCGCCGCCAACCCGATCACCGAGATGGTGCTCGGGGAGCTCACGGCGATAGGCGTCCGGATGGGCCTTGACGACTTCGGCACCGGGTTCTCGTCGCTGGCCTACCTGAAGCGCTTCCCCATCGACTTCCTGAAGATCGACAGGTCGTTCGTGTCGGGCCTGGACGGCCCGGAGGTGGGGGACGACGTCGACGACGACACCGCCATCGTGACCGGCACCATCGCCCTTGCCCACAGCCTGGGCCTGCGGGTGGTGGCCGAAGGCGTGGAGACCGAGGCGCAGTTGAAGCGCCTGCAGCGCCTCCAGTGCGACATGGCCCAGGGCTTCTACTTCTCCGAACCGGTCACCGATGCCGAGTTCGACCGGTTCCTGGGCCGCCGGTTCTCGGAGACGCCCATCTCGCCGAACTAAGCAGAGGCCTGCGAAACTCCGGTACCTCCAGCCCCGTAGGGTGGCTGTTCCACCGAAGCCGCGGGCTCCCCACAACCCACCAATTCCTGCCGATGATCTTCAGACAGCATTATCTCGAGTGCCTCTCCCAGGCTTCCTACCTGATCGGGGACGAGACCACAGGACGGGCCATCGTGGTCGACCCGGTTCGCGATGTCGAGATGTACCTGGTCGAGGCCCGGACCGAGGGTCTCGAGATCGAGATGGTGATCGAGACCCACATACATGCAGACTTCGTGTCCGGCCATCTGGAGTTGGCAGCCGCTGGCGTGGAGGTGGCCTTCGGCTCGGCTGCCACTACGAACTATCCGATTCGGAAGCTGGAACACGGTGAGGTGGTCGACCTCGGAGGCGTCAGACTCGAAATCCTCCACACCCCGGGCCATACGCCCGAATCGATCAGCATCCTGGTCTTCGAGCACGGTGACGACCGCCAGCCGTGGGCGGTCCTCACCGGCGACACGCTCTTCAACGGCGACGTCGGCCGACCGGACCTCCTCGTGTCCGTCGGCCTGGGCAAGGAGGACATGGCCAGCATCCTCTTCGATTCCATCCATGGGCAGTTGATGACCCTCCCGGATCCGACCCGCATGTACCCGGGCCACGGAGCCGGATCGGCCTGTGGCAAGAACCTCTCATCTGTCGTCTGGTCCACGATCGGCGAGCAGCGCTCCTCCAACTACGCCGTCCGGTTGCCGGACCGGGACTCCTTCGTTGCCGCCATCTGCGAAGGACAGCCGGCCCAACCCGCCTACTTCCCCCATGCGGTGGCCCAGAACACCGACCAGCGATCGCTCCTGGTGGTCGATCCGCCAGATCCCCTCCGACTCTCCGATGTAGTGGTCGCACAGGCGGCCGGTGCGGTCGTGATCGACACCCGCGACCATCAGGCTTTCGCGCGGGGCCACCTGATCGGGTCCATCAACGTCGGCCTGGAGGGTCGCTTCGCCGAGTTCGCCGGATGCGTCGCCATGCCATCCGACGAGCTGGTCCTCGTCTGCGACGACGGAACCGAGGCCGAGGCCCGCATACGCCTCGGTCGAATCGGCTACGACAACGTCCTGGGCCACCTTCCGTCGGTGCAGCTACTTCTCGCCGACCATCCGGGTCTCAGCCGGATCGCCTCCCGTCTGACAGCGACCCAGCTCTCCGAACGACTCGACACGGTCTCCGTACTGCAGATCCTGGATGTCCGGACCGGCGCAGAATGCGAAGCCGGGAACCTCCCCGAAGCCATCCACATCCCGCTCGACCAGCTTGCCGATCGATATGTGGAGATGGACCCTGAGCTGGCGACCGTGGTGTTCTGCGCTGGCGGCTATCGCAGCTCGATCGCTGCCAGCCTGCTGCGATCCAGGGGATTCCCCGATGTGAGCGACCTGCTCGGGGGCTACGAAGCCACCGCACCCGACGAGGACTCCTGAAACTCCACCTCTGGCAACAGGTCGGTCAGGTTTCGGCGGCCAGTCGACGGGCCAGATCCCTGAAGGCCCGCCCCCGATGGGAGACGGCATGCTTCTCGTCGCCCATCTCGGCGAAGGTCCGGCCGTCCCCCTCGACCGGAACGAACACAGGGTCGTAGCCGAAGCCACCACCGCCACTCGGGCCGGCGGCTATGTGCCCTTCGACGGTCCCGGTGGCCTGTACCTCTGTGCCGTCAGGGCGCCGTACCAGGGCCACGGTCCGGAACCGCGCCGTTCGTCGACCAGCCGGCACCCCGGCCAACTCGGCCAGGAGACGAGCCGTGTTGGCCCCAGCGTCGCACTCCTCCCCCGCGTAACGCGCCGAGTGGACCCCCGGCGCACCGCCCAGGGCATCCACCTCCAGGCCGGTGTCGTCGGCGACCGCGGCGCGACCGGTGGCGACGCAGATGGCCACGGCCTTGAGGCGGGCATTGGCTTCGAGGGTGTCGCCATCCTCCACCACGTCGGGAACCTGCGGTGGCCTGGGTTCCAGGTCCACGAGGCCGTCGAGGACGAGGGCGATCTCGGCCACCTTGTCAGGGTTGGCGCTAGCCACCACCAGGCGTGGCAGGCCGGTCATGTGCTGCTTCTCAGCCCCTGGCTGCCGGCGGGGTGGACAGGATCGCCCGCTGGGCGGCCACGATCGTCGAGATCCCACCTGCGGCCAGGTCCACCAGGGCATCCAGCTGCCCGCGGGTGAAGGCCTTCCCCTCGGCGGTGCCCTGCACCTCCACGAAGTCACCGGATCCGGTCATGACCACGTTGAAGTCCACCTCGGCGACGGAGTCCTCGACGTACGGGAGGTCAAGTCGCGGCGAGCCGTCCACGATGCCGACCGAGATGGCTGCCAGGTCGTCGAGGATCGGTGAGGCCTTCAGGTCTCCGGCGGCCACCATCCGGGTGAACGCATCGTGCAGGGCCACGTAGCCACCGCAGATCGAGGCGGTCCGGGTGCCGCCGTCGGCCTGGAGCACGTCGCAGTCCACGGTGAGCTCCATCTCGGGCATGGCCTCGAGGTCGACGACGGCCCTCAGGGATCGGGCGATGAGGCGCTGGATCTCCTGGTCGCGACCCGACGTGCGGCGACGTATCCGCTCCGGGCTGGACCCGGGAAGCATCGAGTACTCGGCGGTCACCCAGCCCCGGCCGGTGTTGCGCAGCCACGGGGGAACGCCGTCGCCCAGCGATGCGGTGCACAGCACCCGGGTCCGACCGAAGGAGACGAGACACGAACCGGCAGCCATCTCGGTGAAGTCCCGCTGGAAGGTCATCGGCCGCAGCTCGTCGTCGGCGCGCCCGTCGGGGCGGTTGTTGGGTTCGGACACGGTGCCTCCTGAGCGGGCAGTTCTAGAAGTAGATGATCGAATCAGCGTTGGCGGCGGCCTCGTCGAGGTCGTCGGTCCATGCGCCGGTG
>DUAC01000180.1:0-3562 GCA_012961035.1 Acidimicrobiia bacterium
CCCCCGCCGTACCGGCAGGCTCCTACAGCACGCCGGGATCGTCGGAGCCAGGCTGCTGCGCCTCGACATGCACACGGAGGAGCGGTCGGCCCGGACGGTGGTGCGACGCCTTGAGGAGGGAGCGGTCGTGGCGCTCGTCTCCGATGCCGGCATGCCCGGGATATCGGATCCGGGCGAGCGACTGGTGCGCATGGTGGTCGAGGCCGGCCATCGCGTCGAGGTGGTTCCGGGTCCATCGGCGCCGGTGGCCGCGGTGGCCGCCAGCGGCCTGCCGACCGAGCGCTGGTGCATGGAGGGTTTCCTGCCACGCAAGGGGAGTGCGAGGGCCGGAAGGCTCGCCGAGCTGGCGGTGGAGGAACGCACCATGGTGCTCTTCGAGTCGCCGCACCGCCTGGCTGCCACGTTGGCCGACCTCTCGACGGCCATGGGTGGAGGTCGGCAGGTCGTGGTGGCGCGCGAGATGACCAAGCTCCATGAGGAGTTCTGGCGGGGAACCCTCGACGAGGCGGTCGTCTTCGCCTCCGAGCCCGTGAAGGGCGAGGTCGTGCTGGTGGTCGCGGGGTCCCCGCCGGCTGCCGAGGCTGATGACGACCGGGTCCGGGCGGTGCTGGCCGAGGCGCTCTCCGCGGGTGCATCCACCCGGGACGCCGCCGACGAGGCGGCCCGTCGCCTGGGGGTGTCGCGTCGCCGGGCCTACCGCCTGGCACTGGAGTGATGGGTCCGGTCGGGGCCACGTTCGCCATCGGCGACCACCGGTAGCCTCGGGCCCATGGCCGATGAGCAACTGACGGACCAGCGCGCCGGTAGGCCCGTCCTGGTCGCCGTGGCATGGCCCTACGCCTCAGGGTCCCGCCACCTGGGCCATCTGGCCGGGGCGTACCTGCCGGCCGATGTCTTCGCCCGCCACCAGCGCCTGGTCGGAAACAGGGTCCTGATGGTGAGCGGTTCGGATGTGCACGGCACGCCCATCACGGTCCGGGCCGATGCCGAGGGCGTGACGCCGCGGGAACTGGCGGATCGGTACCACGTCGAGTTCGTGGCCGACTGGGAGCGGCTGGGCATCAGCTGGGACCTCTACACGTCCACCGGGACCGACAACCATGCGGCGGTCACCCATGACATCTTCCTGAAGCTGCTCAGCAAGGGGCACATCGACCGACGTTCCAGCGAGCAGTACTTCGACGGGGAGGCCGGCCGGTTCCTGCCGGACCGCTACATAGAGGGAACCTGTCCGCACTGCGACTACGCGGAGGCCCGCGGCGACCAGTGCGAGGACTGCGGTCGGACCCTGGACCCGGAGGAACTCCTGGATCCCCGTTCCAAGATCACCGGGAGCAGCCCGGAGCTACGCACGACGGAGCACTTCTACCTCAGGCTCTCCGACTTCTCCGACGAGCTGGCGGCGTGGCTGGAGACGCGTGAGGGCTGGCGTCTACACGTCCTGAACTTCTCGAAGGGCTGGGTGGAGGAGGGACTCCACGATCGGGCGATCACGCGTGACCTGGATTGGGGCGTGGAGCTGCCGGTGGACGACCTGGGGCCCGGCAAGCGGATCTACGTCTGGTTCGAGGCCGTTATCGGCTATCTGTCCGCTTCCATGGAGTGGGCGCAGCTGAACGGTCAGCCCGAGGCCTGGCGGGACTGGTGGGAGGGCGACGACGCCCGGTCCGTCTACTTCATCGGCAAGGACAACATCCCGTTCCACACGATCATCTGGCCCGGGATGCTCCTCGGCTACGGCGGGCTGAACCTGCCGACCGACGTGCCGGCCAACCAGTACGTGACCTTCAAGGGCGGTAAGGCGTCGGCCAGCCGCGGGGTTGGCCTCACGATCGGAGCGGGACTGGAGATGTTCCAGGCGGATGCGTTGCGCTACGCACTGGCGGCTTCCCTTCCCGAGCAGAGCGACACGGACCTCTCGGTCGAGGAGATCGGGCGACGGATCAACGATGAACTCGTCGCCACCTGGGGGAACCTGGTCAACCGGGTGCTCTCGATGGTGCACAGGACGTGCGACGGGGCCGTCCCCGCTGCCGGTGGGCGTGCCCCGGAGGACCTGGCGTTGCTGGAGGCCGTTGACGCGGCGCTGGTCACGGCCGGCTCGCAGATACACCGGGTGGAGCTCCGGGCGGCGCTGCGAACCGGGATGGGTGCGGCGGCGGCGGTGAACGCATACCTGAACGCCACGGAGCCATGGAAGCTCGCCAAGGTGGATCCCGAGCGGGCCAACGTCGTGCTGGGAACGGCGTTGGCGGCCGTGGTCGGCGTACGCGTGGCCCTGGCCCCCTACCTGCCGTTCAGCACCTCGACCCTGGACGACGTGCTGGGTCCGGTGGATTCATGGGAGCGTCGGGAGTTGTCGCCGGGCTCACCCATCGGGAAGCCGACACCGCTGTTCGCCAAGGTGGACCTGGACGTGCTGCTCTCCGATCAGGTCGACGGGTGAGCGAGGTCTGGTTCGACAACCACTGCCACCTGGGAGCGGACGCTCCCGAGGTGGTGGCCAGAGCCCGGGAGGCCGGCGTGGTCGGCATGGTCACGGTCGGGTGCGACCTTGAGGACAGCCGGGCGGCGCTCGCCACGGCGGAGGCCTTCGAGGACGTCTGGGCGACCGCCGGGGTCCACCCGCATGAGGCCAGCAACGGGGTGGAAGGCCTGGCCGACCTGTTGGGCACAGCGGTTGCCGTGGGCGAGGCCGGCCTGGACTTCCACTACGACCATTCCCCCCGCGACGTCCAGCGCGATGTCTTCGCAGCGCAGGTGTCGCTGGCCAACCAGTGGCACCTGCCGCTGGTGGTCCACACCCGCGAAGCCTGGGAGGAGACCTTCGAGGTGCTGGACCGGGAGGGCGTTCCGGACCGCACGGTGTTCCACTGCTTCACCGGCGGTGTGGACGAGGCCCGGGAGGGGTTGGCCAGGGGTGCGTTCCTTTCCTTCAGCGGAATCGTGACCTTCGGATCGGCCTCCGACCTGCGGTCCGCCGCTGCCATCTGTCCGCTGGAGAGGGCACTCGTGGAGACCGACTCGCCATACCTGGCACCCGTTCCACACCGGGGGAAGCCAAACGAACCTGCCTTCGTGGGTCTGGTCGGGGTGGCGGTGGCCGAGGCCATGGGGCTGGCGGTCGCCCAGGTGGCGCATCAGACCACCGCCAACGCGAGGGCGTTCTACGGCCTCGACTGAGCCATCCGGACGGGTCGTCGGCCGAAGGGGTGACGGACGACCACCGCCCACCACCTGCTCCCGCCCTTGCGTTGCCCGGAACGATTCCCTAGTTTCGGGGCGGCGATTCGGTCGGAAACGGCCGTATCTGGAGGGGAAAGGGACGGAGCTCTGGACGCCGAACCCACCGTTGAGCGGTGGCGCGTGGTCGTCGTGGCCCTTGCCACGATCGCTGCGCTGCCCCTGTTCGTCTTCGAGAACCCATCCTCGCCCGGATCCTTCACAGGGACGGCGGGTGCGGTTGGCGCGCCCGAGGTCCAGACCGTGGAGGCCCAGCGGCTCGAGGTCGTGGAGTTGGTCGTGGCCGCTGCGCCAAGATTCGAACCGGACGTCGCAGGCT
>DUAC01000180.1:3696-11953 GCA_012961035.1 Acidimicrobiia bacterium
GGCCGCCGATGAGTACGCAGACCAGGCAAGGCTGGAGGCGGTACTGGCTGCCCGGCAGGCCGAGATCGATCGGGAGGCCGAACGTGCCCGGCTCCGGGCCGCGGAGTTGAAGCGCCGTGAGGAGGCCATGTCCACCCCGGGCCCGACCACGACCATCCCCTGGGACACCACTCCCCACGCCGACGGACCCAGCGACGTCCAGTGGGAGGCCCTGCGCTTCTGCGAGGCGACCGGCAACTACGGGGCCGTCAACCCGACGGGCAAGTACCGCGGCGCATACCAGTTCAGCCGTCAGACGTGGGACTGGATCGCCGGGCTGAACCATGAGCACCTGGTCGGCGTGGATCCAGCCGCTGCCTCTCCCGGCGACCAGGACCGTATGGCCCAGGCCCTCTACGACCTGCGCGGCCGTGGACAGTGGCCGGTCTGTGGCCGCTACCTTCCCTGACCGCGGCCACCGGCAGTGACCCTCACCCGGACAGAGGTGCATGCCCTGTTCGACCGCTACGGGATCAGCCCGAAGCGGTCGCTGGGACAGAACTTCGTGGTCGAGCCCAACACCGTTCGTCGGATCGCCCAGCTGGCCGCGGTCGGCGCAGGGGACAGGGTGGTCGAGATCGGTCCGGGCCTTGGGTCGCTGACGATCGCCCTGACCGATGCGGGAGCGTCGGTCACCGCTATCGAGATCGACGATGTGCTGGTCGAGGTCCTGGCTGAGACCACCGCCGGCCGCGACGTGACCGTGCTGCACGCCGATGCCATGGACGTCGACTGGGATTCCCTACTTGGTGGCTTCCGGTGGACGCTGGTCGCCAACCTTCCCTACAACATCTCGGTGCCACTCATCTGCGACCTGCTGGACGACGTGCCGGCTATCCACCGCATGCTGGTGATGGTCCAGAAGGAGGTGGCCGAACGCCTGGTGGCTACGCCCGGTGATGCCGCGTATGGCCTGCCCTCCGTGAAGGTGGCATACCACTCCAGGGCCCGGATCGTGGGCAGGGTTCCGCCGTCGGCATTCCTGCCCCGCCCGCGTGTCGACTCGGCGCTGGTCGAACTGCAGCGCCTGGAGGCCAGGGCCGTTTCCGCCGATCCCGATCTCCTGTTCGGCCTCGTGCGTGCGGGCTTCGGACAGCGGCGCAAGATGCTGAGGCGTTCCCTGGCCGGCCTGGCAGGTGCGGAGGCCTTCGAGTTGGCCGGGGTGGCACCCACGGCGCGCGCCGAGGAGCTGGGGCTGGACGACTGGGCGTCCCTGGTCGAGGCAGTGGCCGTGACCGGATGAGCGTCGTCGTGTTGTCAGCGCCGGCCAAGCTGACGCTCTCGCTCAGGCTGGTCGGCCGCCGCGATGACGGCCTCCACCTGGTGGATGCCGAGATGGTGGCCATCGACCTGGCTGATCGCCTCCACGTCTCGGATGGTGATGCCCTGCAGGTGGTGCCAGCAGGTGGCGGCCTCGAGGTTGCGGGAGGAGACGACAACCTGGTGGCCCGGGCGCTTCGGCTGGCGGGTCGATCCGCGGCGGTGGTCGTCCACAAGGCCATTCCGGCTGGTGCGGGCCTCGGGGGTGGTTCCTCCGACGCTGCGGCGATCCTGAGGTGGGCGGGCTGGACGGACGTGGTCGGAGCGGCTGCCATCGGAGCCGACGTGTCGTTCTGCCTGGTGGGGGGTCGGGCCCGGGTGACGGGAGTCGGCGAGGTGGTCGAGCCGCTCGAGTTCTCCGCCATGTCGTTCACCCTGTTGACGCCGCCGGTGGGGTGTCCGACGGCGGACGTCTACCGACGCTGGGACGAACTGGGTGGACCTGCAGGGGAGAACGGAAATGACCTGGAGCCGGCGGCGTTGGACCTGCTTCCCGATCTGGCCCGCTGGCGGGACGACCTCGGGGACGCGACGGGGCTGCGTCCGCGCCTGGCCGGCAGCGGTAGTACCTGGTTCGTCGAAGGGGAGTATCCGGGAGGGGAACGGCAGGTGGTAAGGACCCTGCCGCCGACCTGAGAACGGGCTACTTGCCCCGCTGCCGCTGGGCGCGGGTGCGCTTGAGCATCTTGCGGTGCTTCTTCTTGCGCATGCGCTTGCGGCGCTTCTTGATCAGAGATCCCATGACGGGCGGCAATCTAACGCCGCGCCTGCCTGTTGCGGTCCGCCTGCCCGAGGTTCTGTCCGGACTGGTCGGAACCCCGGCGGAGCGGAGGGCTCAGCCGAAGCTGCGCTTGGCCACCTCTTCGAGCAGGACCTCGGTGGCGCCTCCGCCGATGGGCAGGATCCGGGCGTCCCTCGTCATGCGTTCGATCGTGGACTCGCGCATGTAGCCCATGCCGCCGTGGAATTGCAGGCAGTCGTACATCACGCGATTTGCCACCTCGGCTCCGAAGGCCTTCAGGCCGTCGCCCATCCAGGCGGCGTGGTACATCGAAGCCCTGACGGCATCCACCTCGGCCTGGCGCATGGCGAGGCGCTGGCGGATCGCTCCCAGGTCGGAGAGGTGTCCGCCGAAGGCCCGGCGTTCGCTGCAGTAGGCGGTCGTCAGGTCCAGGGCCACCTGGGAGGCCCCCACGGCCATCCCGACGAGCACCATCCGCTCGTTCTGGAAGTTGCGCATCGTCTCCTGGAAGCCGCGGTGCTCGGTACCCAGGAGCTGGTCAGCGCCGACCCAGACGTCGTCCAGGGTCAGTTCGGCGGTGTCGGAGCAGAGCCAGCCGTGCTTGTCCAGCTTGGAGGCCACGGCGAAGCCGAGGGTGTCGGTGGGTACCAGGAACATGGAGATGCCATAGCGCTCGCTGGCGTCGGTCCGGGCGGCCACGATGACCAGGTCGCCGTACACGGCGTTGGTGATGAAGGTCTTGCGTCCGTTGATTCGCCAGCCGTCCCCGTCGCGCACTGCGGTGGTGCGCAGTCCGGCCACGTCGGATCCCGCGTCCGGCTCGGTCACACCGATCGAGAGGATGGTCTCGCCGGCCAGGACGGGAGGCAGCCACCGCTCGAGCTGTTCCGGCGTGCCCGAGTTGAGGAGGTGGGGCAGTGCCATGTCGGAGTGGACCAGCACCGTGGCTTCGAACCCGCCGTAGGTGGACGTGCCGAGTGCCTCCGCGTAGGTGGCCGAGGCCAGCATGCCCAGGCCCAGGCCCCCGTGTTCCTCCGGGACCCGAAGGCTGAACATCCCGAGGGCGCCCATCTGGCGAAGGACCTCGCGGGGTACCTTTCCGGCCTCCTCCCAGGCGTTGCCGTGGGGGATCACCTCGTTGGCCACGAACTCGACCGTGTGGTCGTAGATGGCCTCCAGTACGTCGGTGGTGTGGACGTTGCGGCGGGCGGTCACGGTGCCGGTTTCAGCGGTGATGGTCATGAGGTGGTCAGTTCTTCAAGGGGTTGGAGAGCCCGTACAGGGTCTGTCGGGTGATGAGGTGGGCCAGGTCGTCCAGGGAGCCCCGCTGGGGGTCGAACCATTCGACCGAGGCGTTCATGCCACCCAGCAGCATCAGGCGGGCGGGCCCGACCGCCGTGTCCGGGGTCAGGACGCCGCTGGTCAGGAGGTCGTTCAACAGGGTGGTCCAGAGGGCTTCGTAGGCGTCGCGCTGTGGGACGATCGTCGTCCGCACGTTCTCCGGAGCGGTTCGGAAGGTGGTCACGTGGGTGGCCGTGTAGGGGCCGTTTTCGTAGAGGGCCGCCAGGTGGGCCCGGATGTGTGCGGCCAGTCGTTCCCGGCCGGGGGCTCCGAGGGTGGCGGTCGAGGCGTCGTCGAAGGCCACGGTCATGACCTCCAGGCCGCGGTGCAGGATGACCTCCAGGAGGTCCTCCTTGGAGTTGAAGTGGTGGTAGATCGACGCTGCCTGCATGCCGACGGCCTCGGCGATGCGACGGACCGATGCCGCTTCGTAGCCCTGTTTCAGGAACAGGGAGGCGGCTTCGTCGAGGATCCTGTCCCGGCCGGCCGTCTCCACTGTGGGTTCTGCGATCGTCACGGTGGAAGCCTATCTAACGAACGTTAGGTAGGCAATGCGCGATCGCGGGTCGGGCTGGTGGAATGGGCACGACCACTACGCTCAGCAGGCACTGCCCAGTGGCCGGTAGTTCAACTGGCAGAACGCCTGATTTTGGATCAGGATAATGCAGGTTCGAATCCTGCCCGGCCAGCGAGGCCTTCCTGATCGACCAGCGATCACGGAGCACACGACCGGAGCCGGTGGCCGTGGCCCGGAGGTCGTGGGAGGGTATGCCCGGGACGATGGGCCGGTGAGTGCCCTGAGGGGGACCAGGCATGACTCCGGACGAGTTGAAGGCACGCATCCACGACGACGGCGTGGAGTTCATCTACGCCATGTTCGTGGAGATGCACGGCAAGCCGTGCGCCAAGCTGGTGCCGGTCAGCGCCATCGACGACCTCCTGGAGGTGGGTGCCGGGTTCGCCGGCTTCGCTGCCGGCCCCATCAGCCAGACGCCGGCCGATCCGGACATCCTCGCCATTCCCGATCCGGATTCGTACACGCAACTTCCATGGCAGCCCAATGTGGCCGCCATGCAGTGCGACCCCACCGTGGAGGGTGAGCTCTGGCCGTACGCCCCCCGGGTCATCCTGAAGCGGGTCGCCGCCGCGGCAGCCGGACAGAACCTGGTCCTGAAGGCCGGAGCCGAGGCCGAGTACTCGCTGCTCCACCGCAACGAGGACGGATCGTTGCGCCCGGCGGACGAGCGGGACACGTCGGAACTGCCCTGCTACGACGCCCGCGGGCTGACGGCCGTGCTGGACCACCTCACGACCGTGTCGAGGCACATGGATGCGATGGGGTGGGGCAACTACGCCAACGACCACGAGGACGCCAACGGGCAGTTCGAGCAGAACTTCCAGTACGCCGATGCCCTCACCACGGCCGACCGCCTCATCGTGCTGCGCCTCATGATGCACACGCTGGCCCGACGCCAGGGCCTCTACGCCACGTTCATGCCGAAGCCGTTCACCGACAAGACCGGCAACGGCCTGCATACCCACCTCAGCCTCTGGACAGCCGACACCGACGAACCGCTGTTCCACGACGATGAGGACGTCCGCGGTCTCGGCCTCAGCCGGCTGGCCTACTCCTTCATGGGCGGGATCCTGGACCACGCCCAGGGCCTCACCGGGATCGTCTGCCCGACCGTCAACTCCTTCAAGCGCATCGGCGTGGGCCCGCCCGACTCGGGCGCCACGTGGGCGCCGTCCTACGTCGCCTACGGCGGGAACAACCGGACGCAGATGATCCGCATCCCGGAGGGCGGCCGGCTGGAGGTCCGCATTCCGGACGGTTCCGCAAATCCGTACCTGGCGCTGGCGGCCCTGCTGGGCAGCGGCCTGGATGGCATCGCAAGGGACCTGGATCCCGGTGACCCCAACACCGACAACCTCTTCGCCCTATCGCTCGACGAGATCGGGCGGCGCGGCATCACCGCCCTGCCGCCCACCCTGCTGCACGCCATGGATGCCCTGGTCGCCGACGACACCCTGCGGGCCACGCTGGGAACGGGCCGCGACGGCGACTACGTGGACTACTTCGCCGCCGTCAAGCGGGCGGAGTTCCGGTCCGTCAACGAACAGGTCAGCCCGGCCGAGATCGACAGGTACCTCACCCTCATGTAGGGCGCCCAACCACCGCAGCCGATCCGGGCTCCACCGGGGTGGAGGGAATCAGTCCAGCTCGGTCCACTGGCCGTCCACCCACTGGTCGCGCAGCACGAACTTCTGGATCTTGCCGCTGCCGGTGAGCGGGAACCCGTCCACCTGGAACCAGTGTCGGGGGGTCTTGTGGGGTGCCAGGTGCTCCCGCAGGTAGGCGAACAGCTCACCCCTGTCGATGGTGGCGTCCGCCGCCGGCCGGACGAAGGCCGAGATCACCTCGCCCCACTTCTCGTCCGGCAGGCCCACCACTGCCACCTCGGCGACCGACGGGTGGGCGAAGAGCAGCTCCTCGAGCTCCTTCGGGTAGATGTTCTCGCCGCCCCGGATGATCATGTCCTTGAGGCGGCCCTCGATCGAGAGGTAGCCCCGCTCGTCCATGGAGGCCAGGTCACCGGTGTGCAGCCACCCGTCGGCGTCGATGGTCTCGGCGGTGGCGTCGGGCATCTCGTAGTAGCCGTGCATCACCAGGTAGCCGCGTGCGCAGTACTCGCCGATGGTTCCGACCGGGACGGTCTCACCGGTCTCGGTGTCGATGATCTTGACCTCCACGTGCGGCATGGCCGGTCCGATGGTGTTGGCCTTGTCGATGATCGTGTCGAACGTCTGGGTCATCGACGAGACCGGCGAGAGCTCCGTCTGGCCGAACACGATGGTGAACGGTGCCCCGAGTTCCTTCTCGAACCGTTCCACCAGCGGGGCCGGGACGGTCGAGCCCCCTGAGCAGATCGCCTCCACGTGGGACAGGTCGCTGGTGGCGAAGTCGGGGTGCTCCAGCATGGCCACCAGCATCGTGGGGACGCCCAGCATCGTGGCGCCGCCGTAGGTGTCGAACAGCTCCAGGACCAGGCCCGGATCGAAGGCCTCCACCAGCACGAGCGTGACCCGCTTCGAGACGCCGCTGAGGACGCCCAGCACGCAGCCGCCGGTGTGGAACAGCGGCATCGTGCAGATCCACACCGCCCCGTCGCTGACCCCCATCCGATCCGCCGTGTGGGCCCCGTTGTTCACGAGCCCCCGGTGGAAGAGCAGGGCGCCCTTCGGGAAGCCGGTGGTTCCCGACGTGTACTGGATCATGCAGGCGTCCATCGGGTCGGGGTCGACCAGCTCGCCCTCCCATGCGTCGCCGTCGGCCAGGAACGCCTCCCACTCGTCCAGGCGGATGACCTCCCGGAGTTCCGGGCACTCGGGCTGGACCTCGGTGGCCGTGGCCAGCATCGGGTTGCCGCGGAACTCGGGGAGCAGGATGAGTCCGGCGGAGCGCGACTGGGTCAGCACGTACTGCAGTTCGCGGGCCTGGAAGGCCGGGTTCACGGTCACGAGGATCACGCCGGCCATGGCGCAGCCGAACTCCAGGATCATCCACTCCGGAACGTTGGGGGCCCAGATGGCCACCCGCTCGCCCACCTCGAAGTGCGCCCGCAGGGCCCGGGCCGCCCGTTCGGCATCGGCCAGCAGCTCGGCGTAGGTCCACTCCCGTCGGTTGTCGCGGTCGGGGGTCCCGGCGATGAGGGCCACCCGGTCCGGCACGGCGGCGGCCACCTCCCGTAGCAGCCCGCCGACGGTCAGGTCGTCACGGAGCGGGGGATCAGTGGGGCCGCTGGCCTGGGACATCGTGAGGGACATGGCGGTGGACCGTAGTACGCGACGCCGAGGGGGGATACGGGTCCCGATTGGGGCTGGCGGCGCCGGCGGGGGCAGGGTTGGGCAGGCATGTGTCGGAGAACCACAGTGTGGAGGTGGGAGTCGATGGTGAGCGACGGAACGCATGGGGAGGTCGATGCCGGCGGACTGCTGGCCGGCAGGGGCATACGCCTGCCTATTCACGGGGCCGCCGAGGCCGTCCACATCGGCGAATCGGAACTGCCCTTCGTGGACCTCGGCGACGGCACCCTCCTGCAGCTGCTGCACGTGGACCTGGGCGCCGGGCTCTGGGTGGTGAGGGTCCGCTTCCCACCGGCCCGGGTGATCGACCGGCACCACCACACCGGGTCGGTGTTCGCTGTCACGTTCTCCGGGACCTGGTGGTACGCCGAGTATCCAGACTCGGTGAACACGACGGGCTCCTACCTGTTCGAACCCGCCCACTCGGTGCACACGCTGACCGTGGGCGATGACGGGGCCGACGTCTGGTTCGCCATCAACGGCGCCAACATCGGCCTGGCCGACGACGGCAGCATCACCGGCGTGACCGACGCGCGCAGCGTGCTGTCCAGCTACGTAGCCCTCTGTGAAGCCGCAGGCCTCGACCATTCCCGGATCCTGGTCCTGGGCCGGTCCGACTGACCCCGGGGAGAGTTGAATGGCCGGGTCGCTGACCCCCGAACAGGTCAGGTCGTACGAACGGGACGGCTACCTGTTCCCCGTGGGCGTGTTCGACGTCGACGAGGTAGCCGCCTTCCGGGCGGATTTCGTGGCGTTCGAGGACCGGTGGAGCGACGCCCCGGGTCTGGCCCGCCCGTTCGTCCAGTACGTGCGCGACGGGATGCATGTCATCAGCCCGGCGGCCGACCGCATGGCCAGGCACCCGGCGGTCCTGGACGTGGTCGAATCGGTTATCGGCCCCGACCTCATGGTCTGGACCTGCGAGATGCTCGTGAAGGAGCCACACAG
>DUAC01000181.1 GCA_012961035.1 Acidimicrobiia bacterium
CCGTTCAACCGGCAGGTGGCAAGCAGCAAGGGCCTGCTGGCAGACGACCAGATCCCCGCCGGCTCGCCGCTGCGCGAGGTCTACGGGGACGGGTCGTTCCGTTCGTTCCTCTGCTCAGTGCTCTCGACGGAGGCCATCCATCCGTATGACGACGACCTGTCGTCCATCAACCTCCACTTCGCCGCCGATGGCCGGGAACTGGGTTGGCACTTCGACAACTCCTCGTTCGCCGTCACGATGCTGCTGCAGGCTCCCGTGGCGGGCGGGCACTTCGAGTACGTGCCGGCGGTACGCGACGCCGACGCAGGCGACATGGGGTTCGACCGGGTGGCCGACGTGCTGGACGGATTGGTCCAGGTGGAACGTCTGGCCTTCTCGCCCGGGGACCTCGTCGTGTTCCGGGGTCGCGACGCCATGCACCGGGTGACGCCGACCATCGGGGCGGTGACCCGCCTACTGGTCGTGTTCGCCTTCAACGACCGGCCCGGGATCGGGCTCTCGGACTCGGCGCTGCGGACCTTCTACGGGCGCACCGCCTGACGCTTCTCCGTCCGATCGTAGTTGCGGTCAGTCACGTCGACGGCGCGGTGAAGGGTCTCCGCACCGTGGTGTCCCCAGGCCGTTCTGAGCCCCGGAAGGCGCCCACCACCGCTGTCCGCTCGGCGTCGAAGTGTGCGGTCGAGTTCGTGCCGAGGATGGTGCAGAAGGGATCGGAGGCACCGTCGGGGTCGCCCTGTGCCGTTACCTGGATCCGGCTGATCGAGGTGTAGTCGAGGCGGAACCCGGCGGCAGGGTTACCGGCCACCTCGGCCAGGATCGTCCGGATGGTGCCGCCGTGGCAGGCCAGCAGGACGTTCTCGCCGGGCGGGCTGCGACACAGGGCGTCCCATGCGGCCACGACCCGGTCCCGGAAGGCCTCCGGCGTGTCCCAGCCGATCTCGTCGTATCGCTTCTGGCAGATCATCTCCCAGTACGCCCCGCCTTCAGTGGGCAGCAATTCGGTGGGGAGATAGGTGTGCGACCGGAGATCGATCTCGTCGAACCCGGTGATGACGTGTGGGGTCAGGCTGCGGGAGGAGGCCACGGCCTCGACGGTCTGGATGGCCCGTCGCTTGGGGCTGGTGACCACGTGGTCGAATTCCTCGCAGGCCAGCCACCCGGTCAGGCGGTCGGCCTGCCAGCGGCCCAGATCGCAGAGCCCGGGGTCGGCAATGGCAGGTGAGTCGACGACGGTCTCCGGGCGGCCGTGGCGGATGAGGACTACGTGCACGGCCCCGGACGGTACTGGAGCGGCTCAGGCGGCCATGCCGCCGGGAGCGGTGAGCACCCCTACCAGCATGTCGGTGAGGTTCGCTTCGTAGGCCCGGTCATCCAGGGTGGGGGCCGGTCCGCCCTCCAGGGTCGTTGCCCGGGCGGCCAGCGATGAGGTCATGAGCTGGATCATGGCGACCAGACGGGCATTGCGTATCGAGGGACCGTCACCGGCGCTTCCCGCCTCCAGGGCGGTCAGCGCACGCCCCAGGTGGGTCTGGTCGACTCCGGCGGGTGCCTCCTGCCACGTCGGGAAGAGGTCGGTCAGCTGGGCCACGATGCGCACGTAGCGCCGTCCACGGTCGTCGGCCAGTAGGGCGGTCATCGGTCGGACCAGTGCCGAGACCACGTGGTGCACCCCGGTCCCGTTGTCGATGTCGGCCAGGAGCCGACCCCGATGGGCGTCGACGGGGTTGCCGTGTTCGGCCAGGATGGCCTCCAGCACGCCCTGTCGGGACCCGAAGTGGTAGGTGAGGGCCGAGGTGTTGCGCTGGCCGGCGGCCCGGACGATGTCGCCCACCGCCGCCTGCCAGACGCCGACCTCGGCGAACTGGCGTTCCGCCTCGACCAGTAGGCGGGCCCGGGTGGCGGTGCCGTCACGGGCCATCGGGGGTTCGCGTGTCCTGCCGTCGCCCGTTGGTGCCTAGGCCAGGGGGAGCAGGGCGGTGGTCGGGATGATCGACACGTCGATGCCCTCGGGGATCGGGTACT
>DUAC01000182.1 GCA_012961035.1 Acidimicrobiia bacterium
GGCCGGGTGGGCCTTCAGCCGGCGTCGAACCCGGCGACGAGCCGCTTCGGGGCGGTGAGCCGCCAGGACTCCTCCACCACCACGGCCACCTCGTCCCAGTCGAGGTCCACGTCCAGCCTCAGGCCGACCCAGCCCCGTGGGCCCACGTAGGGGGGTACGAAGAACCGTTCGGGTTCCTGGTCGACCAGCTCGGCCTGGACCCCGGGGGCTGCCTTGAACCAGATGGTGGGTCGCCCGTCGACGTGATGCTCGTGGAGGTTGCAGAAGGCGGGGCGCTTCACGACGCCGAAGGTCGGCGCGCCGTGGTTGAGGCGCTCCTCCACGCCGGGCAGGGCGAGGCATATCTCCCGGAGCCGGTCGAGCAGGTGCCCGTCCAACGGATCCAGGGGTGGATAGTCCATGGTGGAGCTGATGGGAATCGAACCCACGACCCCCTGCTTGCAAAGCAGGTGCTCTAGCCAACTGAGCTACAGCCCCGTGTGGTCCCGTCGGGACACGGCCCAGCGTACGAGGAGGGTGACGGTGGCCGTTGGCGAATCGGCTCCTGCCGGCGGATGCAGTCCTCCGCGGGCGGTCAGGGGCTGACGACCTGGAGCGGGGTGTGGCGGGCGAGGACGTCGAAGTCGCTGTCGGCGTGCAGGATGGGGGTACGGGCCCCGATGGCGGCGGCAGCGATGAGGCAGTCGACGAGCCGGCGCACGGTCTCCCCCTGTCGACGACAGGTCCGATAGAGCGAGGCAGCGGTCTCGTAGTCGGCTGGTGTCGTGGTGACCACGCCCGCCCGGGCGAGGAGCCTGCGGAGGTCGTTCAGGTGCTGGTCGTCCCGGGCGCCGGCCAGCACCTCCATGCGTACCGGGTCGCAGATGGCGATGTCCCCGCCGAGCAGGTCGTGAACCGCCTGGCAGGTAGCCGATCCGGTGCCCCGGAGGAACTCCACCCATGCAGAGGTGTCGATCAGGATCACAGGGCGCGGCTCGCCCGGAGCCCATCCAGGTCGCCGTCCCATCCGGAGCCGCGCAGGCCCCTCGCCCGGTCCAGGTCGAGGGGTTCGGCGGCGAGGGTGTTCAGCGCCAGGTTCACTGCCTCCCGCTTGGTTCTCAGCCGGTAGCGGGCCATCACGATGGCGCAGGCGTCGTCGTCGATGTCTATATTGGTGCGACTCATACACCAAGGATACACCACAGGATGTAAGCTCCCTGTCGAGGCCCGGCAACCTGCCTACTGCCCGCGCTCTGGCGACAGGACCTGCGCTGTGGTGGTGGATCGGTCCCGGTGGTGGGAATGGGGCACGATGGAGGGATGTCGACCACCGGACAGGACCCCCCCGAGAGCAGAGCTGCGTGATCAAGTACCTGGGATCGAAGCGCCGCCTCGTTCCGGTGCTGGGCGGGCTCTTCGAGGCATCGGGCGCCCTCACTGCGCTGGACCTCTTCACCGGCACGACCAGGGTGGCCCAGGAGTTCAAGCGCCTCGGCGGCATCGTGACGGCGGTCGACACCGCCCGCTACGCCGAGGTGTTCGCCCGGTGCTACGTGGCCATCGACGCCGAGGAGGTGGATCGCAGCGAGGTGGCCGGGGCCCTGCAGCACCTGGCCGACCTCCCGGGTGAGGCCGGTTACTTCACCGACACCTTCTGCGAGAGTTCCCGCTTCTTCCAGCCCTTCAACGGTGCCCGGATCGACGCCATACGAACCGCGCTGGACGCCGATTTCGCAGGCTCACCGATGTTCCCGATCCTCCTCACCAGCCTCATCGAGGCCGCCGATCGGGTGGACTCCACCACCGGCCAGCAGATGGCCTACCTGAAGGCGTGGGCTCCACGGTCCTCCAAGGACCTGGAACTCCGGATGCCGGAACTCCTGGCGGGGACGGGTACGGCCGTGCGAGGCGACGCCGTGGCCCTGGCCGGCGAGCTGGGACCATTCGATATCGCGTATCTGGATCCGCCCTACAACCAGCACCGGTACCTCACCAACTACCACGTCTGGGAGACCC
>DUAC01000183.1 GCA_012961035.1 Acidimicrobiia bacterium
CGTCCGTCGATCCTGGACATCTCGTTCCTGCAGGTCGACCAGACCGATGGTGACGGTTCCCAGCAGCATGTCGTCGACCTGGCAACTGCTTGGATGGCCGACAACGCCGACGCTGTCGACAGCTGGATCGCTGAAGCGGCTGGCTGACCCTTTGGAGGGGTGAACCCGTGACCCCCTGAGGGGCACACGGGAACGTGAGGAGGCCGGGACCCACAGGTCCCGGCCTCCCACCGTTTTGACACCGGCCACCCCACAGCCACAGGCCCGGTGGACCCGGCGGCGTCCATCCGCTGGGCGCCGACAGGAGAACTTCCCGCATGGCGGGAAGCCATTCCTGAACACCGGGAAGTCCCGTGACGTGTCATTCGTCACCCTGCTACCCTGCCGCCGGTGAACGGGGATATGGACCGTGAGTCGGGTCGGTCCCTAGTACCGGGTTCCAACGTGTCCAGGGGGATGCATGTCTGAGGCTGAGACGATCATCACACTTGAGAACGTCTACAAGATCTTCGGTCCCAACCCCCGGGGCCGCGCTTTCGACCTCTGCTCCTCCGGGGTCGGCAAGGACGAGGTCCAGCGCCAGACCGGCCATGTGGTCGGCATGAAGGACATCTCCTTCGAGGTCAAGAAGGGCGAGATCTTCGTGGTCATGGGCCTGTCCGGATCGGGCAAGTCCACCGCAATCCGAACTGTCAACAAGCTGCACGAGGTCACCCACGGTCGGGTCATCGTGGAGGGAACGGATGTGCAGCAACTCAGGGGCGCCGCCCTCCAGTCATTCCGGCGGGAGAAGTTGGCCATGGTGTTCCAGCACTTCGCCCTCTTCCCCCACCGCAACATCATCGACAACACCGCCTACGGCTTGAAGGTCCAGGGCGTCGACAAGCCGAAACGCCAGGCTGCAGCCATCGAGGCGCTTGCCATGGTGGGCTTGGAGGCCTATGCCTTCAACTCCACCCGGGAGCTCTCCGGCGGCATGCAGCAGCGGGTGGGCCTGGCACGGGCACTCTGCTCCAACCCGGACATCCTCCTCATGGACGAGGCGTTCAGCGCCCTGGACCCCCTCATCCGGCGTCAGATGCAGGACGAGCTCATGGCCATCCAGGACAAGGTCCACAAGACGATCCTCTTCATCACCCACGACCTCAACGAGGCGTTGCGGATGGGGAGCCGGATCTGCATTCTCCGTGACGGCCTCGTCATCCAGATCGGGACCCCTGAGGAGATCCTCACCGAGCCGGCCGACGGGTACGTGGCCGAGTTCGTGCAGGACGTGGACCAGGGCCGTGTCATCGACGTGGGCAAGGTCATGCACGACGCTGTGATCCTGGACCCGACCTCCACCCTGACCCAGTGCGTTGACGCGCTGGGGGACCGCCGGGGTGGCTTCGTGGTGGATGCCGACAATCGGCCCACCGGAATGCTGTCGTTGACTGACGCCGCTACTGCGTTGGCGCATGGCACCACCGACCTTGGTTCGGTGCTGCGGTCCGACTTCGACACGACGACACCTGGGGCCCGGTTCAACGAGAACTACGCGGCGGCCGGGCGAGGCCAGCCGATCGCCGTGGTTGACGAGTCGGGTCGCCTGATAGGCGAGTTGGAGCCAAGGGAGATCATGGAGGAGATGGGGCGCGTCGAACAGTTGGTGGATGGCTTCGAGCGGGAGGTGTTCCTGTGAGCGGGATCCTTGCCGCTGCCGCCGGCATGAAGTCGGGCTTCAGCGATGCCACGGGTGTTGGCCTTTCCGAGACGGAGGTTCTGGACCAGTGGCAGCTCCCGATCGGGTACTGGTTCGACCAGATGGTCGACTGGGCCGACGCGAACGCCCAGTGGTTCCTGGAGGCCGTCAAGTGGCCCTTCGACTTCCTCCTGCAGAACTTGGTCAACGACTTCCTGCTGACCACACCGTGGTACCAGGTGGTCCTCTTCACGGTGGTCTTCGGATCGCTGGTCCGGACTCCGAAGGTCGGCATCACGGCCGGCC
>DUAC01000184.1 GCA_012961035.1 Acidimicrobiia bacterium
CCCGGAGGTCGTCGCCCAGGGCCGTGATGGCCTCCGGTGGGAAGAAGTCGTCGTTGGCGGCCAGATGGCCCTCGACGGCGGCGGTCAGGCCCGACCAGTCAGGTGCACCATCGCCCAGCGGCGCTCCATAGAAGGGTGCGGCGGCGGCTACCCGGTCACCCTCTTGAGCGGCGATCAGCAGGGTGAGCATCCCGCCCATGCAGAAGCCCGTCACCCCGACGGCATCTCCGGTGGTCGCCTCGTGGGCCAGGAGGAAGTCGATGGCGGCCGACATGTCCCGGGCCGCCCGGTCCGGCGGCAACGAGGTCATGAGCTCCCCGGCCCTGTCCATCTCCGTGTGCTCGGCGAACTCACCGTGGTAGAGGTCGGGGGCGAGGGCCACGAAGCCCTCACCTGCCAGACGATCACAGACCCCCCGGATCTGGGGCACCAGGCCCCACCACTCCTGGAGGACGACCACGCCGGGTCCTCTCCCTCCGTCCGGCAACGCCAGGTAGCCACCAGCCGTCGTCCCGTTGGCCGCGAACTCCACCGTCTCACCCATGCTCATCTCCCATCGTCGCCCAAGAATCGTCCACCGACGCCGAGAACCTAGGCGACCGGCCCTGCAGCCACCCCGGACATGGCCGAGGTCGTCGACGGCGACGCCTACCGGGAAGTTCGCACCGCCATACGGCGGAAGTACGGAATCCAGTATGTCGGCGTCTGGCTGGCCAGTGCCGCGGGACGGCTCCGTGGCCGCAACCCCACCGGGGACCGTGCCGTGATCGTCACCCTCGACTGACCGCCGTCCATAGCCGGCCGTGCCCGACTACCGGGCCGGTAGCCTGACCCGTCCCAGCCCCTGTAGCTCAGTGGATAGAGCATCGGCTTCCGGAGCCGTGAGCGTGGGTTCGAGTCCCGCCAGGGGCACCACCATGGTGCCGTCGACCCGAGGGGTGGGCGGCGCTCCTTCACGTCCGGCCCGGGCCCGGCTGCCTCCGACGCCGATGGGTAGGGTGGCGCCGATGGCCACAACCCGCGAGAAATGGTCCTTCCAGTGGAAGGAGCTCTACGAGGAGGTCATCGACACCGGCCTCTGCACGGGTTGCGCCGGTTGTGTGATCGCGTGTCCACACGACGTCATCGGATACGAGCACGAGCCCGGGAAGTACACGCCGTTCCACCTCGAGGAGGATCTGGGAGAGACCGACTGCGGCCACGGCCAGAAGGGCTGCACGTCGTGCACCCGGGCCTGCCCCCGGTTCCGCAGCTGGGAGACCGAGGCCGACCAGCACCTCTTCGGACGGGAACGCCGCCCGGACGAGATGTCAGGCATCTACAAGGACGTCCTGCTCACCCGGGCCAGCGACGAGACGGTGCATGCCATGGGCCAGGACGGCGGCCTGGTCTCGGCCATCCTCATCTGGTGCCTCGAGAACGGGATCATCGACGGTGCGCTCACCAGTCACCTGGAGAAGCCCGACGCCGACGGGTCCAGCAGCTGGAAGGCCGTGCCGGCACTGGCCACCGACCGCGAATCGGTCCTGGCAGGCGCCGGCAGCCGCTACACGTACTCGGCCAACACGCTGGCCATGCCGCAGGCCCTCGAACAGGGGCTGAGCGCCCTGGCGCTGGTTGGGATGAGCTGCCAGACCTCGATCGGACCCGTCATGTGGCACCGCCGGGTCGGCAAGGCAGGCAGGCCCATCAAGTTGAACATCGGCCTGCTCTGCTCCAAGTCGTTCGACGACTCGATCTTCGAGGAGTTGTTCTGGGCCAAGTACCGCCTCCGCAAGGAGGAGATGGTCAAGATGAACATCAAGGGCGTGTTCCAGATCTGGATGCGAAACGGGGACTACCACGAGGTGAACCTCAAGGAGTGCCACGCCTGGACCCGTGAGGGCTGCACCCACTGCCCCGACTTCGCCGCCGAGCACGCCGACATCTCGACCGGTGGCATCGGCGAGAACAACGACTGGACCCTCACGGTCGTGCGGACCGAGTTGGGCCGTCAGATCATCATGAAGATGCTCGAGGAGGGTGTGATCGAAGGTCGACCGGGCGACAGCGACCCCGGAGCCATCGCCCTGATGCACAAGCTGGCAGCCAAGAGCCGGGCCCGGTGGCCGGTCTGGGCCAACGACAGCGCCCGGGTCGGCATACCGGTCAGGGCCGGCTGAACCACCGCTACGGGATCCGGCGGGAACCAGTAGAGCAAACGGACAGGCGGTGTAACGGGAATCCCCGGCCCCCTACGGATCCGGGGGTCGGGTCAGGTGGCGCAGGCCTCCGTGGCCTCCACGAACCAGCCGAAGTGCTCGCCCAGCATCGCAGCCGTGACATCGTCGCGGTGCTTGTCGATGAAGTCGTCGAGTTCCGTGAACTCCTCGAACGTGACAACTGCCTGCACCCCGTCCAGCACGCAGGCACAGAAGGTCCGGGACTTCACCACGGAGAGGTCGTCGTTGGCCTCCATGCAGGCGGCGGTGAACTCGCGTTCCACGAGTCCCTCGCCAGACTCGTCAGCCTGGTCCTCCCATGACACGGGCTCGCCGGAGGACATGCAGCCGGCGAGCAGGAACACGGCGAGGACCGGGGTGAGGAGACGGCGGAATCGGATCACGGCGCAGAGGCTATCGGCGCTCCCCGGACGTACGTACGGGATCAGCCCGCTGCAGCCAACTCCATCGCCCTGACCAGCACGGCATCGAACATCGACTCCGTGAGCCGACCTGTGAAGGTGTTCTGCTGGCTGACGTGGTACGAGCAGAGGATCGTCCGGCCGTCGACTAGCCGTGCCTCCACACCGTGGCCGAACCTCGGGCGGGGCCGTAGCCCGAACTCCGCTGCTGTAGCCACGTAGCCGATCTGGCCCAGGACCACCACCACCGAGACCCGTTCCAGTGCGGCCACCTCCCGCTGGAAGAAGGGTCGGCAGGCCGCCCTCTCCTCAGGTGTCGGCTTGTTCGCCGGAGGGGCGCACTTCACCGGGGCGGTTATGAACACGTCGGTGAGGCTGAGGCCGTCGTCCAGGCCCACCGCTTCCGGCTGGTTGGCCAGGCCCACCCTGTGGAGGGCCGCGAACAGGAAGTCGCCCGAACGGTCGCCCGTGAACACCCGGCCCGTCCGGTTGGCACCATGGGCCGCAGGCGCCAGGCCCACGATGAGTATCCGGGCAAGTGGGTCGCCGAAGCCCGGCACCGGTCGCCCCCAGTAGTCCTGCTCCAGGTAGGCGGCCCGCTTCCGGATCGCCACCTGCTCCCGCCACTCCACGAGACGCGGACAGGCACGGCAATCCACCACCTCGTCGTGCACCTCCAGCAGCAGTCGGCGTCCGTCCATGGGAGCAGGGTAGGTTCGGCGGCCATGGCAGCGAACAACCGGTCCCCGACGCTGGTTCTCTACATACGCCACGGTCGCACCCCGACCACGGGTTCCCGACTCCCCGGCCGTGCGCCGGGCCTGCACCTCTCGGACGAGGGCCGCGCCCAGGCCGAGGCGGTGGCCACCCACGTGGCCGAGGTGGCCGCCAACCTGCCCGGCAGGGGCGTGGCCGCCGTCTACTCCTCGCCGATGGAACGCACGCGGGAGACCGCCGCACCGATCGCCCGGGCCGTCGGTAGACGGGTCCGGACCGCCTCCGGGCTCATCGAATGCGAGTTCGGTTCCTGGACCGGACGTCGCCTGAAGGACCTCATGAAGTTGAAGGCGTGGTCCACGGTGCAGCGCCAGCCCTCGGCCTTCAGGTTCCCGAAGGGCGAGTCGTTCGCCGAGATGCAGGCCCGGATCACCGGACAGGTCGCCGACCTGGTCGCCCGCCATCCCGGGGAGACCATCGTCTGCGTTTCGCACGCGGATCCCATCAAGGCGGCGCTGGCCCAGGCCCTCGGCACCCCCCTGGACCTGTTCCAACGCCTGGTGGTCGGCCCGTGCTCCGTCAGCGCGGTGCTCCACAGCCCTGAGAGGCCCACGGTGCTTACCGTCAACTCGACCGGCCGGCTGGTCGGACTGGGCCCCTCGTGACCACTACCGGCAAGACACCCACCGACTCCTAGGCTCCCGGCGATGGAACGACCCGAGATCGACTGGGACGACACGGATGCCTTCACCGTGGGCACCGTCGGCGCGGCCGGGCGACGGGTCTTCTTCATCCAGGCACGCCGTGCCGGACAGGTGGTGTCCCTCAAGTTGGAGAAGCAGCAGGTGGCCGGGTTGGCCGAGTTCCTGGACGGCATCATGGGCGACCTCCCGCCCGTCGACGGGCCAGCCACCGACCTGGCTACGGAGACCGGGTTCACCGACCCGGTCGAAGCCGACTGGGTCGTCGGAAGCCTCGGCGTCACCTACCAGCAGTCCACGGACCGCCTGGTGCTCATTGCCGAGGAGCTCCTCCGGGACGAGGACCTCGTCGGAGCCCAGGCCAGGTTCCCGATGCGTCGGGAGCTGGTGGCGGCGTTCATCATCCGGGCCCGCCAACTGGTGGCCGCCGGAAGGCCACCCTGCCCGTGGTGCGGCGCCCCGTTGGACCCCACGGTCGACGGCTGGTGCCCCTGTGCCAACTGACCCGGCCGCCGCCACGGGTACTCCGACGGACGCACCCCCGGACCAGGAGGCCGCCGATCCGTTCCGGGCACGAGAGCCGGTGGACGACGACGTGGCCGTCAAGATCCTCTCCTCCGGGGAGATCCAGGTGCTGGGTCGCATGCCGTGGACGTCGAACGCCACGTTCCTGGTCGACGTCACCCATCCGGACACCGGCGACGAACCCCTCCTCCAGGGCGTGTACAAGCCGGGTAGGGGCGAACGCCCTCTCCACGACTTCCCCAGCGGGCTGTACCGGCGCGAGGCGGCAGCCTGGGAGCTGGCCCACCAGCTGGGCTGGGGCCTGGTGCCCCCCACGATCGTCAGGGACGGGCCGTTCGGCGAGGGCTCGGTCCAGCTGTACGTGCCGTGCGACTACGAGCAGCACTACTTCACCATCCGGGAGGATCCCGACCGGTTTGACGACCTCCGGCGGCTGGCGATCTTCGACCTCGTGGCCAACAACACCGACCGCAAGTCCGGCCACGTGCTGGCCGGTCGCGACGGCCAACTCTGGGCCATCGACAACGCCCTCTGCTTCCACCACCAGTTCAAGGTGAGGACGGTCATCTGGGACTTCGCCGGCCAGCCGATCGGCGAGGGACCGACCGCCGACCTGGTCCGCCTCCTCGAGGACGGCCTCTCGGCGGACCTGGCCCGACTACTGGACGCCTTCGAGCGCGACGCCGTGCTGGCCAGGGCCCGCGCCGTGGTCGAGGCGGGTGAACTCCCCGCCGACGCCAGCGGGCGGCGGGTCCCGTGGCCACTGGTCTGAGGATTCAGGTCGGAGGGTCGATCCTGTGAGCGGGGAACGCCTGGATCGGGCACTGGCCGACGGCGACCTGGACGAACTCCTCCGTCTCATCGACGACGCCTGCGAGGACGGCGACTGGGAGGTCCTGGAACAGGTCGCAGTCCGATCCCGACCCGCCCACGAGCAGGGCCACCAGCTCTGGCCGGCCGCCGACCATGCCGAACACCGACTGGCGCTGGAGGCCCCCGCAGCCCATGCCGCTGCCGCCGTGCTCCGCGATGCCGTGACCTTCGGCATCGCCGCCCTGGCCGAGGTGGCGGCCTCGACCCACACCTGGGACGAGCTGGACGCCCACCTGGGTACAGCCGGCGTCGGACCGCTGCGCTCCGTGGTGGCCCACGAGCGGGTGGCACGCGGCGAGGACCTGACCGGCGTAGCGCTGTTCGAGGATCCGATCGGCCTGCCGCTGCGACTCGCCGGATGGGAGCCGGCGTCCGCCGGGCCCACGATCGGTGCCTACGCCATCGACGACCCGGTGCCCGCCGCCGGGCTGCTCGACGAGATCGGGCCCGTGGAACCTGCCGAGGCTGGCGGACCTGACACTGCAGCCGGACTCAGCGCCCTCCTGGAGCTGACCTGCGTGTGGGCGGAACAGTCCAACGGCCGACGGTCCGCTGTGGGCATCCACGGCGACGCAGCCCAGGCCGTGGCGGCCCTGACCGGGACGACGGGTCGGAGACTCTCCCTCCCGGCCGAAGAGGCCCTCGCCCTCATGGCCTGGGCCGGTGCCTCAGGAGGCGCCTACGGCCGGCGCCGGGGCATGGCCCGTGGGCGGTTCGAGTCCTGGTGGTGCGCCGCTGCCCTTGCAGGCCTGGACTCCGACTGGCCGCCCGCCGTCGACGAGCTGGGCGAGGCCATTCACGAACTGGGATGGTGGCGCTTCGACGACGGCACGGCGCCGTCAGGTTGGCACCTGCAGATGGCCGTCGAGGATCCCCTGGACGGACTCGCATGGGCACTCAGTGCTGGCGACTCGGCCGCACCCATCGGTTGAACCCACTGTGGCGGCCTTGAGCCGCCCGGCCACGCCGGGGGACTCAGCCCCTGGCTTGGAGGGCCTCGATCAGCTTGGGTAGCACCTTGTGCACGTCGCCGACGATGCCGAGGTCGGCGATGCCGAAGATCGGCGCCTCCTCGTCCTTGTTGATGGCGATGATGTTGGCCGAACCCTTCATGCCGACCAGGTGCTGGGTGGCACCCGAGATGCCGCACGCCAGGTAGACGGTGGGCTTCACGACCTTGCCGGTCTGGCCCACCTGGTAGGAGTAGGGCACCCAACCGGCATCCACCACCGCACGCGACGCTCCGGGCGCCCCCTTCACCAGCTTGGCCAGGGTCTCGATCATCTCGTACTTCCCAGCCTCGCCGAGACCACGACCACCGGACACGACGATCGCCGCCTCGTCCAGCTTCGGGCCGCTGCTCTCCTCGGCGAACCGCTCCTTCACCGTGGCCGACCCGGTCTCGCCGAGATCGCCCACGGCGATTTCGGCCACCTCGGCCGGACCGCCGCCCGATTCCTCGGCGGTGAACGACTTGGGTCGCACCAGGAAGATGGCGGTTCCGCTGTCGGTGAAGCCTGTCGTCACGTCGGTGGTTCCACCGAACACGGGCTCGCAACCCAGCAGGCGATCACCGTCGGCGACCAGGTCCACGACGTTGGTGATGACCGGACGATCGATCTTGGCCGAGAGGCGACCCGCCACGTCACGACCGTCGTAGGAGGTGGAGCAGATCACCACGTCGGGACCGGTCCCGGCCTCCACGGCCCCGGCGATCGCCGAGGCGATGCGGGGACCACCGAGTGACCCTTCGATCGGGCCGATGGTGTGGACGGCGGTGGCGCCGTGTGCGCCCAGCACCCCGGCGACGGCAGCGGCGTCACCGGACATGATTACCTCCACCGTGTCGGCCAACTGGCTGGCCCTGGTGACGAGCTCCAACGTGGAGGCGGTGGCACCGGCATCCGTGGCCTCGCCGAACACCCAGATCTTCGAGATTCCCATCACGAACTCCTAAAGGACCTTGAGGTCGTCCAGGAACGCCAGGATGCGTTCATGGGCGTCGCCCTCGTCGTGGATCAGCTCGCCGGCATCCCGGGCGGGAGCGACGGCTACGTCGGTGATCTCCTGGCGGGCGCCGGACCAGCCGACGGTCGCAGGATCGATGCCCAGGCCGGCGAGGTCCAGCTCGTCGACCGGCTTGTTCTTGGCTCCCATGATCCCCTTGAAGGAGGGGTAGCGGGGCTCCACCACACCGGCCGTCACCGAGACGACGGCGGGCAGCGGGCACTCCACCTGGTCGAACCCGGCCTCGGTCTGGCGCTTCACCGTGGCGATGCCATCGGCCACCTCGATCTCCTTGCCGAACGTCACCGACGGAAGGCCCAGGAGCTCGGCGATCTGGACCGGAACCGTGCCGGTGTAGCCGTCGCTGGACTCGGTTGCGGTCAGGACCAGGTCGGGCTCGCAGCGCCGGATGGCGGCGGCCAGCACCTTGGCGGTCGAAAGGGCGTCGGATCCGGCAAGTGCCTCGTCGCTGACCAGCACGGCGCTCGCCGCTCCCATGGCCAGGGCGGTACGCAGGCCTCCCACCTCGTTCCTGGGTGCCATCGAGACGAGCCTCACCTCGCCTTCGCCGGCAGCATCCACCAGCTGCAGGCCCATCTCCACCCCGTAGGAGTCGGACTCATCCAGGATGAGCTTGACGTCCCGCCTGAGGGTCTTGGTTTCAGGATCCAGCGCACCGGGATCCGCCGGATCAGGAATCTGCTTTACACACACCACGACGATCATGGCGAAGAGTGTGCCCGACAGAGGGAGCAACGACACCACACGCTGGCGGAGTTTCCACATCGGTTACAGGTCACCCGTCCCAGCCGGCGATCTGGCCGACCTAGGGTTCGGCGATGGCCCCACCAGACCAGGTCAGGTGGATGGAGGGATTCCCACCACCGCCGAAAGCCCGCATCCGCTTCGATGACGGTTCCTTCCACTCCTGGCCCCAGCTCCGATGGACGGCCTCGTGGTCCTCCACCGCGGACGTCTGGTCCACGAGGAGTACCGGGCCCACGGCCAGGTCCTGGCCATCGACCGCCCGTCCGGCGTCGTCGTGGCCCACATGGGTTCGGCCCCACGACCCCCGTCAACCCTGCTGGACGGCGTGATGCAGCCCCTGCTGGATGCCATCATCGGCGCAGTCCAATGAGGAGCCACCGGTGAAGGTCCTGCTGATCGTGAACCCGTCGGCCTCGTCGGTGACCGCACGCACCCGCATCGTCATCCAGAAGGCCCTATCGGCCGACCATCGCCTGGAGGTGGCGGCGACCACCCGCCGTGGCCACGCCACCCGGCTGGCCCAGAGCGCCGCCAACGACGGCATGGACGTGGTCGTGGTGCTGGGCGGCGACGGCACGCTGAACGAGGCCGCCAACGGCCTGGCCGGGACCGACACGGCCCTGGCGGCACTCCCCGGAGGGTCGACCAACGTCTTCGCCCGCACCATTGGCCTGCCGGACGACGCCGTGGAGGCCACCGGCGCCCTGCTGGATGCCATCGAAGCCGCCTCGATCCGTCGGATCGGCCTGGGCGCCATTGGCGACCGGTACTTCCTGTTCCACGCCGGCATCGGCTTCGACGCCGCCGTTGTCGAACAGGTGGAGCGCCGCGGTGGCCTGCTGAAGCGGTTCGCCGGCCATCCGCTGTTCATCGCCGCCGCCGTCGACACCTGGGTCCGCCACTACGACCACCGGCAGCCCGCCTTCCGGGTCACCAGCCGAAGCCTCGGCGAGTCGGAACCGCCCGATCCGTCGACGGGCTTTCCGGGCGTGTTCACCGTCTGCCTGAACACCGACCCGTACACCTACCTGGGCACCCGGGGCCTGTCGCTGGTACCCGAGGCCACGCTGGACACGCCGCTCGCCATCGTCACGTTCCGCTCGCTCTCGCCCGGGAGACTCCTGCCGGTGTTCGCCGGCGCCCTGGGGATCGGACGGGTGACCGCAGGGTCCAGCTCCTGGATCGACGTCAGGACCGATGTGGTGGAGGCCACCATCATTGCGTCGCGTCCGGTGCCGTGGCAGGTCGACGGCGACCACCTGGGCGAGGCCACGACCCTGTCGGTCAGGCATGAACCCGATGCGCTGGACCTGGTGGTACCCCTCGCCTCGGCCGCCTTCGGCTGAGGCCCCACCCCGGTTCCTCCAGCGGCTCCTCAGCCGTCGAGGTGTCCGTCGAGCACCGAACGGGCCAACCCGGGTCGGTTGGTGATGATGCCGTCCACCGCCCAGTCGGCCAGTTGGGTGATCCGGTCGGGCTCGTCGACCGTCCAGACCACGACCCTCAGGCCCCGCTCTCGGGCCGACACGACTATGGACTCGTCGACCAGGGCATCCCACAGGCACACGGTCGGGTGCCCGTGCGCCACCGTCCGGTCCAGCGTCATGTCGGCGCCGAGCCGTGCCACCACCACCCATCCGGTGGGCAGCGAGGGTTCGGCTGCGCGGATGCGGTCCGCCGCCGAGATGTCGAAAGAGGAGACGAGCAGCTCGTCGATCGGCCGATAGGCGCCCACCAGGCCGGCGACCGCCTCGCAGACCAGGTCGGAGGCATCGTGGTCCAACTCACCCGGGAGGTTCTTCACCTCCACGTTCACGCCCATCCCCTCGCAGGCCTCCAGCGCCTCGGCCAGGTTCAGCGTGTCGGCGGGAGCGTCGCAGGCCATGACCTGGCGCACCGGGCGACCATCGGCGTAATGGGCGTCGTGGTTGACCATCAGGACGCCATCGGCCGAGAGCCTGACGTCCAGCTCCACCCAGTCGGCACCCTGGATACGGGCCTCGGCGAATGCCGCAGCGGTGTTCTCCGGTCGGTCGTAGGAGGCACCGCGGTGGGCCATTACCCGCGGCCTCCCGTCGTTCACCAGGCTGATCATGAGGACCTCCCGGCGGGGATGCCCGGCTGGGGCCGTCGACCGTTCACGCCATCGACCCTAGGGCGGCCAGCCGGTTCAGGTGGTCGGCTCATTGGCGTCGCCCCACGGTCCGACCAGGCGGGCGGCCGGCACCCACACCTCGGCCATCGTCCCGCTCCCCCCCTCCACCGGCAGCAACCTGATCCGGCCACCCAACTCACCCTCCACGAACGTGCGCACGATCGTCAGGCCCAGGCCGGTGGCCTCCGCCAGGTCGAAGCCCTCCGGTAGGCCCACCCCGTCGTCGACCACCCGGACGGAGAGACCATCGGGCCGGCGATCCAGATCGATGCGAACCTGGCCTGCGGGAAGCGGGCCGTCCCGGGAATCCTCGTCGGCCACCCCGGCACCCGACGGGAAGGCGTGGTCCACGGCGTTCTGGAGGAGTTCGGTCAGGACCACGGCCATCGTCGTCGTGACCTGTCCCGGCAGCACGCCCGCATCGCCGGTCACGGTGAAGGCCAGGGGTCGCAGGGGCGACGACACGCTCTCCTCCACCACGCGGACCAGCGGGCGCACGATCTCCGAGAACGCCACGTCATCCTCGGCACTCTGGGCGAGCGTCTCGTGCACCACCGAGATCGCCCCGATGCGCCGCACGGACTCGCCCAGCGCCGCCTTCGCCTCGTCTCCCTTCAGGCGGCGGGCCTGGAGGCGCAGCAGTGACGAGATCGTCTGCAGGTTGTTCTTCACCCGGTGGTGGATCTCCCGGATCGTGGCGTCCTTGGAGACCAGCTGGCGGTCCCGACGACGAAGCTCGGTCACATCACGGACCAGCACGATGGCGCCCGTGGCCAACCCCGACTCCAGGAGTGGGAAGCAGTGGCTGACGACGGCCACCTCGTCCTGCCGCTCCATCTCGTCGATCACGGCGGAGCGACGGGCAAAGGCGGCACGCAGCATCGACGAACCCAGCCCCGTGTCGTCGAACCGGGCGCCTGTGACGCCGCGGGTCATGCCGAGACGGTGGAGGAGCGAGACAGCGTTGGGGGATGCGAACTCGATCCGGCCGTTCGAGTCGACCAGGAGGAGGCCGTCGCCCACCCGTGGCGTCCGGTGGCGGAGGCGCTCCTCCTCGCGGTAGGGGAACTCACCGGCCTCGAGCATCCTGGCGAACCTGTCGAACACGGTCAGGTAGGTCCGCTCCTGCTCGCTGGTCGGGCGGTCCACGGGCCGTATCCGCTCCCGAGCCAGCACGGCGAGCGTCGTGTCGGAATGTCGGACCGGCACGGCCAGCAGATTCACGTCCCTGTCGGCTCCGACGTTGACCGTTCCGGACGTCGTGGAACCGCTAGAGAATGCCTCGGCCACGAGCGGGCGACGCCGTGACTCGAAGGACCGGCCCACCA
>DUAC01000185.1 GCA_012961035.1 Acidimicrobiia bacterium
CGGAGGGATCGTGAGGCTGTGTCCGCCCCCTGGAACGGCAGCAAGGTCCCCCATGGCCGCCACCACCTCCAGGCGTTGCGTGCCGTCCTGGATGAGAGTGGCACGGCCGGTCGTGACCGTTCGCCCGGAGCGAACGAGCGAGGTGTGGACCTCTCCGGGGTGGCCCCCCGATCCGGGTCTCAGGTAGTGGGTCGTGACCGACATGGGATCCTGGTGCAGGCCCAGGCTCCGGATCCCCTCCAGGGCTATAGCGGTGAGATAGCCCCCGTTGGGGTTGTCCCCGATGTTCCAGTTGTCGCTTACGTCCACGCCGAACCGACCGTCACCCAGAGGCGTGAGGCTGGTCTCGCTGTCGAGATGGAACCCGGCTGCCGCAGGAACGGACGGTTCCGGATCAAGCTCCGCCGCGTCGGGTGAACTCATCCCAGCATGTCCCTGCAGACGTCCAGGTACATGTTGGTGGTGAGCCGGAGGGACTCGACGTCTATGCGCTCGTCGTGGCCGTGGAATCGTCGGGAGAACTCGCCACCGCTGATCGACGGGCTGAGCAGGCCCGCGCCGTAGGCCACCGCGCCCATCTCCCGGTAGACGCGGGCGTCGGTGAAGCCCACGATGAACTGCGGGTTCAACCGTGCCGACGGGAACGGCTTCGTGATGGCCCGTTCCAGTGCGTCCCAGAGGGGCGTGTCGATCCGGCTGGACGACGCTGCGTCGTCCATGATCACCTCGGTCTCGACGTGGTCGGCCAGGTCACCGAGGGCTTCCCGGAGGTGGGCCGCCACCTCCTCGGTGTGGTCGCCGGGCATGGTCCGGATGTCCACGTCGATGCTCACACGGTCGGGAATCACGTTGGTCTTGCCGGGTCCGTCCCCCACGTTGGGCGAGAAGGTCGTGTGCGTGCAGGCGTGCAGGTGGCCGGCGGTCCCAGCGTGTGGGACGTCCGCCAGGAACCCGTCCACGCGATCCTCGTCCAGGAGCTGGTCACGGGCTTCGTCGGGCAGGCCCATCGACTCGACCTGTGCCCGCCAGAGTTCGTGGAACCTCGGCTGCGGTTGGTACTCGGCGAGGCGTTGTACCACGGCGGCGGCCTTTACGAGCGCGTTGTCGGTCCTATACGGCATAGAGCCGTGCCCCGGCGTTCCCCGCACCGTCAGCCGCCTCCATGAGGCACCCTTCTCGGCCACGTTCACGCTGATGACGGGTGCGCCCTCCGTGCCGGAGTGGAGGCCGCCGTTCTCGGTCAGGACGTAGTCGGCCCTGATGGCGTCGGCTTCGTTGTCGACCATCCAGCGCGCTCCGTGGAGGCTCCCGGACTCCTCATCAGCCACGGCGAAGAAGATCAGGTCGCCCCTGGGGCGAAAACCGCTGTCCGCCAGGGTTCGCATCACCACCGCCTGGCTGGCGGTCAGGTTCAGCATGTCAACGGCTCCACGGCCCCAGACCTCGCCGTCCACCAGATCGCCTGCGAACGGGTCCCGGCTCCAACCGTCGGGGTTGACCGGCACCACGTCGGTGTGGCCCATCAGGCAGAGCGACGGCGCCGACGGATCGGAGCCCTCGATGCGGGCCACCAGCGAGGTCCGCCCGGGCGTCGGCTCGAAGCGCTCAACGTCCAGTCCCGCATTCCCCAGATAGGCCTCCAGCAGGTCGGCGTTGCGTACCTCCTGACCTGATTCGGCTGTGCCGTCGTTGACGCAGGCGTTGCGGATCATGGCCTGGAGAAGGTCCACGGTCTGGCTGGTCAGGGCATCGCTACCGGTCATCGGTCCGTCACTGCATCTCGGCGGCGGCAGCCAGCTCCATGGCAGCCTCCTCTTCGGGACGGAACGCCCTGGTGGTTCCGATCTCCACCCTGGCCAGGTGGCCGGTGAACGGGAATGGCGCCTCATAGGCGTCGCTCACCCCTGTCGGATTGCGACCGATGTCCATGCCGAT
>DUAC01000186.1 GCA_012961035.1 Acidimicrobiia bacterium
GAACCGCTGCCAGCTCGTGTTCCGTGGACTGGAAGCCGACAGCGACGAAGACCGCATCCAGGACCGCTGGGTCGATCACCCCGGGAGTAGAGATGGCAACCAGGCGGCCGGAGGTCGGGCCGGCCAACTCCTGTGTCGCCACAGAGCCACCGGCGAGGTGCACCGCGGTCGGCCTGCCCTGCATATCGGTGACCACGGCCTTGGCACGCAGCAGGAGGTGGGCATTGCCGTCCAGGACAGCAGCCAGCAGGTCCACGTCGACTGGCCCGGTTGGCTGCCATGCAGTGGCGACGACCGGCACGTCCAGGGCACCCGCCGGCGTCGGTTCCGTGGAGTCCAGGCCGCCCAGCACGAGGGGCACCCACGTGTCGTCGTCACGTGCCTCGACCACGGGGGTGCCAGGCGCCACCTCGGCACACCAGGCCCTGGCCGCCGCACCACCATCGGCAGCGACATCGGTCTTGGTCAGCACCAGCAGCTCGGCAGCCTCGGCCTGCCGTCGAACCAACGGCCCGTAGGTGGCGTCGGAGGCACGGGCCACCACGTCTGTGGCGTCGACGGCCACGACCACGCCATCCAGACGTATGCGCCGCCGGTCGCCATAGGCGGCGACGCGGTCCGGCTCGGCCACGCCGCTGGCCTCGATCACCAGTCGATCCGGTGGCCTATCCGAGAGCACCAGGTCCCGCAGGGTGAGGGCGAGGGAATCGCCGATGGAACAGCAGACACAGCCGTTGGTGAGCTCCACGGTGGCGCCGTCCCGGGCCGCCACCAGCTCGGCATCCAGGTTCACGACCCCTATATCGTTCACGACCACTGCGATGCGTTCGCCACCTGACGCCCTCAGCAGGCGGTTCAGAAGGGTCGTCTTGCCGGACCCCAGCCAACCACCCAGCACCACCATCGGGATGCGATCGGGTCCGAGGTGCCCGCCGGAAACCGGCACCGTGGTCATCACCCTCGGTTCTGGTTGTATCCCACGGCGGCCAGGGCCAGTCTTCGGAAGTCGGCGATGGTGGAATCGTCGAGCGGCTGGCCGTCCAGAACAGCGCGGTAGTAGATGGGGCCGAGGAAGAACTGCTCGAGGTGCTCCATCTCGATGTCGGCATCGATCTCGCCCCGCTGGATTGCCCGGAAGAGGATCTCGCGCATGGTCGTCCACGTGGCGTGGCGATCGGCGGCCATGGCCTCTCCCACCTCGGGGTCGTGCGCCGATACCTCCAGGAGGCTCGCTGCGATCTGGCGGAAGCCCGGCTGGTTGTACTTGGCCTGCCTGTCGGCGTACCAGTGGTCCAGCTCGGCCGCAAAGTCACCCTGGTCCTCGACGTGGGCGCGCCCACCCCAATGTTCCATCACCGCCCGGAAGATGGCTTTCTTGTCCGACCATCGACGGTAGATGGAGGTCTTGGAGACCCGGGCCTCGGAAGCCAGTCGATCGGTTGTGAACGCGGTCAGACCACCGTCGGCAAGCATCCGGAGTGCGGCATCGAGGATCGCGTCGCCCGCCGGGTCGGCCCGCACGGGCGCCGTGTCGGTCACCCCATCGCCATCTTCCATCCTTGCGTCCTCCCTGTCGCCTGCCATATCGTGCCCCCGATAGCGGCCGGTGTTTCTCCTGCTCTCCGGTAGATGGGACCGACCAGTTGCCGACGGGTCACGTCGGGCACTGCTGGCCCTTGCCGGAGGTAGGAGAATACAGTACCGTACCGTACTGTCAACTGAGTGACCGGTGTCACGCCCGCTTCGGCGGGCGCTTCGCCGTATTCGATTCATCAACACCCTGGAGGGGACCATGCGTCGCAACCGACGTGTTCTGCTGGCCCTGGGTCTGGCGATCACCATGATCGCCGGTGCCTGCGGCTCCGATGGCGGCGGGGATTCCGCCTCTGGTAGTGGTTCGGCTGCGGCCACCACTGCTGCTCCTGCT
>DUAC01000187.1 GCA_012961035.1 Acidimicrobiia bacterium
AGGCTGGGTGCTCGCCGCCCAATCGGAGGAATCCTGTCGTGGATTCTGGTGATCTGTCCTGGATGTTGATGAGCACCGCACTGGTGGTGTTCATGGTGCCCGGCCTGGCGCTGTTATACGGAGGCATGGTGCGTTCCAGGAACGTCCTGAACATGCTGATGATGAACATGTACTGCATCGGCGCGGTGCCGATCGTGTGGGTGCTCGTCTCCTACTCGCTCGGCAACTCGCACGACGGCAGGGGCTTCCTGGGCGGTGACTGGATCGGGAACCTGGACCAGGCCATCCACGCCGAGTCGGCCTACAACGAGGGTCCGAAGGGGTCCGTGGTGGTCTTGACGCCGCCGCTACCGTCGGGCCGGTGACCCCCCTAGACACGACCGACCTCGTGGAGGACCGGTCGCTACGGGGCCCCGGGTTCTGTCGGGCGCTGTCCGACCGGATCGACGGGTTCCTGGCCGAGGTGTTCGAGGCGGCCGAACCGCCGGCGGGTACCGCTCTCGTGGCGGTCGGCGGATACGGCCGTCGGGAGCAGTGCCCCGGCAGTGACGTCGACGTGGTGCTCGTGCACCGGCCGGGTCTGGACATGGCCGAGGTCGCCGAGAGGGTCTGGTACCCGCTCTGGGATGCGGGCCTGAAGCTCGGTCACCAGGTGGGGACGCTGCCCCAGCTCCTGCAGGTGGCCACCGAGCACCTGGACACGGCCACGAGCCTCCTGGCGGCCCGCCCGGTGGCCGGCGACGCGACGGTGGCCCACGAACTTGCCGCCGCAGCGTTGCAACAGTGGTCCGGTAGGTCACGGCGCCACCTCGACGACCTGCAGGCATCGGTGGCCGAACGCCATGCCAGGTTCGGAGAGGTCGCCTTCCTGCTGGAACCCGACCTGAAGGAGTCCCGGGGAGGACTCCGCGACGTGCACAGCCTCCTCTGGGTGGAGCAGGCCACCGTGCCGATCCTGCGTGAGTCCGAGTCGGCGGGCCTGGCCGCCGCGGCCGAGACTCTCCTGACCGTACGCGTCGAGCTCCACCGCCTCACAGGGCAGCGGGCCGATCGCCTCCTGCTGGAGCTCCAGGACGACGTGGCGGCCGCACTGGACCTGGCTGACGCCGACGTCCTGATGGCCGAAGTCGCCGCCGCGGCGCGCACGATCGCCTGGACGGGGGAGGGAGCGGCCCGCCGCACCACACGGGCCGCCCGTCGGCGAGGGCCGCTTGGGGCCATCGTCAACCTGCGTCGCCGGGAGGTGGCGCCCGGCCTGGTCCTCGACGACGGGCGCCTGGCGCTCACCGCCAATGCCGACCTGGCCGATCCGCTCCTCACGTTGAGGTGCGCGAGGGTCGCCGCCGAGCACGATGCATACCTGCAGCGCGGGTCCCTGGAGCGGCTGGCCGACAACGCCCCGGTGCTCAGCGACCCGTGGTCGGACGAGGCCCGTGAGATGTTCGTGGCGTTGCTGGCCACGGGGCCGTCGGCCATACCGATCATCGAGGACCTCGACCACGTGGGGCTCTTCGTCCAACTGGTACCCGAGTGGGAGCCGTGCCGATCCCGGCCCCAGCGCAACGCCTACCACCGCTTCACCGTCGACAGGCACCTCATGGAGGCCGCCGCCGAGGCATCGCGTCTCGTCGACCGGGTGGACAGGCCGGACCTCCTGCTGGTGGGAGCCCTGTTCCACGACATCGGGAAGGGCTACCCGGGTGACCACACCGAGGTGGGCGTCGACCTCCTGCAGACGATCGCCACCCGCATGGGCTTCGACGCCGATGACGTCGAGACCCTGGTGGCGATGGTCCAGCACCACCTGCTGCTCCCGGACGTGGCGACCCGTCGGGACCTGGACGATGACGGCACCATTGCCTCGGTCGCCGATGCCGTCGGGAGCAGCCGGCTGCTCCACCTGCTGGGTGCCCTCACCGAGGCCGACTCGATCGCCACGGGACCCTCGGCGTGGAGCAGTTGGAAGGGCGGCCTGGTCAACGAGCTGGTCTCCAGGGTGTCCCACGTGCTGGCCGGCGGCGACGTCGGCGAGGTGGTCGGGGGGTCGTTCCCGGATGCGGAACAGCGGTTGCTGCTGGAGGATGGTTCGTTCCTGGTCCGCGGTGAGGGTCGGACGCTGACCGTGGTGGCCGTCGACCGGACCGGAACCTTCTCCAAGGTGGCCGGCGTCCTGTCGCTTAACGGTGCCGATGTCCTGGGCGCTTCGGCCCATTCGGAGAACGGCCGGGCGTTGTCGGTGTTCAGGGTCGGTTCGGCCCCGGACGGTGACCCGGACTGGACGCGGATCGCCGATCAGATCCGGTTGGCGTTGGCGGGTCGCCTGGCGCTGTCCGCCCGCCTCGGGGACAGGTCACGCACCTACCGGCCCGTCCGACTCTCCGCAAGGCCCGCCCGGCCACGGATGACGGTGGACAACCTCACCTCGGCGACGGCCACCGTCATCGAGGTGACCTGTCCGGACGGTGTCGGCGTCCTGTACCGGATCACCCGTGCCTTCGCGGAGTTGGACCTGGACATCGTGAGGGCGCACGTCCAGACGCTGGGTTCGGATGTCGTGGACGCCTTCTACATACGGGACGCCTCGGGCGACAAGATCACCGACGAGGACCACCTGGCCGAGATCGAGCTCTCGATCCTGCGTTGGGTGGCCGTCGACTTCTGACCCGGCGGGAAGGACCGGGCGACCTCAGCGCCTACGGTTCAGCCATGTCAGATCACGGCGTGGGCCCTCCCTCCCAACTGGACCTCCTGCGCTGGGCCGAGGCCCTTGCCGGCTCGGCCCGGACCGGCCTCGGCTTCACGGAGTCCCTCTACGAGCAGGAACGCTACGAGGAGGTCCTCCAGGTGGCGGCGGAGATCAGGGTCAGGGCAGACGCCCTCTCCGGGGGATCCTTCGACGTGGACACCCTGGTCGCTGACTGGCTGGGATCGGTGGGGCGGGGGGTGCCCGGTTACGTGACGCCGAAGGTGACCATCGGGGCGGTCGTGGGCAACAGCGCCGGTGAGCTCCTGATGGTGCAGAGGGCCGACTCAGGCGTCTGGCTCTACCCGACCGGTTGGGCCGACGTGGGCTATTCGGCCGCCGAGGTGGTCGTCAAGGAGGTCCTGGAGGAGACGGGCATCCAGTGCGAGGTGGTGCGTCCCATCGCCATCCTGGACGGGATGCGGCTGGGCATCACCGGTATCCCGCTCTACTCGCTGGTGTTCCACTGTCGGATGACGGGAGGAGAGCTCTCCGCCCACCCGTTGGAATGCTCGGATGTCGGGTTCTTCGCCGAGGGCAGCCTGCCGGAGGGCTCGGCGCTGCCGGAGGAGTGGGCGGCGGAGGCCTTCGCTGCGATACGCGGTGAGGAGCTCGACGTGCGTTTCGACCGGCCCAGGGATCCTCCCTGGCTGGTAGCCGACGCCTGAACCCTCAGGTGCCGGGCTGGTTCCGGAGGAAGTCCTCGACCTCGGCGACCAGGCTGTCCGGGTCCTCGGCGGTCTCCTCGTCGAAGTCGGCTTCCAGCTGTTCGACGTACTCCATGGTGCCGTCGTCCTCGGCGGCCAGCTCGGTGACCTGGCGTTCGTAGGCCGCCGCAGCGATCTCCAGGTCGGTGCACGGCACGTCGACCTCCAGCAACTGGGAGAGTCGTTCCACCAGGGCCAGGGCCGCCTTGGGCGACGGCACGTTGGACACGTAGGCGGGAACGCTGGCCCAGAACGAGGCCGTGGTGACCCCGCGGTCGCGCAGGCCGGCCGCCAGCACCCCCACGATGCCGGTCGGTCCTTCGTAGGTGGACGGCGAGAGGTTCAGGCGCAGGGCCAGTTTCTCGTCGTCGGTTCCTCCGTAGACCTGGGTGGGGCGGGTGTGGGGTACGTCGGTCAGCAGGGCCCCCAGCGTGCAGACCATGGAGGCACCGAAGGCCTCGGCTGTGATCGCCAGGTGGTCCACGAAGGTCCGCCAGCGGAGTTGCGGCTCGTGGCCGATGGCGCACACCAGGTCGTGGGCGCTGCCCGGCACGCGGGCCACGTGTATGCCGGTGGAAGGCCACACGATCTGGCGGGTGTCGTTGTCGTCGATGCACACGTTGGGTCGGGCCACGGTGAAGTCGAAGAAGTCCTCGGCATCGATGGTGGCGACGTGTTTGGCCTCGAAGTGGTCGCGTACGTAGCGGGCTGCCGTCGAGCTGGCCTCACCGGCGTCGTTCCAGCCCTCGAATGCGGCAATGAGGATGGGCGACCGCAGGTCGGTCGGCATCTCGTCGATGTTCCAGATGAGGTGCGGAGCTGAGTCGGGGGCCATTGCTGTCGGAGGCTAGCCAGACGCGTTCGCACGCGCGCCGGGAGGCTATGCCGTCGGGTCCTAGGCTCACCGACCATGGATGGAGCTGCTCGGGATGCCACGTTCGTCGTCCGTGAGGTGGTCGCGGTGGACGATCGCCTGGTGTCGGCGATGGCCCGCCTGATTCCACAGCTGTCCGGCTCCAGCCCGCCGCCCGACGCCGACTCGCTGGCGGCCATCGTGGACTCCGGGGCTTCGGTCCTGCTGGTGGCCGAGGACCCGACCGTCGACGGCCAGGCGGCCATCCTGGGGAGCATGACGCTTGTGGTCTTCCGGATCCCGACCGGCCTGCGGGCCTGGATCGAGGACGTGGTGGTGGACGCCTCGGCCCGTGGCCGCGGTGTCGGCGAGGCGCTGAATCGGGCTGCGATTCTTCGGGCCCGGGCAGCCGGCGCCACGACCGTGGACCTCACGTCGAAGCCGTCGCGGGAGGCCGCCAACCGCCTGTACCGCCGTCTCGGCTTCGAGCAGCGGACCACCAACGTCTATCGCCTGGAGCTCTGAGCGGCGGCTTCGTGGTGCCGCGTGCTGCCGGTAGCGCCGGTCCGACGCACTCCGTCTACTGATCCTCCGGGTGGTCCCCCTGGTCCTCGGCCAGCTCGTCGGAGAGCGTCCTGTCCCACTGCTCCAGCCCGGCAGCGTGTGCGCTCCTGGCCAGGATGTGGGAGCCGACCGGTGCGGCCACGAAGGCGAACACGAGCGTCAGGAGCGCCTTGGTGAGGGCGGCGGCGGTACCGATGTGCACGACGGCGCCCAGCAGCAGCCCCAGCAGCCCCAGCGTCGAGCACTTGGAGGACGCATGCAGTCGGTGGTACGCGTCGGGCAGTCGGACGGTGCCCCATGCACCGATGAGCATGAAGGAGAGGCCCGACACCAGCAGGAGGACCGTCGCGATCTCGCGTGTCGCGTCCACCTACCCCCCCTCTCCCTCGTCCGGGGGCTGGAGGTCGCCCCCGGCTGCTCCGATGTACTGGGCGAAGGCCAGCGTGGAGGCGAAGCCGACGATCGCCACCATCAGTGCCACGTCCAGCGATACGGCACGCCGCTGGTCGACGGCCAGGAGGATCACGAGGGCCACCACCTGCAGCGACAGGACGTCTCCGGCCAGCACCCGGTCGGCGATGTGCGGTCCCTTCAGCATGCGGTACATGGTCATGCCGATGCCGACGACCACGGCGAGGATGCCGGCCTGCACGACGACCGCTACCACGAGAAGACCTCCCGTCGGAGCCGCTCGTCGAGTCGCCGTAGGCCGGCGATGGCCTCGGAGCGGTCCAGGGCGTACATGCAGTGCACGTACAGCCAGCGCCCGTCGTCGGAGACGTCCACGACCAGGGTTCCGGGAGTGAGGGTGATGCAGTTGGCCAGGACGGTCGTCTGGAAGTCGTCCAGGTCGTCCACCGGGTACCTCAGGATGCGCGGCGTCTGGCTGAACCCCGGCGTCATGATCTCACGGGCGATCTGCAGGTTGGACCGGACCAGGATGGCCAGGAAGTACACCCCGAACCGCAGCATGCGGAGTGCCCGTCGGCCGTGGTTCGGATGCTGCGTGCCGAGGTCGTAGACCGAGACCACGATGAAGCCGAGGACCAGGCCGACCAGGATGCCCGGCCAGGCGTGGTTCCCTGACCACGACAGGTAGAGCACCGCCAGGGCCATGTCGAAGCCCAGCCGGCGGATCATCAGCCTCCACCTCCCGATGCGCTCAGCACGTAGTCGCCAGCCTGCGGGTTCACGGCCCTGATGTAGGTGGAGGGATCGGTGAGCTGTTCCGCGGCGTGGAATGCGATGTCGTAGATGGGCTCTGCGGCCAGGCCGATGAGCACCGCGGCCACCACGAGGATCCCGATGCCCGTGTGGGCGGCACGCAGGCCGCGGACGCGCCCGCCGGCATCGCCGCCCCGGTTCAAGCGCGGGCCTGACTCAGGTGACCAGAACCCCTGGGTCCATATCTTCAGCATGGACAGCAGCGTCAACCCTCCGGTCACAAGGCCGATGGCCGAGAGCCACCAGCTCGCTGTCCAGCCCTCCCTGATGATGACCAGCTTGCCGAAGAAGCCGCTGAGTGGCGGCAGCCCGACCAGGCTCAGCGCCGCCACGAAGAACGCCGCCCCCAGCCAGCGGTGGCGCTTCAGGAGGCCGCCCATCTCGTCCAGGTCGTCCGATCCGGCGTGGCGTTCCATGACCCCGCAGCACAGGAACAGGGAGCTCTTCACCACCATGTGCTGGATCATGTAGTACAACGCGCCCGCCAGGCCGACGGTCGTCATCATCGAGATGCCGAACACCATGTAGCCCACCTGGCTGATCACGTGTATGGCCAGGATCCGCCGGACGTTGTGCTGCGACACGGCACCCAGCACCCCCAGGAGCATGGTCGCCCCGGCCGACACGGCGAGGATCGGCAGGACCACGTCGCGGGCGTCCCCTGCCGCGAACACCAGCGGGAACGTTCGCAGCACGGCGTACACGCCGACCTTGGTGAGCAGGCCGCTGAACAGTGCGGCGATGGAGATCGGGCAGGTGTGGTACGTGTCCGGCAGCCAGAACCAGAGCGGGAAGAACGCCCCCTTCAGGCCGAAGACGACGAGCAGCATGACCGACAGGCCGGTGAAGCCCGTCGGGAGGGGCACCCCGGCGTTGGACCGGTCGGCCACGAAGCGGGCCAGGTCGGCGATGTTGAGGGTGCCGGTCATCCCGTAGACGAGGCCGGCGGTGATCACGAACACCGTCGAGGCCACCAGGTTCAGCAGCAGGTACTTGTAGGCCTGCGTCATCTGCCTACGGGTCCGACCTATGGCCAGCAGGCCGTAGGAGGCCATGAGCATGATCTCGAAGGCCACGAACAGGTTGAACAGGTCCCCGGTCAGGAAGCTCTGGTTCACGCCGACGATCAGGAGCTGCATCAACGGATGGAAGTAGCGCCGTTCGGTGAGTGGCTCGACCATGGAGAAGCCATGGACGTAGCAGGCGATCGTGACCAGCAGGCCGGCGCACAGCAGCAGGCCCGAGAGGCTGTCGAAGACCAGCGTGATCCCGTACGGCGCCGGCCACGCGCCCATCTGCGACACCATCACCTCGCCGTCTCGTATCCGGACCAGCCATGTCAGGGCCAGCACCAGCATCGAGCAGAGGCTCACCAGGCCCAGGATCCGCTGGGGAACCGGCCTACGGACCAGGGCGCCGGTCGCCAGGCTGGTGGCCAGGGGGATCACCACGAAGAGGCCGAGCAGGTTGTTGGTCACCGGTCGCCTCCGGTGCGGCTGCCATCGGGGCGGTCCTCGGCCGCCAGGTCGTCCACATTGATCGTCCCGGTGCGTCTGGCCGTGACGATCAGGAGGGTCAGGAGGAATCCCATGACGGCGAAGTTGATGACGATGGCCGTCAGGATCAGCGCCTGGGGAAGCGGATCCACGAGGTTCACCGCACCCAGGATCGGGGGGTTACGCAAACCGCCGTCAGCCAGGACCGGCGACCCGCTCATGGCGAGGATGGACAGGTTGGCGCCATGGCCGAGGGCGAACACGCCCATGGCCACCGACTTCAGCTCGCGTGACAGCATCAGGTAGACGCTGACCGTCACCAGGACGGCCACGCAGACGGCCAGGACGGTGGTCACCGGTCCAGCTCCTCGCCCAGCCGGCTGATCATCCCCACGGCCACCCCCACGACCACGAGCAGCACGCCCAGGTCGAATGCCATGGCCGACACCAGATGGACCTCGCTGCCACCCAGGTACAGGGTGGTGGAGGCCGAGCGGAGGAGTGGCTGGCCGAACACCAGCGGCAGGGTGGCCACCGCCCCGGCGAGGCCCAGGCCGACGAACACCAGCCACCGGGGGTGGAGGGGCAGGAGGCGGTGGAACGCCCTGTCGCCGTACGACATCCGGTAGGTGCAGAAGCCCACAGAGGCGATGAGGCCTGCGATGAAGCCGCCGCCCGGCCCGTTGTGGCCCTTCAACGCCGCATAGGCGGCGTAGAGGAAGGTCAGCGGGAGGATGAACCGGACAGCGGTCCGCAGGATCAGGGACGACATCCTCATGTCTGCACCCCCTGGCCGGTGTCGACCGCCAGGTCCTCCTCCTCACGATGCCGTCGCCGACCGGGGAGCATCGACCAGACGCCCAGTGCGGCGGTGGCCAGCACCGTGATCTCGCCGAGGGTGTCGAATCCGCGGAAGTCCACGAGGATCACGTTGACCACGTTGCGTCCCTCGCCGCCCCGGCCGTCGGTCAGCTCGGAACCCTCGAGGCTGTGCGCCTCGAAGAACTTCCCGAGGGTCGGTGCGTCATCTGCCCGGTTGTCGGCGGCGTGCCCGGCCAGGAGGGTCATCCACCCGATCGAGATGCCGACGACGGACGCCAGGGCCAGGCGCGGCAGTACCCGGATCCTGGGCCGGCGGTCCGCCCGTGGCAGGAGGCGCAGCACCAGCAGGAACAGGATCACGGAGATGATCTCGAACATGAGCTGTGTGAGGGCCAGGTCCGGCGCCTGGTAGACGAGGTAGAGGCCGACCACGGCGAAGCCGCTGGCTCCCAGCACCAGCACCCTCACGACGCGTTCGGTGACCATCGGGAGGGCGATGGCGGCGGCGCACACCACCGCCCCCAGGAGCAGCCCGGCCGGGTACTCGAACGGGTCCATGCCCGCCGGTGGGCGCAGCATCGCCGGGTCGGCCCAGGCGGCCCAACCGATGCAGAGGGTGAGTACCGAGAAGACGACCGCCAGGTAGTGGCGCACATGGCCGGTCTGGATCGAGTGGAAGATGCGGTGACCGCCCCGCCGGATGCCCCGGTAGGAGGCAGGCCAGATCCGGGAGTGGACGTCGACCATGTCGCGTCTCATCCAGCCCGAGAACCCGAGCACCACCCCTGCGGTGATGGCGATCGCCGTCATGAGCAGCGGCATTCCCGGGTGGAGGAACGGCTCCCAGGCCAGCGGAATGCCCGTGGCGAATGCCTCGTCGTGGACGTTCACCTCGACCCCGCGGAAGGTCCGGTTCCAGAGAGACGGAACCAAGCCGCCCAGGTACTGGAGTGCGATCAGGGCGGCTGCCGGAGCCCAGAGCATGAACGCCCACCGGTCGGGCTGGCCGGCGGGGACGACCGGGGCATCGGCGGCCTCGCCCACCCCGGAGCGGTGGCCCAGCACTGTCGTGGTGAGCCTGACGAATATGGCCACGTTGCAGGCCGCAGCGGCGATCGCCATCACCCCCACGACGGCCAGGACCGGATGCAGGTCGGAGGCACGGGTGGTGGCGGCGAAGAAGAGTTCCTTGGCGACGAAGCTGACGGTTCCCGGGCCACCGGCCAGCGCGTAGCCGCTGAGCAGCAGGACCACGGCCGCCGCCTTCGCCCCGGCGCCGGGTCGGTGCCACAGCCCGAACAGGTGGGGGAGGCGCCTGGCCCCGACCAGGTGTGCGAGCGCCCCGACGACGAGGAACAGGGGAGCCTTGTAGAGGGCGTGGCTGGCGATCTGGGTGAGGTCCCAGCTGATCGCCCCGAGGCCTCCGGTCGTGGATGCTCCGCCCATGCCGTACATGGCGACCAGCAGGCCGAGATGGCTCACCGTCGTGTAGGCGAAGATCTTCTTCAGGTCGCCCTGGTTGAGGGCCAGCACCGCCCCGAGCAGCATCGTGACCGCGCCGATCGACACCAGTAGCGGCAGCCAGAGGGCCAGGGCACCGAATGCCGGGAGCATGCGCCCCAGCAGGAACACTCCGGCCTTCACCATGGTGGCCGAGTGCAGGTACGCCGAGACCGGCGTCGGCGCCTTCATGGCGCCCGGCAGCCAGTCGTGGAGGGGCCACTGGGCGCTCTTGGTGGCGGCCCCGACGAACATCAGCACGAATGCCGCCACCACGGTGCCGTCGTGGCTGATGGTGGCCGCCTCGGCCATGAGGTGGCTCCAACGCCATATGCCGGTGTGGCCACCGAAGAGGAGGACCCCGCCGAGCAGGGCAAAGCCGCCCAGGCCCGTGGTGAAGAACGCCTGCATGGCCCTCTTCCCGGCATCGGCGTCGTCCCGGTCCCACCCGATGAGGAGGAAGGAGCTGACCGATGTCATCTCCCAGAACAGGACGGTCAGGAGGAGGTGGTCGGCCAGGACCACACCCAGCATGGCGCTGCTGAAGAACCCGAGGGTGGGGAAGAAGCGGGCCAGCGATGCGGCGTCGTGTCCGAAGTAGGCGCGTGCGTACAGCACCACCACCACGCCCATGCCGGCGATGAGGAGGGCGAAGAAAGCGCCCAGGCCGTCGACGAGGAAGCTGATGTCCAGGTTCAGGCTCGGCACCCACGCGATGGTGCCGGTAGGCGTGTCGGCGGTGCTCACGCCGTTGCGTCCCAGGTGGATGGCCATGAGGAGCACGGAGGTGGCCGGTCCTGCGGTCGCCAGCGCCAGGCGGGTGAGCCTTCGGGATGCCGGGAGGAGCATCGTGGCCAGCCCGGCCAGGACGGGCGCGCCCACGGCGGCCAATACGAGGTATGGGGCGGCTGTCACCACGCCGGACAGTCTTGTCGGTGGCCGGATGCTCCGTTGACAGGCCCCGGCCCGGTCATGCTCGGTGGAGGCCGGCGGCCTCGACGACGGCGACTGACCGGTCGGGTCGGAGCACTGTCGCCAACCGGCGTGCTGGTGCAGAATGGGCGCTCGCCCGGATTTCCCCCACCGGAAGGCATTCGATGACCGCCACCGATACGACCATCGCCGAACTGGACGAGGCCCAGGTGCGCGTCGACCTGGCCGCGGCCTTCCGGCTGGCCGCCCGGATGGACCTCCACGAGTCGGTGGCCAACCACTTCAGCGCCACGGTCTCGGCTGACGGGAAGCGGTTCCTCTGCAACCCGAGGTGGCGGCACTTCGG
>DUAC01000188.1 GCA_012961035.1 Acidimicrobiia bacterium
CTCCATGGCCGTGGCCGTGGCCGTGGTCATCCTCCTGACCGCCACCGCCTGCACCCTCGACGCCCCCACCCCCACCAACGCCACGACGACTGCCCCCGGCAGCGGAAACAGCGGCGACGACAGCTCGGTACCACCTCAGCCGGAGGTCACGTCCACGACCCTCAGGTCCGTCAACGAAGGAGCTGTCGACACGAAGCCGCCAGAGGCGACGTCGACGGAGCCCTCAGACACCGATGCGAGCGAAGGAGAGTCGGTCGTCCAGCCGTCGGAGGCAACGTCGACGGTGACGACGTCGACCGTAGCGAAGCGTGTCGACGACGGCACTGGCGACGGTGCCGCCGGAGATAGCAGAGACGGCAGACCCATACCCGGCGGATCGCTCACCGAGGACGGCCACTACGCCGACCCGCGCGGCGACACATACGAAGAGTTCCAGGCCTCCTTCGACCGCACGCACCCGTTCCAGGGACTGGAGTCCTTCTGCCTGCCGACTCCGGCCCCGGAGGCCGTTCCGGTGGCCACCCAGCCGGGCATCACCGCCGATTCATTGAACATCGTCCACCTCCACACCCGTCTGGACGAGTTGGAGAAGATCGGCTTCTCCTCAAGGGTGGGCGACATCGACGACATGGTCCGGTCGTTCGTCGGAATCGTCAACGAATGCGGCGGTATCCACGGTCGGCGACTCGACCTTCGGACGGTCGAGGTCTCTGCGCTGGGTGGTGGCGGCCATGACATCGACACCCGCCGGGAGGCGGCCTGCCTCGAGGCACGGGAGGTACACGAGGCCGTGGCCGTCCTGGCCGTGGAGGCGGTCCCGGGAACGGCAGCCAACTGCCTGACCCGCTCAGGACGGACTTCGTTCCTGAGCGTGCGGGGTACGTCGGACCGCGACGACCGTCGCTCTGGTGGGCTCCTGCTCGCCCAGGAGCCCGGGGCCCGGACCGCCGTGGAGGCCATGGTCCGCATGGCCGATGGGAGGGGCCTGCTCGTGGACGGCACCATCGGCCTCGTGGTCCCGGATGCACCCCAGCGCTCCGACGACGTCGTGGACGTACTGGTGCATGCCCTCGAGTCCCTCGGCCACGAGCCGACGATCCACCTGGTGGGCTGTGAGGGGACCACGACGTGTCGGGTGGGGTTGGACACAGCGGTCGCAGCCATGGTGGAGCGTGGAGTGGACGTAGTGCTTCCCCTCCTGAACCGAACCTCGCTGCCCTGGCTGGTACTCGAGATGCTGGACCAGTCGATGCCGAGGCCCACGTTCATCCAGTCCGGCCTGGACGCACAGGGCCTCGACTCCGTGTCATCCGAGGTGGCCGAGTTCGGAGGCTCACCAGCCGGCGAGTACTACTCCGGCGCATGGATCCTGGACGCCTCGGCCACCGGCAGCCATCGTCTGGACGGGTTCGAGACCCGCCCGTTCGACGAGATGTGCAACCGCTCCTACGCAGCGGCCGCCCAGCATCCGACCGCCACGGTCGAGGATCCGACAACGGACGTGTACCGGACGGTCACAGAGGCCTGCAGCCTCGTGAGGGCCGTGGCACGCGCCGCCCATGATGCCGGGCCGGACCCGACGAGGCTGGGCATCCAGGTGGCGCTGGCGGCCCTCGGGTCGATGGACGTCTCCGACATGCGCCCCGCCACCAGCTACGACGGCCACCTGAGCGTGCAGCTCAGGCGCTACGAGTACCCGTGCCTGCACGGTCCGGGGTTCGGCGACACGGACGGCTGCCTCGTGCCGGTGTCAGACCCACAGCCACTCGACTGACCGGGCCCCTCCTCAGGGCGGCCCCGAACCAATGGTGGTCCCCCCTACGGGCGTACCTCGTAGTAGATGTTCGTGGGGTCGTCCACCTTGTGCTGGTGGAAGCGGCTGAAGCCGGCTTCGGTGACCATCC
>DUAC01000189.1 GCA_012961035.1 Acidimicrobiia bacterium
GGTTCCAGACCACCACCGGGTCGAACCCCAGTGACACGCCCTCCCGGTAGGCGTCGGCGCGGATCTCCACGCTGAGCACCTCGCCGGATATCAGTGGCAGACCTTGGGTGTAGGTGTCGGTTGTCCCGGCTGGTACCAGCTGCGCCCCTGATTCGTCTTCGACCCGCGAAGCCCAGTCGACTCCGCCCCGGTGGACATCAACCGTGAACCAGGCGTCAACGGTCGACGCCGAATTGTCCAGGACCAGCAGGGCACGACCAACGCCGCAATCCACGGTCACCAAAGCATCCGGATCAAACGTCGGGCAGTTGACCGTCTCTTCGGCCATTACTGAGGTGGCGGTGTCGGAACCGACCGGGGAGGCCCAGATTCGGAGGGTGTCGAGGTCGACCGCGGGAACACTGACGATGTTGGAGATTGCGCCTGCGTTGACCACTGCCGGGCCCCACACCAACTCGGATCCGAGACGGATTTCGACGGTTGCGTCGAGGTCGGAGTCACGGTTGTCGACGAGCACGGTGACGACACCGCCGTTGGCTGTGCAGGCGTGTCCGGTGAGGATCAGCGGGTCGAATCCTGGGGGCTCACAGTCGAAGACCCGCTGGGTGCTGGTCCCGGCAAATGTCCGGTCCAGGCCGGAATCGTCGGTAGCGACCCATTCGAGGTGCCATTCGGCGTCTTCGTCGACGGGGAGGGTGACCGAATGGTTGTCGTCGGCGTCAAGGTCGTATTCGAAGACATTGCCGACACCATCGACGACCAGGGTGAGGGTGAATCGTGCCCCGAGGTCGGATCCCGGGGTTCCGAGGGTGACCTGGGTGCCGCCGGCGTTGCAGTCCGTTTCGACCTGGACCTGCACTGCGAAGCCTGCCGGACAGTCGATTCCGGACTGGTCCCAGGCGATCTTCGGTTCATAGCCGAGGTCCGACCCGTTCTGGCTTGCGGTGGCCGTGACGACCACGGTGAGGACCTGACCGACCGGCGGTGGGATAGCCGTGGCGTAGTAGGCGATATCGCCAGCGGAAACGACCTGGATGCCGGACTGTTCACTGATCCGGCTCTCGTCCGTAACGTCGCCGTGGTAGACGTCGACTGTGTAGGTCGCGTCGGCTGTTGAGGCGCTGTTGTCCAACTCCACGAGGGCCCGTTCCGTGGTGCAGTCGACTTCGACCTTCGCCTCCGGGTCGAAGATCAGCTCGCCCACCACACCTGCGTCGGGACGATGAACGACCTGATCGGCAATGAGCGTGAAGTCGCCAGAGATGGCCAGGGTTTCCGGGCCGTTGGATTGCTTGACCGGCCGGGCATCTGAGTCGGTTTCGTTTTCGGTCACATCGTCGCGGAGCTGGTTTGTGTAGCCGGTCGGGGTGAACCCGCCCGGGAACACGGCATCGACGTAGTCGAAGTGCACCTCGTAGTGCATCTCGTTGCCGAAGCTGTCAAAGACCGGGATGTCGGCGAAGTACCAGCCGAAGTCACCGCTGTCTGAGCCCGAGTTCGGGCCGGCACCGGTGGTTGTCTCCACCTGGAACTCACCTGGTCCGTAACAGGGATTGTCGTCAGAGTCGTGGTAGGTCGTGGTGTTGACCAGGGTGACCTTTGCCCCGGCGACGTGTTCCTCGATGCCGTCTTCGATCGCGGTGCGGTCGCCGGAGGCCTCCCAGTCCACCCAGACGTACCCGTAGACCGCCCCGAAGGTATCGGGGATACAGGTCGGGATTCCCACACAGTTCATCCCGTCGTTCGAGGCGGTTCCCTCCGAACTTGCGACACGTCGGATTTCAGCAGTGCCGGCGTACAGGTCGACGGTGTCGACCAACACCTCGTAGACGCCGTCTCCGCTGTTGGCCGCGAAGTAGGCCC
>DUAC01000190.1:0-7604 GCA_012961035.1 Acidimicrobiia bacterium
GCTGCGGAGTCGGCCGATTCGTTCATCCGCGACGTGCTGGTCGACGGCATGGGCATAGGCCTGGTGGTCGTGGGGGAGGACTTCCACTTCGGGCACCAGCGGCTCGGCAACGTCGCGATGCTGCGTGAGGCCGGAGCCGCCCTGGGGTTCGAGGTGATCGGACTGGACCTGGTCGGACCCGACGGCATGCCTGCGAGGGACCATGAACAGGTCTCGTCCACCTTCATCCGCCGGGCACTGGCACGAGGTGACATGGAGCGTGCCAATTCGATGCTGGGCAGGCCGTACGAGGTTCGGGGAGTCGTCGGCGAGGGCGACAGGCGGGGCCGTGAGCTGGGATTTCCGACGGCGAACGTGCGCGTCGATCCGTCGATCCTGCTGCCGGAGGATGCCGTCTACGCCGGTTGGTACGAGCGTCCCGACGGGACGGTGTTCCCGGCGGCGATCTCCCTGGGAACCCGTCCGCAGTTCTACGAGGACGGCGCCCTGCTGCTCGAGGCCCACCTGCTGGACGTCGGAGGGCCCGACTCCGGCGGACCGGACCTGTACGACGAGGTGGCACGGGTCCGCTTCGTCCGTCGCCTGCGGGGCCAGCTTCGGTTCGAGGGCCTCGACTCCCTGGTCGAACAGCTCCACCGGGACGTGGCTGAGACCCGGGCCGCGCTGGCCTGACGCAGTATCGACCCGTGGACATGCTCGACGTGGTGCTCCTGGTGGGCGGCGGCCTGCTGGCCGGATCCGTCAACACCATGGCGGGTGGTGGGTCGCTCCTGACCGTTCCCCTGCTGGTCCTGGCTGGCCTGCCGGGCGACGTGGCCAACGGCTCCAACAGGGTCGGCATCCTGGCCTCGAACCTGAGTGCATCGGCGACCTTCCGTCGTCTGGGGAGGTCCGGGGTATCGCGGGCCCTGCCGGTGCTGGTTCCGGTGATAGCGGGTTCGCTCACCGGTTCGGTCCTCATCTCCAGGCTGCCTGCCGAGTCGTTCGAGCGGGTCTTCGGTTTCCTGATGGTTCCGCTTCTGGTGCTCTCCCTCCGCCCACCGAAGTTGAAGGCGGCGGACCGCCCGTGGACCGGCCCGGTGGCGGCCCTCGTCTTCTTCGGGGTGGGTTGCTACGCGGGAGCCTTCCAGGCGGGGATCGGCCTGCTGCTGGTGCTGACCCTCTCGCGCTCCGGTCTGGACCTGGTGGTGGCCAACAGCGTCAAGGTGGTTGTCATCCTGGTGGTGACCATCACCGCCCTCCCGGTGTTCATCCTGGGTGGGCTGGTGGACTGGGGGCCTGCACTGGCCCTCGCCATCGGCTTCGCCGGCGGTGGAGCTATCGGTGCCCGTCTCACGGTCTCAGGTGGTTCGCGGGTGGTCCGGCCGGTGATGGCGGTGGCGGTGCTGGCGATGTCCGGACGCCTGCTGGGCCTGTACTGAGCCCCGGCTGGAGTGGCGCCATCGGGTGCCGGTACGCTGGGTCCACAACAGAGTCCTCGGGGTTGGGTGAAAGTCCCGACCGGCGGTGAGTCGGAGTGATCCGACGAGCCCGCGAACCCCGGATGGTCGCCGCGAGGCGTCGTTCGGGGCCGATCAGGTGCAATTCCTGGGCCGACGGTCAGAGTCCGGATGGGAGAGGACGTCGGAAGCGGCGATCGTGTCGCGGCCACCGACCCGTCGGGTCCCGGTGGTCGTGAACGCTGGTCGTGACCCGTCGTGTCCCGTCGACCACGTAGTCCGGGGTCGGACATCGGGGAGCGCACGGGACGCATGTTCACGGGAATAGTCGAGGAACTCGGCAGCATCCGCTCGATAGACGAGGTCGGCGACGGTCGGCGCCTCGTCGTGGATGCGGCGACCGTGCTCGCTGACGTCAGCCTCGGGGCCTCCATTGCAGTGAACGGCTGCTGCCTCACCGTCGTGGAGTGGGGGGACGCCTGGTTCGCCGTGGATGCCGTTCCGGAGACCCTCGAGCGCACCACGCTGGGCGCCATGGGGCCTGGCGAGGCCGTCAACCTGGAACGCCCGCTTGCCGCGGATGGCCGGTTCGGCGGCCATGTCGTCCAGGGGCATGTGGACACCGTCACCGAGGTGGTGGACCTCGAGACGCTCTCCGATGGTTCCCGTCGTCTTACCTTCCGACTGCCCGACGAGCTGGCGGGGCAGGTCGTGGAGAAGGGTTCGATAACCCTCGACGGGGCGAGCCTGACCGTGGCGTCCGTCGGTCGCTACACGTTCGACGTGGCCCTGATCCCCCACACGCTGGACGTCACCACGTTCGGCCGTCGGGCTCCCGGCGACCTGGTCAACGTCGAGGCGGACGTCCTGGCCCGGTACGTGGCAGGCCTGTTGGCCGCCGGTCGGGTCGGTCCCGACCACGGCTACCCGGCCGATGACGGGCCCGCTGACCAGCCACCTGGCGGGCCTACCGACCAGTCATCCGGTGAGCCGACCAACCAGTCTTTGAGCCAGCCTGCCGATCGTCCTGCCAACCAGCCTTTGAACCAAGAAGGAGGCGGCTGATGCCGTTGTCCACCATCGAAGACGCCATCGAGGCCTACGCCAGGGGTGAGTTCCTGATCGTGGTCGACGACGAGGATCGTGAGAACGAGGGCGACCTGATCATCGCCGCCGACGCCATGACGCCTGAGAAGATGGCCTTCATGATCCGCCACACCAGCGGCGTGATCTGTGCCCCGATGTCCAATGAGCGGGCCGATGCACTGGACCTGCCGCTCATGGTGGTGGACAACACCGAGTCGATGCGGACCGCCTTCACGGTGTCGGTCGACCTGGCCGAGGGCACCTCCACGGGAATCTCGGCCTCGGACCGGTCGGCCACCGTGGTGGCGTTGGCCGACAGCGGCCGGCATCGGTCCGAGTTCGCCCGGCCGGGCCACATCTTTCCGCTGCGGGCCCGTGCAGGCGGCGTGCTCAAGCGGGCCGGCCACACGGAGGCCGCCGTAGACCTCTGCGCCCTGTCCGACCGTCAGCCGGTCGGTGTCCTGTGCGAGATCGTGAACGACGACGGGACCATGGCCAGGGTGCCCGACCTGGACGCCTTCGCCGTCCAGCACGACCTGCACTTCGTGTCCATCGCCGACCTGATCCGACACCGGCGTCGGCACGAGAAGCTGGTCGAGCACTTCGGTTCGGCGCGCATCCCGACGAAGTACGGCGAGTTCACCGCACACGCCTACGTGTCGCTCCTCGACGACGAGGAGCACGTGGCCTACGTGCTCGGCGACCTGGCTTCCGTGGATTCCCCGCTGGTGCGGGTCCACTCCGAGTGCCTCACCGGCGATCTGCTGGGCTCGCTGCGGTGTGACTGCGGCTCGCAGCTGGATGCTGCACTGGCCCAGATCGGCGCCGAGGGCGTCGGGGTCGTCGCCTACCTGCGGGGTCACGAGGGGCGCGGCATCGGCATCGGCCACAAGCTGCGGGCCTACGGGTTGCAGGACGAGGGCCTGGACACCATCGACGCGAACCTCCAGCAGGGCCTGCCGGTGGATTCCAGGGAGTACGGCGTTGGCGCCCAGATGCTCTCCGACCTGGGGATCACCCACATGCGGCTGATGACCAACAACCCGGCCAAGTACGGCGGCCTGGAGGGCTACGGCCTGGAGATCACCAGCCGGGTTCCTCTGGACACTGCTCCCAACCCGGAGAACATCAGGTACCTGGAGACCAAGAGGGATCGCCTCGGCCACCTGCTGCCCGCCAGCGACGGGACTGTCGGCGAGGCTGCCGACGAGGTTGCCGGCGAGGGCGCCGCCTCATGAAGGTGATCGAGGTGCCGCTGGACGGTTCCGGGCTCCGCATCGGCATCGTCGCAGGCCGTTTCAACGACTTCGTGTCGAACAGCCTGCTGACCGGCGCCTGTGCCCGGCTGGTGTCGCTCGGCGTGGCGGATGCCGACATCCACGTGGCCTGGGTGGCCGGCGCGTTCGAGGTGCCGTTGGCGGCACGGGCCATGGCCGAGTCGGGCCGCTATGACGCGGTCGTGTGCCTGGGGGCCGTGATCCGTGGCGAGACCCCGCACTTCGACTACGTGGCCGGGGAGGCTGCGGCAGGGATCATGCGGGCCGGCCACGACACGGGCGTGCCGGTGGTCTTCGGCGTGCTCACCACCGACACGGTCGAGCAGGCCATGGAGCGCGCCGACGTGGACCGGGGCGACAAGGGCGCCGACTGCGCCGATGCGGCGGTCGAGATGGTCCGCCTGCTGGGGGCCATCCAGACTGGCTGACTGGCTGACTGGCTGACTGGTTCCGGGCCACTGGGCCACGGGGCACCTCAGGCTCTCAGGCTCTAAGGCGCCGAAGGCCTACAGCCCCTGACCGTAGGAGAACTCCACCACGTTGCCGTCGGGGTCGGTCAGGGCACACAGGTAGCCCACCGGTGGTGGGTGGTTGGCGGGTTCCCAGTGGACGCATCCTGATGCCCGACCCAGCACGGCGGCAGCATCCACCTCGGCCGGGTCGTCCACGTCGAAGCCCAGGTGGGCGAACGGCGACAGCGTGGTCTGCGGCTCGCCCGAGGCCCTTGCCTCGAACGTCTGGACGATCACCAGGCCGACCGAGGTGTCGTCCTCGGCCAACCATGCCACCTCGGCGTCTTCGTCTACCCGCCGGTGGAATGCCCGCATCGGCGTGTGGGCCTCGTACCAGGCGATCGTGGCGTCCAGGTCCCGGCAGGGGAGGGCAAGGTGGGTGAATCTGGCGGCCATGGGGCCACACTACGGGGGCGGGCTGGCGCGGATTCTCCGGTCTCCCTGCCGGCTGTTCGGCGGGGTGGTCCGGGGTGGCCCCGATGAGACCCGCTGGTACCATTCCCTCCGAGGACGGCCCGACTGGGGTCGTCCAGGGTCGGAACCCAAGACCTCCGGCCCTCCGTATGGCTTCCGGTGGCGCAGAGCGCACCATGAGGCTGGGTCCGATACCCGAGGTTCCGATGCCTACCAACCTGCCCCCCAAGGGCGCCACCATTGAGACGAACCGGTTGCACGAGAGTGACACCGGTTCTCCCGAGGTGCAGATCGCACTCCTGAGCGACCGCATCACCCACCTCACCGACCACCTGAAGGTCCACAAGAAGGACCATCACAGTCGGCGGGGTCTGTTGATGCTGGTGGGTCGCCGCCGGAGGATGCTCGACTACGTCAAGAAGAACGACGTGGAGCGCTACCGGGCGGTCATCGCCAAGTTGGGGCTGCGCAGGTAGGTAGATTCAGACATCGGGCGGCCACTGGGCCGTCCGTGTCGCGTCGGGGACCGGACCAACGGGACCGACAACCAGATCGATGAGTGGGGATGGGCGAGACGCGCCCACATCCCCGATGTGTCGCAGATCGCGGCCATTGAACCGTCCGGAGTCGTTTCGGGCGGGCTACGAGAAGAGAGAAGCATGACTGAAGCAACCACGGTTTCCTGCACCTTTGCCGGGACCGACAAGACAATGTCGTTCGAGACGGGCCGCATGGCCCCTCTGGCAGGCGGATCCGTCCTGGCCCAGATCGGCCGTTCCACGGTCCTCGTGACCGCCACCGGCGCCAAGTCCCCCCGACCGGGTGCGGACTTCTTCCCCCTAACCGTCGACATCGAGGAGCGGATGTACGCCGCCGGCAAGATCCCCGGCTCGTTCTTCCGTCGTGAGGGTCGGGCGCCGGAGTCGGCGATCCTGACCTGTCGCCTCATCGACCGCCCGCTGCGGCCGATGTTCCCCGAGGGCTTCCGCAACGAGGTCCACATCGTGGGCACCGTCGTCGGTGCCGACATGGAGAACCCCCATGACGTGCTGGCCCTGAACGGCGCCTCGGCGGCCCTGATGCTGTCCGGCATCCCGTTCTCCGGCCCCGTCGGTGCGGTGCGCATCGCCTGGTCCGCAGCCGGCGAGTGGATTCCCCACCCGACCTACGAAGAGGGCAGCGAGTCCGCCTTCGAGATGGTCGTGGCCGGTCGTCTGCTGGACGACGGTGACGTCGCCGTGATGATGGTCGAGGCTGGCGGAACAAAAGCCACCTGCGACGTCTACGAGGCCGGCACTCCGATGGTCGACGAGGCCGTCCTGGCCAGTGGCCTGGAGTTCTCCAAGCAGTTCATCAGCCAGGTCATCGAGCTCCAGAAGGAGCTCGTGGCGGCTGTGGGTGCTCCCGAGATCATGGCCTACGAGGTCACCAGCGACTACACCCCCGAGGTGTTCGCAGCCGTCGAGGCCGCTGGCGCCGAGCGCATCGCAGCGACCCAGACCATTGCCGACAAGGCCGAGCGGGGTGCCGCCGAGTCGGCACTCAAGGCCGAGCTGATCGCCGAGCTGCTTCCGCAGTTCGCCGACGTGGCCAATGTGGATCGCCACATCGCCGGCGCCATCCGCGGAGTCACCAAGGAGATCGTGCGTACCCGCATCGTCACCGAGGGCATCCGCATCGACGGGCGTGGAATCGGTGACCTCCGGGAGGTGTCGTCGGAGGTGCAGGTCATCCCCACGGCGCACGGCTCCGGCCTGTTCCAGCGTGGTGAGACCCAGGTGCTGAACTTCACCACCCTGGGCACCGGTCGCATGGACCAGATGATCGACGGCATCGACCCGGTCAACCGCAAGCGGTTCATGCACCACTACAACTTCCCGCCCTTCTCGACCGGCGAGACCGGCTTCATGAGGGGCCCGAAGCGTCGTGAGATCGGCCACGGTGCGCTCGCCGAGCGGGCCCTGATCCCGGTCATCCCGAGCTTCGAGGACTTCCCATACACGCTGCGCCTGGTGTCAGAGGTCCTGGCGTCCAACGGCTCCAGCTCGATGGGCTCGGTCTGCTCGTCCAGCCTCTCGATGATGGACGCCGGTGTGCCGATCAAGGCCCCTGTGGCCGGCATCGCCATGGGCCTCATCTACCAGGACGGCGAGTACGTCACCCTCACCGACATCCTCGGTGCGGAGGACGCCTTCGGCGACATGGACTTCAAGGTGGCCGGCACGGCTGAGTACGTGACGGCGCTCCAGCTGGACACCAAGATCGACGGCATTCCCGCCGAGGTCCTGGCCAACGCCCTGAACCAGGCGAAGGAAGCCCGCCTGGCGATCCTGGCGGTCATGGCCGAGGCGATCCCCGGCCCCCGCGACGACGTCGGGGAGAACGCACCGAAGATCGATGCGTTCGAGATCCCGGTGGAGAAGATCGGTGAGGTCATCGGCCCGAAGGGCAAGATGATCAACACCATCCAGGCCGAGACCGGCGCCGACATCAGCGTCGACGACGACGGCATGGTCGGCATCGTGTCGATCGCCTCGCCGGACCGTGCCAAGGTGGCCGAGGCGAAGCGTCAGATCATGCTGATCGTGGACCCGCCCACCGCCGAGGTGGGAGCGGTGTATGACGGCCGGGTGGTGAACATCACCAAGTTCGGCGCCTTCATCAGCATCCTGCCGGGACGCGATGGCCTGGTGCACATCTCGAAGCTGGGTGGCGGCAAGCGGATCGACCGGGTCGAGGACGTCCTCGAGCTGGGCCAGGAGATCCAGGTGATCGTCGAGGACGTGGATCCGAACGGCAAGATCTCCTTGAAGCCGGCCGGTGACGCTCCGTCCAAGCCGGCTCCGGCTGCTCCGACCGCTCCCGTGGTCGACTCA
>DUAC01000190.1:7804-10881 GCA_012961035.1 Acidimicrobiia bacterium
GCCCGATCCAGGCCAACTTCGAGGACGCCTTCAAGACCGAGCTGGAGGCAGTGCACGGAGACCTGGGCAACGCAGTATCGGCCAACCGCAGCAGCAGCGGCGGCGGTGGTGGCGGTGGCGGCGGTCGCCGTCGTCGGGGTCGCTGAGCGTCCCGTTGGACGGGGGTCGCCCACGCGGCGACCGAACGGCCACCGGAACGGTGGTTGAACTGAGCCTGCCCGAGAACGGTCCACTGACCGGTCCGAGTGTGGTGTCCGAGCTGATGCCGGACGCCCACTCGGTCTCGGTCGGGGTGTGGGTCGCAGTCGGTGGGCGTGATGAGGATCCGTCCATGAGCGGCGCCTCGCACTTCCTGGAGCACCTGCTCTTCAAGGGAACCGAGCGTCGGACGGCGCGCGCCATCGCCGAGCTGGTGGACTCCAGCGGTGGCGAGATGAACGCGTTCACCTCCAAGGAGTACACGGCCTACTACGCCCGTGTGCCGGCAGGGGACCAGGAGATGGCCACCTCCCTGCTGGTCGACGTCCTGAGGGAACCGGCCCTACGGGCTGCTGACGTGGAGACCGAGCGTCAGGTGATCCTCGAGGAGATCCACCTCCAGGCTGACGACCCTGATGACGTGGTCTTCGGCCTGCTCTACGAGGCCCTCTTCCCGGAGCATCCGCTGGGGCGCGAGGTGCTGGGCACGGAGTCCTCGGTGGCTGCCATCGACCGGGACGACATCGCCGGGTTCCACGACCACTGGTACCGGGCACCCAACCTCGTGGTGGCCGCGGCGGGCGCCGTCGACCATGACGCGCTGGTGGCCCAGGTGGCCGAGGCCTTCTCCGGCCGTACCGGGGGTGCTGCGCCTGTCCGTGTGGCTCCGGTCACCGAGCCGGTCGCCGCAGAGCGCCTGACGCGCCCGACCGAGGCGACGCACGTGGCCTGGGGCTGGAGGGGGTTGCGGCGCGATGACCCGCGTCGCCACGCTCTGGCGCTCGGCATCCATGTGCTGGGTGGTGGGCTGTCAAGCCGCCTCTTCCAGACCGTACGGGAGGAGCGTGGCCTGGCATACAGCGTCTTTTCGTCCATGGCCGGTTACACGGGCGCCGGGGTGGTGTCGGTCTATGCGGGCACTGCGCCGGAACGTGCCGACGAGCTCCAGAAGGTCGTGGCCGGCCAGGTGGCCGAGGTGGCCTGCAATGGAATCACCGCCGCCGAACTGGCCATTGCACGCGATGGGTTCGAGGGTTCCATCCTGCTGGGCCTGGAGGACTCGGGCAGCCGCATGTCCAGGCTGGGAACCAGCCAGAGCCTCCTGGGCCGTGTCGTTCCCCTGGACGAGTACGTGGAGACCCTGCGTGCGGTCACCCTCGAGGACGTGAACGCCGTCCTGGCCGAGGTGCTGTCGCCGGACCCGGCCGTGGCGATCGTCGGCTCGGGAACCTGAACCGTCCCGCCTGCTGCCTAAACGCCGCCAGTCGGGCCTGATACGCCGGCCACACCGCCCACACCGGCCAGGTAGCTGCTACCGGCTCCCCGTCGGGCTGAGCCGGACCCGAACTGGGCCGGTTGGCCGTGGAGGTGACCGCTAGCCTCGGGGCATGTCAGGAGATCCGATCCGCGTCGGGGTACTGGGAGCCGCCGGCCGCATGGGTGGGTCAGTGGCCGATGCCGTAACCGCCGCAGACGGCATGGTGCTGGTGGCAGCCGCCGACCCGTCTGCGCCCGGGAGCACGGTCTGTGGCGTAGAGGTCGTCGCCGATGTCCAGGACCTCCTGGTTGCCGGCGTGGAAGTGGTGGTGGACTTCACCGTGGCCGAGGCCAGCCGGGCGAACCTGGGTGTCGTGGCCGCCGCCGGCGTGCACGCCGTGGTCGGAACCAGCGGTCTGGGCGAGACCGACATCGGGGACCTCCGGGCGGCGTTCACCTCCAGCAATTGCCTGGTGGCGCCCAATTTCGCCATCGGTGCCGTGCTGATGATGCGGTTCGCCGAGTTGGCGGCACCGTGGTTCGAGACGGCCGAGATCATCGAGGTCCACCACGACGGCAAGGTCGACGCCCCGTCGGGCACGGCGATCGCCACGGCCGAACGGATGGCGGCGGCTTCGGCCGACTGGGCACCGGATCCAACCACCCGTGTGGTGATGGCTGGCGCCAGGGGCGCTGCGGGTCCGGCTGACATCCGGATCCACTCGCTGCGCATGCGCGGCGCGGTCGCCGACCAGGAGGTCGTGCTGGGCACCGACGGGCAGACCCTGACCATCCGACATGACACGACCGACAGGGGGTCGTTCATGCCCGGGGTGGTGCTGGCCGTTCGCCGGATCGCCGAGACACCCGGGCTGACCCTGGGCCTCGACGCCCTGCTCGGCATCTGAGCGCGCCGGAATCAACTCCTTGACCTCGGGCAACCGATCATGAGCACGGGAACCACACCGTGAGCCCGGGGACCCGTCGGCTGTTGCGCCCGGCCTGGCTGCTCTCCCACGTGCTCGTCGCCGGCCTCCTGGTCGTCACGGCGAACCTGGGGTTCTGGCAACTCAGTCGTCTGGACGCCCGTCGGGCCTACAACGCTGTCGTGGCGGCTCGGGCCGACGAGCCGGTGGTCGACCTGGCCACGGCGTTCGGGGCCCTGAAGCGTGGTGGCACCCCTGAGGACCTGCGGCACATGCGTGTGGTGGTGTCCGGCACCTGGGCCGACGGACAGGTGTACCTGGCCAACCGGTCCATGGACGGCGTACCCGGCGTGCATGTGGTCTCCCTGCTGCTGATCGACAGGATCCACCCCGGGGTGGGGGTGGTCGTGGATCGGGGCTTCGTCCACAGGGGCCTGTTCCTGGAAGGTGATTCGGCTGCCTGGGCACCGGCCACGGCTGACGCGGACCTCGTTGGCAGCCTGGATGTCTCCCGGACCGGCGAGCTCGGCAGCGGGTTGGAGGTGGACCGGATCGACCTGGATGCGCTGGCCGAACGATGGGGGACGAACCTGGCCCCCATGTGGATCCGGTCGGCCGCCGACGGCCCGGCTGGCATCCCGGTGGCGGCTCCGGTGGTGGCCCTGGGTGACGGCTCGCACCTCTCGTACGCAGCGC
>DUAC01000191.1 GCA_012961035.1 Acidimicrobiia bacterium
GCGAGGCCCGTAAGAACGTCGTCGCCGGCACCAACCCCGAACTCAATCTTTCCGTCAGTTGAGAAGCCTGTATCCAGAACCCCCGACGATGTGAGTCGAGCCACCCCGAACTCTGTGTTCGCTCCCCCTACCCCCGTAGCGCCCCCAACGACGATCATCCCGTCGGATTGGATTGCTATGGCGTATGCGAGGTCATTACCTGAACTGACATCGATCGTCGCAATGCCATCTGATGAGAAGGACGAATCCAGCGTTCCGTCAGTTCCATATCGAACCACCGCGAACTCGTAAGTTCCGCTGATCTGAGCAAAGCCAGCGACGACGATCTTTCCGTCCGACTGGATGGCGACGGCCCGGCCGGCGTCCGTCGTCCCGATGTCGGTGGTCACCTTGCCATCGGTCGAGAACGTGGTGTCCAGGTCCCCGGGTGCGGCACCGACCGAGCCCACGCCGACCAGGAGCACCGCTGTCAGCCCCAGCCCGGCCGTGACGGCCATCGGGCGGCGGATACGCCTCAGCGTGTCCCCCAGAGGTCCCTACAGGCCTCACATGTCTCCTCGGGAACCAACCCGGTCCTCATCAGGAGGCGGAACATCCAGCAACCGAGGCAGAATCCGACGAACGCCTCCAACGATGCCGCCACGAGGATCGCAGCCACCAACGCCTTGGCCAGCGAGCCGGCACCGAGGACGGTGGCGACCAACGCCCCCACCGAGAGCGTGGCCCCGATGCCCTGGGCGAATCGCTTGGGAGGGCCGGGGGTGTCACGGGCGGCCCAGGCGAGGCGGGGCCTGACCACACGGGTCACCAGCGTTCCCAGTGGGCTGAGCGTCGGGCCGGTCGCCACCCGGGCCACGAACCCCCAGGTCAGCAGGACCAGCAGGACCGTCCAGCCGGTCACCAGGATCGCCACGCACTGCAGGACGACGCCTGTGGCCACCAGTCGGGCCGAGACCTCGTCCACCGGATGCGGAAACGAGAACAGGCCCGGCGAATCGGTCGCTGCGTTTCGGACGTGCACGGGTCGAACCCTATGGTCAGGCGATGGCGTCATCCACGATCGGCTCGTTTCCGGCCTCCGGCACAAGGGTCGACGAGGTGGTCCGGGAACTGGACGCCAAGCGGGACAACGACGTCCGATGGGCCGAGGGGCGCACCTTCGGCCTCGTGTTCGACGGTGGCGACGAGGTCCGCGACGTGGCCGAACGGGCCGCACGGCTCTTCCTCCACGAGAACGCCCTCAACACCTCGGCCTTCCCGTCCCTGGGCGAGATCCAGTCCGAGCTATGCGGGTGGACGGCCGACCTCCTCCACGGACCGCCGGAGACCGCCGGATTCCTGACCAGCGGAGGCACCGAGAGCATCCTCTGCGCCGTGGAGGCCGCCAGGGAGCGGGCCCGGGCCGAACGCTCGGTCGCCGAACCCGAGATCGTCCTGGCCGAGAGCGCCCACGCTGCGTTCCACAAGGGCGCCCACCTCTTCGGCCTGCGGACCCGGGTGGTGCCGGTGACCGACGACTGGACGGTCGACCTGGATGCCATGGCCGATGCGGTGGGTCCGAACACGGCCCTTGTCGTGGCCTCCGCTCCCCAGTACCCGCAGGGGGTCGTGGACCCGGTCGCCGAGATCGCCGAGTTGGCTGCCGGCGTCGGGGCGAGCTGCCACGTGGATGCCTGCATGGGCGGGTTCGTCCTCCCCTTCGCCAGCATCGAGGAACCCGATGCCTGGGGCTCCCCGCCCTGGGACCTTGCCGTCGAGGGGGTCACGAGCATCTCCGCCGACCTCCACAAGCTGGGCTACGCCCCCAAGGGAGCGTCGGTCATCCTCCACCGCTCGCGCCGGCTG
>DUAC01000192.1 GCA_012961035.1 Acidimicrobiia bacterium
GCGCCGAACAGCGCCACGTCATGGGTGAGTCGGCCCTGAAGCTGGCCCGCGGCATCGGCTACAGGTCGACGGGAACCGTCGAGTTCCTGGTGGACGAGACCACGGGAGAGTTCTTCTTCCTGGAGGTGAATACCCGACTCCAGGTCGAGCACCCCGTCACCGAGGAGGTGACCGGAATCGACCTGGTGCGCGAGCAGCTGCGTGTCGCCGCCGGTGAGCCGTTGGGCTACGGCCAGGACGACATCGGCTTCACCGGACACGCCGTCGAGGCCCGCCTCTACGCCGAGGACCCGGCAGCCGGGTTCCTCCCCGCCACCGGCACGCTGGTCGCCTGGCGCCCTGCCGACGAACCTGCGGTCAGGTGGGACACGGGCGTCGAGGAAGGCAGCCACGTGGGTGTCGACTTCGATCCCATGCTGGCCAAGGTGGTCGCCCACGGTCCGACACGCTCCGAAGCGGCAGGTCGCCTGGCCCTGGCCCTGGAGCGGATGCACCTCGGCGGCGTGACCACCAACCGGGACTTCCTCGTGGCCACGCTCCGCCACGAGGCCTTCCTGGCAGGCGACACCACCACCGACTTCATCCAGCGCTACCCACCGGGCAGCGGACCCACCGTGGACGAGGCGACGGCACACCAGTTGGCGATCGCCGCCGCCATGTGGCTGCAGGGCCACAACCGCGCGGCGGCCCGGGTCCTGGACCGCATCCCCAGCGGCTGGCGCAACGCCCGGATGCCGGCAGAGCAGGTCCTCCTGGCCGTCGGCGACGTGGAGCACAACGTCCACTACCGCTCCCAGCGGGACGGGTCCTTCACAGTTGACGGGGACCACCTCGCCGTGGTCCACCGCTGGTCGCCCGACGACCTGGACGTGGAGGTGGACGGCGTCCGCCGGACCGTCAGGGTCACGCTCGCCGGCGACCCTGCCGGCGACCTCCTCCACCTAACCGGTGCCGGCACCACCACCACCTTCCGGGTGGTTCCCCGCTTCACCGTGCCCGGGATGGAAGCGCCCAGTGGCGGGCTGGTCGCCCCCATGCCGGGTCGGGTCCTCGAGGTCCGTGCCGCCGTCGCGGACACGGTCACCGCCGGAGAGACGATGCTGGTGCTGGAGGCTATGAAGATGGAGCACCACATGACAGCCCCGTTCGACGGCACGGTGACCGAGGTCCGGGTGACGGCCGGGGACCAGGTCGAGAACGGAGCCGTGCTGCTCGTGATCGAACCGGACGAGGTCGAGGGCGAGGACGACTGACGTGGCCGATCCGATCCGCATCGCCAACTGCTCCGGCTTCTACGGCGACCGCCTGTCGGCCGCCCGCGAGATGGTCGACGGCGGCCCGATCGACGTGCTCACAGGAGACTGGCTGGCCGAGCTGACGATGCTGATCCTGGCCCGCACCCGGGCCAAGCGCCCGGGCGCCGGCTACGCGCGTACCTTCGTGACCCAGATGGAACAGGTCATGGGCACCTGCCTGGACCGGGGCATCAGGGTCGTCTCGAACGCCGGCGGGCTGGACCCGGACCACTGTGCCGAGGCCGTGGCCGAGGTCGCCGCCAAGCTGGGCCTGTCCCCGACCATCGCCTACGTGAACGGCGACGACCTGATCCCCAGACTGGACGACCTGCTGGCAGCCGGGGTGGACCTGCCCGACATGGCCACCGGCGAGCCGCTGGCCGAACCGGGCCGCTTCGTCAGCGCCAACGCCTACCTCGGATGCTGGGGCATCGTGGACGCCCTGGAACGTGGTGCCGACATCGTGATCACCGGTAGGACAACCGATGCCGCCATCGTCTGCGGGCCGGCGGCGTGGCACCACGGATGGGAACGAGACGACTGGGACGCCCTCGCCGGAGCCGTCGTCGCCGGCCACGTCATCGAGTGCGGCACACAAGCCACCGGTGGCAACTACTCGTTCTTCACCGAGGTGCCGGGGCTGACCCGGCCGGGATTCCCGTGGGCCGAGATCGCTGCCGACGGCTCGACGGTGATCGGCAAGCACGACCAGACCGGCGGCGAGGTCTCCGTAGGGACGGTCACATCCCAGCTCCTCTACGAGATCGGCTCCCCGGCCTACCTGGGCCCCGACGTGACCGCCCGATTCGACACCATCCAGCTGGAGCAGGCGGCACCCGACCGGGTACGCATCCACGCCACGAAGGGAGAGCCGCCCCCCTCCACGCTGAAGGTCTCCATGAACGAGTTGGGTGGCTTCCGCTACGACCTCTCGATTGCCCTCACCGGCCTCGACGTGGAGGCCAAGGCCGCCCTCGTGGAGGAGGCGTTCTGGATCGCCTGTCCGAACGACCCCGACGACTTCGATGCCGTCGAGTCACGGCTGGTACGGACCGACAAGGCGGATCCGGCATCCAACGAGGAGGCGGTGGCGCAGTGGTGCCTGACCGTCAAGGACTCCGACGAACACAAGGTCGGACGGGGCATCTTCAGCGCCATGACCGAGTTGGCGCTCGCCAGCATTCCCGGCTTCTTCGCCGTGAAGAGCAGCGGCAGCGCCCGTCCCTTCGGCGTACACAGGGCCGGCCTGGTTCCCGCCGACCTGGTTCCCCAGCACGTGGTGGTCCTCGGCGGGGACCGGACGGTGGTCGAATCCGTGGCACCCGAGGCCGTCGTCGAGGTAACCCCGGCTGATGGGCCCAGCGCACCGGTGCCCGCCGGACCCACGGTCGCCGTCCCACTGGGTCGGATCGTCGGCGCCCGCTCCGGCGACAAGGGAGGCGACGCCAACCTGGGGGTGTTCGCACGCAGCGACGCCGCGTGGGCGTGGCTGGACGACCACCTCACAACCGACCGCCTCCGGGAACTCCTGCCGGAGGCCGCCGGACTCCAGATCGAGCGGCACCGCCTACCGGCCATCCGGTCGCTCAACTTCATGCTGCGGGGCCTCCTGGGCGAGGGCGTGGCCGCCTCCACCCGCCAGGACGGCCAGGCCAAGAGCCTGGGCGAATGGCTCCGCGCCAGGATCGTGGACGTACCCGAGTCCCTCCTGGAGGACGGCGCACCAGTGGCTGGGACATGACCACCGAGGCGGCGACGCTGGAATCCACCGAGCTGGTCCGTCGGCTCCGGTCGGTGCCCGCTCCCCGCCCCGTGCTGGACCGCGACCGCGAAGCCAGGCTGACCGAACGCCAACGCGAGGTCCTGGACCGGCTCGGCACCCTCTTCGACGACGGCTTCGCCGACCTCACGATGGCCGACATCGCCGCAAACGTCGGCTGCTCGCTGCGCACCCTCTACGACCTGGCCCCCAGTCGGGACGAGCTGGTGCTGACGGTCATCGACCGGAACCTCCGCCGAATCGGCCGAGGGGCCATCTCGGCCATCCAACCCGACCTGGCTCCGCTGGTGGCCATCAGGTCCTATCTGACGGCGGCCAACCTGGCGGTGGCGGCCACGACGCCGGCCTTCGCCCGGGACCAGGCGGCGACACCGGCCACACACAGGCTGGTCACCGCCCACTCCGACTACCTGGTGGCGATCACCCGTGCGCTCCTGGACCTGGCCGTCGAGCGTGGCGACATCGCACCCACCGAAACCGCGGCGGTCGCCCGGGTCGTGGCCGGCCTGGGCGCCATGTTCGCCCTGCCCGAGAACCTCGAGACGATCGACTCGACCCCGAAGGAGGCAGCCGACTCCATGGTCGACGTCATCCTGCGTGGCCTCACGACCGGCGCCTGAGCGCCCTGAACGGAGAACCGATGCACGTCCACGACGTGGCTGCCGACCTGGCGGCCGAACAGCAAGCCCTCGACGACATCGTGGCCGGCCTGGACGACGCCGGGTGGATGACGGCCACGCCCAGCCCACGGTGGACGGTGGCCGACCAGGTCGCCCACCTGACCTACTTCGACGGGGCGGCCGCCACCGCCATCACCGACCCCGAGGCATTCCAGGCATCCATCGGAGACCTCATGGACGTCGCCGGTGGAGGCGGTGACGCCGTGGACGACCTGACCCTGGGTGCCTTCCGGACCCTTGCACCGGAGGGGCTGCTGGATGCCTGGCGCTCGGGCCGCTCCCGTCTGGCCGATGCGGCGGCCACGCTCTCCGACGACGACAGGGTGGCCTGGTATGGGCCGTCCATGGGAGCCAGGTCGTTCCTGACCGCCCGCCTCATGGAGGCATGGGCACACGGTCAGGACATCGTGGACACCGTCGGCGGTGACCGTCCCCCCACCGACCGCCTCCGTCATGTCGCCCAGTTGGGTGTGATCACCCGTGCCTGGTCGTACGTCAACCGGAAGATGGAGGCACCGGCAGGCGAGGTCCACGTCGCCCTCGAGGCGCCCTCCGGAGAGGTGTGGACCTGGGGCCCGGGTGATGCCGCCGACACGGTCCAGGGACCGGCCGAGGACTTCTGCCTCGTGGTGACCCAGCGCCGCCACGTGGACGACACCGGCCTCGAGGTCAACGGCGAGGTGGCCCGGGACTGGCTGGTCCGGGCGCAGGCCTTCGCCGGCCCACCCACCGACGGACCCGGACCGGGGAGCTTCTGATGGCACTGGTGGAAACCCACATCGACGGCGGCGTCCTCACCGTCACCCTCGCCGACGAGGAGAACCGCAATGCCCTCAGCTCGGCGTTGGTGGGCGAGCTCATCACGGCACTGGACGCAGCCGATGCCGACCCTGCGGTGCGCGTCGTCGTGCTCACCAACAGCGGCCGCGTGTTCTGCGCCGGTGCCGACCTGACCGAACGCTCCTCGGATGGAAGGCTGATAGCGAAGGTCGACGCTGCCGACCTGTTCAGCCGCTTCAGCCGATCTCCGAAGGTCTACGTGGGACGCATCGCCGGGCACTGCGTGGCCGGCGGCATGGGCCTGGCTGCCGCCATGGACCTCTCGGTGGCCATAGACGACGCCAAGTTCGGCTTCACCGAGGTACGACGCGGGCTGGCCCCGGCGATGATCTCGGTGCTGTGCCTTCCCAGGATGCGGCCAGCCGATGCCGCCGAGGCGATGCTGCTGGGCAACCGCATGACCGGTGCCGACGCCGCCCGAATGGGCCTCGTCAACAGGGCCGTACCGGCCGACGAGCTGGACGACGTGGTCGACGGCTTCGTCGCCGACCTGCTGGCCGGCGGCCCCGATGCGTTGGCCGCCACCAAGCGGCTACTCACCCAGGTGCCCGGCATGCCGACCCAGGAGGCCTTCGACTGGACCGCGAAGCTCTCCGCCGACCTGTTCCGCAGTGACGAGGCGATCGAGGGAATGCGGGCCTACCTGGAGAAGCGCTCCCCCGACTGGGCCGGCTGATTCAACCCGTCAGGCCCGTCAGGACGCGGCTCAGGCGTTCAGGAGGGCGGCCACGATGTCCAGGACGGCCTTCTTGCCGTCGCCGAACAGCATCAGGGTGCCGTCGGCGGCGAACAGCGGGTTCGGAATCCCAGCGAAGCCCGGACCCAGGGACCGCTTGATCACCACGACCGTCCTGGAGTCATCGACGTTCAGGACCGGCATGCCGGCTATCGGAGAATCGGGGTCGGTCCGGGCCAGCGGGTTCACGACGTCGTTGGCGCCGATCACGATCGTCACGTCCGTCTGGGCGAACGTCGGGTTGACCTGGTCCATGTCCAGCAGGCACTCGTAGTCGATCTCGGCCTCGGCCAGCAGGACGTTCATGTGCCCCGGCATGCGCCCGGCCACCGGATGGATGCCGAACACGACCTCGGTCCCGGCGTCGTTCAGGGTCCGCATCAGGTCCCGGACGGCGTGCTGGGCCTGGGCGACGGCGAGGCCGTAGCCGGGCACGATCACCACCCGCTCGGCGACCTCCAGGATCATCGCCACCTCCTCGGCCGAGGTGGAGGTGACCCGGTCGCCGTACACCTCGTCGGCATCGGCCACCACACCACCGGCGGTAATCGAACCGAAGATCACATCGAACAGCGAGCGGTTCATGGAGGTGCACATGATCTGGGTGAGGATCACACCGCTGGCACCGACCAGGGAACCGGCGATGATGAGCAGTGGGTTGTCCAGGACGAACCCGGCGGTGGATGCCGCCAACCCGGAGAAGGCGTTCAGCAGGGCGATGACGACCGGCATGTCGGCTCCGCCGATGGCAATCGTGCCCAGGATGCCGAGGAGCGCTCCGGCACCAACCAGGAGCCAGAACCAGCCGGTATCAGCGGGGCTCACGACCACCATCACCGCTGCCGCCAGCGCCACTACGGCCAGGAGGGCGCGGAGCATGCCCTGTCCCCGGAAGCCGCTCAGCGACAGCACCTCCTGGAGCTTGGCGAAGGCGACCAGCGAACCGGTGAGGGTCACGATGCCGATGAGTGCCGTCAGTGCAGCGGCGATCGCCAACTGGTTGTCGACCAGTCCCTCGTCCACCACCTGCAGGAACGATGCCCCGGCGACGAGCACCGACGCCCCGCCACCGAATCCGTTGAACAGGGCGACGAGCTGCGGCATGCCGGTCATCTGCACCCGTACAGCCAGGACGACGCCGATGGCGGAGCCCACGACCAGACCGGCCAGCAGCACACGGAAGTCCACGATCGACCGGTCCAGCAGCGTCGCCAGGATGGCTATGAGCATCCCGGAGGCACCCAGCTGGTTTCCCCGCGGTGCCGTGCGGGGCCGTGCCAGCCCCTTGAGGCCGAGGATGAACAGGACGGCCGCCACCAGGTATGCGACCGAGGTGACGTCGGCGGCGCTCACGACCGCTTCCTGCTTCCCGAGGAGAACATTGCGAGCATCCGGCCGGTCACGAGGAACCCGCCCACCACGTTGATCGTGGCCAGCACGACCGCAACGAAGCCAAGCACCGTGGTCAGCGTGGAGTGGTCGGTGCCGGCCGATACCAGTGCCCCGATGAGGGTGATTCCCGACACGGCGTTGGACCCCGACATCAACGGCGTGTGGAGCGTCGCAGGGACCTTGGAGATCAACTCCATGCCCAGGAACACGGCCAGCACGAACAGCGTGAGGGCCATCAGGAGGGTCATGCTCCGGCCTTTCCGTCGCTCACGGAAGCCTCCGCCCGCTGCTCCAGCAGGGAGCGGACCACCGGGTGCACGACCTGGCCGCCGGCAGCGACCAGCATCCCTGCCAGCACGTCGTCATCGGGGTCGACGAAGGCCTCGCCGTCATTGTCCAGCATCCGCACCAGGTTGGTGATGTTCGTGGCAAACATCCTGGATGCCGTCACCGTCGACCCGGAAGCCAGGTTGGTCGGCGCCAACACGGTGACGCCACCATGGTCGACGTCGGAGTCGGCAATGCTCACCTCACAGTTGCCCCCACGCTGGACCGCCAGGTCCACCAGCACCGATCCCGGGCGCATACCGGCAACCATGGCGGCGGTGACCAGCAGCGGGCTCTGGCGCCCGGGGATCTGGGCGGTCGCTATGACGATGTCGGCCTCGGCCACATGCGGGGCCAGGACCTCGTGGATCAGCACCGCATCGGGCACACCGCCATCCGGCGCCGGTGGCGGGTCGATCGACTTCGCACCGAGGGACCGGATCTGTTCCAGGGCCTCCTCGCGGATGTCGAACCCCTCCACAACGGCACCGAGGCGTCGGGCCGTGGCGATCGCCTGGAGGCCCGCAACGCCGGCACCCAGCACCAGCACCCGGGCCGGTGGAACGGTGCCGGCAGCGGTCATGAGCATGGGCAGCATCTTCGGTAGCCGCCCGGCCGCCAGGAGGACCGACTGGAAGCCCTCCACGGTTGCCATCGAGGACAGCACGTCGACTGCCTGGGCCCGCGTGCTGCGTGGCACGAGGTCCAGGGCGAGCATCGTCGCACCCGTCGCCGCCACCCGGGCGGCAACATCGGGAAGCCAGAACGGGTCGAACAGCCCGACGAGTATGTGACCGGCGCCGAGGTGGCCGAGGGTCGCGCCGTCGGTCGGGCCGTTCACCGACACGACGACCCCGGCATCTCCGACGGTCGCTGCCAGATCCGGGGCCACGGTGGCGCCCACCGTGAGGTACGCATCGTCGGGCATGCCGGCGGCGACCCCGGCACCCGACTCCACGACCACGGAGTGCCCGTCGGATACCAGCGTCTGGGCGGCCTCGGGCGTCAGGGCGACCCGCCGTTCACCTGCCATCCGTTCGCACAGCACCGCAATCCTCATATGACCCCCTGATCGGACCAACGCGTCACGGTCGCTCGTCGACCAGCGCCGAATCGTAGTACCAGCGCGGAATCGGTCCACCGCCCTGGACCCCGACAGACCTGAGGGGGACGCCATCCGCCGACGGCCTGCTGGATAGCGTGCCACGGTGAACGCTGCACCGGACACCCGACCGGCCGCACGTTCACCTGCCGGCTTCTACGGCTGGCGGATGGTGGGACTGGCCAGCCTCGTCGGCATCCTCACCGGTCCCGGACAGTCGATCGGGGTCTCGGTGTTCCGTCAGCACCTGTCCGACGGCCTGAACCTCTCTGATTCGGCAATCGCCACCGCCTACCTGCTGGGGACCCTGCTGTCCTCGACTTGCCAGCCGAGGATCGGTCGCTGGGTCGACCAGATCGGGGTACGGCGGGCATCCACGGTGTTCGGGGTCGCCTTTGCCCTCGTCCTGGCTCACATGTCGATGGTCCGGGGCTTCGTGTGGCTGGCCGCAGGGTTCTTCGGCATCAGGCTCCTCGGCCAGGGAGCCCTCAGCCTCACCTCGACCGTAGCCGTCGTGCACTGGTTCGACCGCCGCCGCGGCTTCGCCCTCGGCCTCAAGATGACGTTGACCATGGGCGGAATGTCCGTCGTGCCGATACTGCTGGCGGTCGCAATCGACGCATGGGGGTGGCGCATCGCCTGGCTGGCCGCCTCGGCGGTCATAGCCCTGGCGGCTGTGCCCATCAGTTGGTTCGGGTACGTGAACCGGCCTGCCGACCTGGGACAACTGCCGGACGGTGCACCTCCGGTCCACGTCGACCAGACCGGCTCGGCCCAACCGTCAGCCACCCGGTCGAAGGCTCTCAGGTCGACCGCCTTCTGGGCCCTCGCCGCCGTCACCGCTACGAACTCGCTTCTGGGCACCGGCCTGCTCTTCCACCAGACCAACCTGCTCGGCGAGATCGGCTACTCGAATGCGCAGGCCGCCGCCATGTTCCTTCCTCAGGCCGGTGGCGCCGTCATAGGAGGGCTGACGTTCGGGTGGTTGGCCGACCGTGCGGCCCGACCGGTGCTCCCGACGGTCGTTGCGCTGCTCCTGGCATCCACGCTGCTACTGGGAGGCATGTCTGTGACCTTCCCGACGGTGCTCCTCTATTCGGTGGTCCTGGGGATGACAATGGGCAGCGGCGCCGCCGTGCAGAGCTCCCTCCTACCGGCGCTCTTCGGGGTGGGACACATCGGTTCGATCTCGGGAACCTTTGCCCTGATCAGCGTTCTGGCCTCCGCACTGGGCGCCCTGACCTTCTCGCTCGGGAGCACCGTGTTCGGCGACTACCGGAGTGCCAGCCTGTGGTTCACCGTGCTACCACTGGCGGTCGCCCTGTTCGCCTACCTGTCCAGGCGGCACTTCGCCGTGGAAACGACCAGCAGCCGGAACCGTCGGATCACCGGTTGATCCAGGTCGCGTCATGACGTTCCTGCAATGACCACGTCGCTGGACCGGCTGGATCCCAGCCCCGGCTACTGGCCCTCCGCATGGCCGGTGGAATGCGGCGGCAACAGGCGGCAGAAGGCACGGACCGGCAGGCTGGATGCCGCCAGGGGCACCGCCGCGGTGGTAACCAGGCGCAACGACCGCTGGAACGTGATGGTCGTGGAGCGCGACCAGGGTGAATGGTTCCTGGGTGGCACGATGCCCGCGTTCGCCGGCCCGCCGCCGTACGGCTGGGTGGGGTGGCCTGCAAGGTCCAAGTTTGCGGAGTAGGGGTTGGTGCTCAGGTGCTGGCGCTCACAGGTGGATGCCGCCGATCTCAGAACCTAGGTAGAGCTCTTCCTTCTCAAACCAAGTCCAGACGCACACGACGAGATTCGAAACCGCGACCGTCAGACCACTGTCTCACGACGCTGAGATCCTCGAAGAGTTCCAGGGACTGGAAGGTACGAACCAGGCCGCAATCAGATTCGGCGGTCGTAGCCGGACCAGAATGGTTCACGTAGCAGGCGCTTCTGCAGCTTGCCCGTGCCCGTGCGGGGCAGTGATTCCCTGAACTCAATGGACCGGGGCACCTTGATACCGGCGAGGCTCTCCCGGCAGAGGACGATGAGCCTGGTGGCCAGGTCTTCGTTGTCGGCACTACCGGCGGCGACCACGAGTGCCTTGACCTCTTCGCCGAACTCCTCGTTGGGAATACCGATGACAGCCACGTCGAGCACGTCAGGATGCCCTCCGATCACGCCCTCGATCTCAGCCGGGTACACGTTGACACCGCCCGAGATGATCATGTCGATCTTCCGATCGGAGAGCCACAGGTAGCCGTCGTCATCGAGGTACCCGACGTCGCCGGTAGTGAACACGCCCGGGCCCAGATGGGCCTCGGCCGTCTTCTCGGGGGCGTTGTGGTACTCGAAGTCCGTGCCCATGGAGTTTCGGAAGTACAAGGTGCCCTCTTCGCCGGCGGCCCTGGGTTCCCCGTCGTCGTCCAGCACGAGGATTTCCATGTTCGGCATTGGTCGTCCGACGCTTCCACCGCGCTCAAGCCATTCGGGGCTGTCGATCATCGTGATGATCGAGCCTTCGGTGGAGCCGTAGTACTCGACGATCTTCGGCCCCCACCAGTCGATCAGGCCCCGCTTCACCACGGGCGGGCAGGGTGCTGCGCCATGGAGGACA
>DUAC01000193.1 GCA_012961035.1 Acidimicrobiia bacterium
GGGCCATCGACCGTGATGCGGGGCATGATCGGGCTCATGTCCACCAGCCAGGCCACATCCCCGGAGAAGAACGGATAGTTCAGGCCCTTCGTTCCGACCATCGGATCGCAGCCTTCTTCGCCGCAGGTCGGGTCGACGGTCCGGTTGAAGAACCAGGTCCGAAGGACGTTGTCACCGGCTGCCCGGGCCAGCTGGATGTTTCGCTCACCGTGGGCTACCAGCGGCGAGTCGGGGGTGGCCACGATGGCGGCCGACGAGCGGGAGCCCATCCAGAGCGTGCCGTCGACCGGGTCCCGGTACGAGGCGGTGACGTCCACCCGGTACTCACCGTGCTCGCCGGGCCGCCACTGCTGGTCCGAGGCGAAGTAGCCGAACTGGTTGGCGGTACCTGAGACCGAGTGGTCCCGGCGAAGTGCGACGTCGCCGTTCGGGTAGTGGGCGATGTCGATGGTGACGTCGGCGGGCACCCCGGGTTCCACCACCACGGTCGGGTTCCAGGCATCGCCGACCTCCAGCGGGGTGCCCTCGAAGACCCCGAGCGAGAGGTCCAGCGGCTCGGCCACCCAGATGTCGTAGGTGCCCCGGAGGACGAACTCGTCGCCGCGGGAGGACCGGAGCGTTCCGTCGAGGACCACGGTATGGAGCCCGAACTGGTCGAAGGACAGGTCGAGGCCGTCAACCCCGGTGGTCAGTCCCACAGTGCGGGACGGACCGGAGAACGGTAGCTCCACCGGGTAGCCGGCGAACCAGGCCGAGGAGACGAACATCCGGACCTCGGCGTCGTCAGCGAGCGTCGTCGTCGAACCGTCCGGCGTGGTCAACGAGACGGTGATGCTGCCCGGCTGGTCGGCGTCCAACCGGAACAGCGGCTCGGGCATCGACGGGGCGAACCCCGTGTAGCCGACGGTCGGCAGGTAGGGCTCCAGTGTGTAGTGGATCGATTCCCCGGACAGTGGATCGGTGGGAGACGCGATGAACGGGCCGTTGATCGACCGCCGGCTACCCAGGGCGAACCGACCTGCATCCTCGTCGGCCACCACTCCCCGGACGCCTGCCGCCCCCCAACTCGGCGCCTCGTTGAGAAGGGTCGCCGGAAGCCGCGGCGCACCGGTGGTTCCGACCCCGACCAGGGGTAGGTAGCCGAAGCCTGTGTTGCCCTCGAAGTTCAGGCCGTCGCCACCCGGGAGGTTGGTGCCGGATCCGAACTCGGGGATGCCTCCGGGATTCACCTCGCCGAACACGATGCGCGGCAGGTACCAGCCCGGCGCCAGGGATCCAGGGAGGGCAGCCGGGGTCAACGTAAGGCTGGACCGAAGGCACCCTGGGGCATCGACGAACTCGACCGTGTCGTAGTAGCCGTTGGAACCGTCGCTCGACTCGATCGGAAGGCCGGTGGGCGTCAGGACCGGCCCGTGGACGTTCACATTCACCTGGGTCAGGTAGGCGCCCTGGCCGTCGAAGAGCCGGTAGAGGTGTATCCGTGGAACGAGGCACTGGTCCCCGGGGTCATCGTGGACCGTGAGTCCGATCCGACGGTCGGAGCCGGCCAGCGAGCCCACGGCCGACCACTTCAGGGAGTCACCGGCCCGCCCGAGCGTGGTGGCCGCACCCGGTCCCGGGACCTCGAGCACGGCCGCCGGGCCGGTCTGGATCCCCTGCCCTGTGCACATTCCGGGCTGGATGGGCAGGACATAGAGGGTCGAACCGGCCGGCGCCTCGAGCCGGGCGGTGAACGAACCGTCCGACCGCCGCTCGACACAGTCCTGGGTGCCCCATTCGACCGCGATGACGTCGACGAAGCTCCATCGCCGATCGGGCTGCCCATAC
>DUAC01000194.1 GCA_012961035.1 Acidimicrobiia bacterium
CTGCACCACTTCATGGGCTACCTGGCCGACCGGCTGGCCCCCACCGATCCTTCCGGGAGCGCGCCGACATGACCTTCTCCATCACCGGGCACTGTGCCAGGACCAACATGACCGGGGTGGCGATCACCACCTCGTCGATCTGCGTCGGGTCACGCTGCCCGCACGCCATGGCCGGTGTGGGAGCGGTGGCCACGCAGAACATCACCGATCCGACGCTGGCCGTCCGGGTCTTCGAACGCCTCGAAGCCGGCGACACGGCGGCCGGGGCCGTGGCCGCCGTCATGGAGGGGCGGGCCAACGCCGACTACAGGCAGCTGGCCGTCGTGGACCTGGCGGGACGTACCGGGCACTTCACCGGCGCCCACATCCTGGGGACGAACAGGGTGGTGGAGGGAGACCACTGCATAGCGGCTGGCAACCTGCTCTCATCGCTGGACGTACCGGCCGCCATGTGCGCGGCCTTCCAGGCCCAGCCCGACGCCCATCTGGCCGATCGCCTGCTGCGGGGTCTGGAGGCCGGCCTGGCCGCAGGTGGCGAGGAGGGACCGGTGCACTCGGCGGCGCTGCTGGTGCACCACGAGCAGCCCTTCGCCCTGGTCGACCTGCGTTGCGACTGGGACGACGAGGATCCGGTGGCGGTACTGCGGCGGTTGTGGGCCGACTACGAGCCGCAGATGCAGCCCTACCTGGACCGGGCCATCGACCCTTCCGCCGCGCCAAGTTACGGAGTGGCTGGTGACGAGTGATCCGGTCCCCTGCGTGCTGACCCCCGAACAGGTCGAGGCCTTCTGGCGTGACGGGGTCCTGACCGTGCCCGATGCCGTGACTCCCTCCCAGTTGGCCGCGCTGCGTGCCGACTTCGACGGGTGGGTCGCTGAGAGCCGAACCCACGAAGCCCCGTACGGCGAGACGGTCGACGGCAGGGCTCGGTTCGACGTCCAGCCCGGCCACTCGCCGGAGCACCCGGCGCTGCGGCGCGTCCAGGCCCCTACCGAGGTCTCGGCGGCATACCGCGAGGTGATGGCGGATAGTGCCATGGTCGACATGGTGGCCGACCTCATCGGGCCGGACGTGAAGCTCCACCACACCAAGGTCAACTCCAAGTTGCCCGGTGCGGCGACCGAGGTGAGGTGGCATCAGGACTTCCCGTACACGCCGCACTCCAACACCGACCTGGTGACGGCGCTGCTCATGGTCGACGAGGTGACAGAGCTGAACGGTCCGCTGGAGGTCCTGCCCGGCTCGCACCTGGGGCCGCTCCACTCCCTTTGGCACGACGGGGTGTTCACGGGTGCGGTGGACGACGCTGTTGCCGCCGACATGCGGCGCGACTCGATCGCCTGCTTCGGCCCCGCCGGATCGGTCTGCCTGATGCACACGAAGCTGGCCCACGGGTCGGCCCCCAACCTCTCGGACCGGTCCCGGACCCTGTTCATCTGCGTCTACTCGGCCGGTGACGCTGCCCCGTCTGCGCCGAGCCCGGTACCCACCGTGCACCAGGGACTGTTCGTACGTGGTTCCGACCCCTTCCGTATCCGATCGGTCCCGTACGAGGTGGAGACGCCCGAGTTTCCCCGCGGGCCCTCGTTTTTCACCCAGCAGGAGGCGACGGCGACCATGCCCCCGACGGGTTGATGAGGCGCTGATGGCCGCCTCCGGGACCACCGGGCCCGAACGACGTCGGGGTGGACGTGCGGCGCGGGCAGTCCGTGCGGCCGATCGGGCTGTCACGCTGGAGCCCGCGGGGATGCGAAGCCTGGAGGCACTGCACCTGGCGTCAGCCCTGGAGTTGGGAGACGACCTGGAGGGGATCGTCACGT
>DUAC01000195.1:0-494 GCA_012961035.1 Acidimicrobiia bacterium
CTCGTCGCCCATCGGGCCTCCCATCTCGTCTGCGTTGCGGATTCTCACAGCCCGCTGCGGCATGGGACGAGGCGGGCTGGAACCCGGGCCGGCCACAGGGTTGGGCCGGTCAGGTGAGCGGGCCGGCTTCCGAACGGGCCGTCGCCCCGATCCGACCCAGGAGTGGACCGGTGGCGAACAGCGAACCGGCGGCCACCAGCGAGCAGAACAGGAAACCTCCGGGCCTGTCGGTGAGGGCCACCACGCCGCCCACCAGGAACCCGCCCAGGCCGATTGCCAGGTCGAAGGCGACGCTGAACGACCCGATTGCATGGCTCCGCTCCGACTCCGGCGCCCGGTCCACCATCAGCACGAAGAGAGCCGGGAACAGGAAGCACTGCCCCAGGGCCATCACCACCGCCCCGATGTAGACACCGGTGGGCGTCGTCCAGAGGCCGAACACGGCCAGGCCGGCAGCGCTGAAGCCCAACGACAACCGGGTGGTCGCCAACGAC
>DUAC01000195.1:569-1474 GCA_012961035.1 Acidimicrobiia bacterium
GCGAAGACCGAGCCGCTGGAGGACACCCCGACGCTCTCGGCGTGCAGGGCGATGAACGCCAGGAAGCCCGCGTAACCCAGCAGGCCAATGAACAGGACGATGCCCGGTCGGATGGCCGCCGGATGGAGGCGCCACCGCAGCAGTGGCCCCCGGAAGGGGTCGTCGGGACGGCCGGGGGCAGCATTGGCGAACAGGAGCGGCAGCAGGCCCAGGATGGCGGCGACCGTGAACGCCCTGTCGTAGCTACCCGTCTCGTACAACCACTCTCCCAGGCCGGGTCCGATGGCCAGACCGGTGTAGAGCGTCACCGTGAAGTAGGACGTCGCCTCACCACGACGGTGCGGTGGTGCCAGGTCCTGGATGGCCGAGGAGACGCCGATGAAGTAGGCGGCCTCTCCCACTCCCAGCACCAGCCGGGCACCGATCACGGCCGGCACGCTGGCCGCCGGGACCAGCAGGAGCATCGACAGGGACACGACCAGTGAGCCACCCACCAGGAGGAAGCGGCGGCCACTCCGATCTCCCAGCGGCCCGATCAGCGGTCGCAGGATCGCCGCCGAGAATCCGAAGGCGCCGACCGACAGCCCCACGGCCAGTCCCCCGCCTCCCAGGTCGTGCTGCACGAAGGATGGGACCACCGGCCAGGTGGATCCCAGGGCCAGGAAGTAGGCCAGCGAGCCGCCGCAGAGGACCAGGAACCTCCCGGTGAGCAACCTGTCACCAGCCTCCGTCCGACCCATCGGCGCAGGGTACGACCCGACGGTCCGCCACCGGGCATCCACCTGCAAGGCTGCGGCGATGGCGAATGACCCTCGGAGCGACGTGCTCCGGCATGCCGACACGGCAATGGTGAGCACCATCGACCCGCTGGCGACGAGGGCGGGAGTCGATGCCATGGCCGCCGG
>DUAC01000195.1:1536-1818 GCA_012961035.1 Acidimicrobiia bacterium
GCAGCCATCGCCGCCAACTCGGTCCTTGCGGTCACCGCGCAGCACATGTGCGGACTCGGTGGTGACCTGTTCGCCCTCGTCCACACAGGCACCGGCCCACCGGCCTGCCTGAATGCCTCCGGTCGGGCCGGGTCGGGCGCAGATCCGGCCGGGCTGCTGGCCGAGGGCTTCACGTCGATGCCCCACAGGGGCGACGTCAGGTCTGTTCCCGTACCCGGTTGCATCGACGGCTGGTGGGCCCTGCACCAGCGATTCGGATCGCTACCGATGGCCGACCTCCTG
>DUAC01000196.1 GCA_012961035.1 Acidimicrobiia bacterium
TGGCTGGCGCAACCACCGGCCCGGTGGTATCCGGCCCGGCACAAGCCGCCAGCAGCGCCACGGCGGTCACCACGGCGGCCGCGGACAGCCGGCTCATGTCCGTGCCGGCTGGTTCATGTCCGTGCCAGCCGGCTCATGCCTGGGCGATGGGGGGCGGGATCCGATACCCGGGGTCCACCTGTCGCGGCCCGTCGCGTCGAGCCAGGGCAGCCGCCACGGCGCCCGCCAAGCGCTCGTCCCTGGCCGCCACGTGGGCCGGGTCCCGTTCGGCGAACTCACCCATGACCTCGCGGGCGAAGAGTTCCATCGACTCGCAGATGTGCTCGTGCCGGTTGCGTCCCGCCTGGCTCACGAAGATCACCTGGTCGATGCCGGCTGCCTCGTACTCCCGGAGGAGTTGGCGGATCTGGTCCGGGGTGCCTATGGCCCCCCTCAGCGAGAGCAGGCCGTCGCCCTCCATCCGCGCCCTCAGGCTGACCGCGGTCTGGGAAGCCGTCTCCCGGTCGAACCCGAAGGCGCTGCGGTTCTCCTGGAACTCCGCCCAGATGTCGGTGGTCCCGGGGCGGTGGTCGCCGAATCCGTAGAAGTGGCCGAGGGAGTAGCCGAAGAAGTGGGCGCCGTCGATGCCGCGCTCCAGGGCCGTCTCCTCGTCCTCGTGGCACATGAACGGCAGCACGCAGGCGATGTTGGGGTTGACGGCGAATCCGGCCGGCACGCAGTCTTCGGAGGCGATGATGTCGTGGTACTCGCCCACCCACTGTTCGGCCTCGCCGGGTTCCACGAAGGCGAAGGTGAGGGCGCCCATTCCCTTCTGGGCAGCCAGGTGGATGGTCTCGCGCTGGCTGCAGGCCACCCACAGTGGGGGATGCGGGCGTTGGTACGGCTTGGGCACCACGTTGCGTGGCGGCATCTGCAGCCAGGGGCCGTCCCATCCGGCGAACGGCTCCTCGACCATCATCCGGGTGGCGGCCTCGATGTGGTCCAGCCACTGTTCCCGCTTGGTGGTCCGGTCTATGCCGAAGCCCTCCAGCTCGGCGTTGGATGACGACTCACCTGAGCCGAAGTCGACCCGTCCGTCGGACAGGAGGTCCAGCGTGTTGATGCGCTCGACGACCCGGGCCGTGTGGTTGTAGGCGCCGGGCAGGAGGGTGATGCCGTGGCCCAGCCGGATCCTCTGCGTCCGCTGGCTGGCTGCGGCCAGGAACACCTCAGGTGCGGAGCTGTGGCTGTACTCCTCCAGGAAGTGGTGTTCCACCTCCCACACGTAGTCGTAGCCGAGTCGGTCGGCCAGCTGGACCTGGTCCAGGGCGTCCTTGAGGAGCCGGTGTTCGTCGCCGTCCGACCAGGGCCGGGGCAACTGGTGCTCGTAGAAGATTCCGAACTTCATCCCACCCGACCCTAGGAGTTGGGGCGCGACAGGGCCTGATCGGGAAGTGGGACCTAGGGTCGAAGGATGGAGAGGCGGCGACTGGCCCGGATGGTTCTCGGTGTGGTGGTGGTGGCCGTCGTCGGATGGTGGTTCCTGCTCCGATCCGATGCTCCCCCCGCCCCCGACCTGGCATCGGCGGTAGAGACCGCCAGCGCGGCCCAGGCCGGTTCCACGGCCACCACGACCGCTGGCCCCGCCTCCAGCACCACTTCAGCCACATACGGCACGACGACTGCCTACGGAAAAGGGACCGGCTACGGCACCGCAGCGTCGACGACCGCCCCATCCTCCGGCACGGCTTCGTCCGCGTACGGCACGACCACGTCGACGGAAGCTCCTACGGCCGGCACGGCGCCACCCACGACAGCGGCTGTTCCCGGGGAGTC
>DUAC01000197.1:0-681 GCA_012961035.1 Acidimicrobiia bacterium
GCCGGGCGATGTCACGGCCACCGCCATCGCCTCCATCGCCAGAAAGGGCAGTGCCCACCAGGTGGCGCCGGGCATCCGGGCCCGCCCCGTCCAGCAGGTCCAGGAGGTGGGCCGGAACGTCGAGGGCCCGAGCCACCTCCAGCGCCTCGGGAACGGGCCGGAACCCGCAGAGGGCCTCGAACCGGGTGATGGCGCAGAGCAGCTCGGGCTTGGGACCCGGATCGGGAAAGGAGCGCGTCGGGTCGTCGGGAGCGAGGCCGGCCTCCTCCTCGCGTAGGTATCCGTCAGCGGCGGCCCGGGCATCGGGGTGCGCCTGCAGGGAGAGCGGTCGGTCGGCAGCCAGCAGCTTGACCAGGTACGGCAGGTCAGGCTGGGCCTGCTGATCAAGCTGGCCCGGCTGGCCCCCCTGGTCAGGGTCACCATCAGGCAGGTACTGCCCGTCAGGTCCAGGTCCCGACCCGGCTGATCCGGCCCGGTTGGTTCCGAACCAGAGCTCGGCTTCAGGCCTGCCGGACGGCTCCACGCCACGTAGCGCGGCCAGGGCCGTGGAGGAACCCCAGTCGTAGTGCTGCAGTCGACCGGGCAGTCGGTCCACGATGCGATCGCCCCCGGGTCAGTCGCCGAAGGTGGGCCGGATCCCCTCGGACTCGGCCATGGCCAGGAGGCGCCCGTGCTCCGCCT
>DUAC01000197.1:813-6437 GCA_012961035.1 Acidimicrobiia bacterium
GAATTTCCAGGAGCTTCGGGTCCAGGGTCATGGACTGGAGGCTATTGGTCGATCAGGGCCTGCACCTCGGCCGCACGGGCCGCACAGGCTTCGTCGTCGGCCGCCTCGACGTTGAGTCGGAGCAGCGGCTCGGTGTTGGACGGTCGGAGGTTGAACCACCAGTCCCCGGAGTCGACGGTCAGGCCGTCCAGCCGATCCTGGGCCTCGTCTGGGTAGTGCCCGGCCACGAACTCGATCACCGCCGCCGGATCGGCAACCGTCGTGTTCATCTCGCCGGAGGCCGCGTAGCGATCGAACGGCGCCAGCAGGCCGCTGAGGGGAAGGTCGGAGGCCGAGAGGGCCTCCAGCACCACCAGGGCGGCGATCAGCCCGGAGTCGGCCCGGTAGTTGTCCCGGAAGTAGTAGTGGCCTGAGTGCTCCCCGGCGAACACCGCGCCCTCCTCCACCATGGCCTGCTTGATGATCGAATGGCCGACCCGGGTGCGCACAGCGCGGCCCCCGCATTCGGCGATCACCTCCGGCACGGCCTTGGAGCAGATCAGGTTGTGGAGCACGGTCGCCCCCGGTTCACGCCGCAGCACGCCGCTGGCCACCAGTGCCGTGGTGGTGGATCCCGAGACCGGACGTGCCTGTTCGTCCACCAGGAAGACGCGGTCGGCGTCGCCGTCGAAGGCCAGGCCGATGTCTGCGCCTGTCTCGAGCACCCGGGCCTGCAGGTCACGGAGGTTCTCCGGCTGGATCGGGTCGGCCGGATGGTTCGGGAAGGTGCCGTCCAGTTCCGCAAAGAGGTGGTCGAGGTGGAACGGGAGCCCGTCGAACACCGCCGGCACCACCAGCCCACCCATGCCGTTGGCGGTGTCAACGACGACGCGCAGGGGCCGAAGGGAGTCGAGGTCCACGAACGACCGGACGTGTTCCACGAAGGCCGAAAGGACGTCCAGCGAGGTCGTGGACCCATTACCGACGGCGACGACGCCGTCGAATCCGGCCAGGATCCGGGCCGCCATGCGGTCCAGGCCCGTGTCACCGCCGACCGGCCGGGCGGCCGAGAGGCAGAGCTTCATGCCGTTGTAGCCGGCCGGATTGTGGCTGGCGGTGAGCACCGCACCGGGCACGCCCAGGTTGCCGGAGGCGTAGTAGAGCATGTCGGTGGACGCCAGGCCGAGGTCCACCACGTCGAGTCCCTCGGACATCACGCCGGAGGCGAAGGCCGCCCCTAGGAGGGTGCCGCTGGGACGCATGTCCCTACCGACGACCACCCGGGTCGTGTCGGGCTCCTCGTCGCGCACCAGCAGGGCGAAGGCCCTGCCAATGGCTCCGGCCAACGATTCGTCCAGCTCCTCGGGAACCCGGCCGCGGATGTCGTACGCCTTGAAGACGACGCCGACGGCAGCAGGATCCACCTGGCCACGGCCCTCCGTCGCAGGGCCTGCGGCGGAAGCAACCGGGCGGGAACCGGCCGTCGACGGGTCCACGGCCGGAGCCGGATAGCCGCCTCGGCGGGCCAGCTGCCGAACCCTGACGAGGTCCACCACCAGCCGAAACCCGTCCCGCAGGGCACGCACGGTGGTCCGCTCCGAGTTCTCGACCTCGACCGGAACCTCCGCCAGGGTCAACCGCCAGCGCTCGGCGAGGTGGAACAGCTCCACGTCGAAGGCGAAGCCGTCCAACGTCGAAGCCTCGAACAGCCGGTGGGCCACATCGGCCCGGAATGCCTTCAGCCCGCACTGGGTGTCGCGGTACTGGCCCAGAAGCAGTGCGTGGGTCGCCAGGTTCACCAGCCGTCCACCCACCTCCCGGATGCGCCCGGTCCGGACCAGGGTCCGGGTGTCGGTGTGGCGTCGGCTCCCGACCACCATGTCGTAGCCGGCCTCGACCTGGAGGACCAGGGCGGCGGCCTGGGCCGGCCCGTAGGCCAGGTCGGCGTCGGTGAAGACCACGGTCCGTCCGGTGGCCACGGCCACCCCGGCACGCACGGCGGCACCCTTCCCAGAGTTGCGCTCCAGGCGCACCACCCGGTCGGCGCCGGCAGCCTCGGCCCGCTGAGCCGTCTCGTCCGGGGAACCGTCATCCACCACGATGACCTCCACGGGTTCAACCTCCCCGTCCCGACCCAGTGCTTCGCCCAACTCCCGGCGGACACGGGTCACGGCCACGGAGATGCGATCGGCCTCCGAGTAGGCGGGCAGCACGACGCTGACCCGGAACGCCCCGGCTGCGGGCGACCGGTCGGAGGGACTGTCCTGTTCCCGCCGGATCACCCGGAACAGGAAGGCCCGGTAGGCAATGCCACGTACCCCGGCCGCAGCGACCACCGCCACCACCTTGGCGGCCAGGTCGCGGCCCGGACCTCCCGGCGTACCGATCACGGCCAGCACGGTCAGGTCGACCAGCCCTGCTACCACGACCACGGCCACGAAGACCCGTCGGATCCTTATCCAGCGGGCGAAGGGGTCGTCGCGCAGGGTGACGAGGCGGTGGAGGCGCCGCGCAACCAGCGCCGCCACGGCCAGGGCCACCACGTCTGCGGCCACCACCGGCCAGCCCCACTCCAGGAGTTGGACGAGGAGGCCCACGTCGACGACGGTGGCGATGAGGCCCACCACGGCGAAGCGTCGCAGACGATCCCTCACGGCGAAGCGACCTCCGGCTCGGTGCCAGCCGATTCAGCAGGCTCCTCGGCATCCCGGCCAACCGGGCCAACAGGGCCAACAGGGCCAACAGGGCCAACAGGGCCAACAGGGTCTTCCGGGTCTTCCGACCCACAGGCATCCTGGACATCTGGGCCGTCCGAGCCAACCGGTTCAGCCGGCCCGGCGACGCGTCTCTGTACCCATCGGTCCAGGCGCAGGTCTCCGTCGGGCCCGATGCCCGCCAGGTCGAACCAGGGCGCTGCCGGCGACAGGCCGTCAGGCCCCCCTCCGGGTGTGCGCCGGGACCGTCCCGCCAGGACGACCAGGGCGACCAGCCCGAACAGGCTGAGCAGGATGGCGACGACGTCGACACCGGTCCGGCCGTAGGTGAGCGTCACCTCGTTTCCGGTGGGCACCACCACCATGAGGTTCGGCGTGGCGCGCCACGGTCCGTCGGCCCCCGACGCCTCCCAGTTGGGGAAGAAGGAGGCACGCACCATCACCGGCACGCCCACCCGGTCCACGTGGAACGAGATCGAGTCGACACCGGTCGTGATGTCGGTGACGCTCACCGACGGCAGCGACCGTCGCTCCGGCAGCTCGCCCGGGGCGACCCGCTGCCACTGGTCAGGACCGCCGATGGTCCGCGGCACGGCGGACGAGCCCTCCTGGAACACCTCGACGGCCGGCTCCAGCCAGCCTGCATGGTCGACGCCCAGGAAGGCGACCGGTTCCACCTCCAGCGGGACGACCATCTCGGCGCCGGCGACGGCGAACACGGTCCACGGTCCGCTGGTCGCCAACTCCGTCAGGTCAGGGTGCCCGCGCGCGTCGGTCACCGCCCGTTCCGAGAAGGCCGCGTAGTAGGGAACGCCGAACTGCCTGAGGTGGTCGACGCCGGCATCCAGGTCGAAGTCCCGGTACGGCAGGCCGCGCTGGGCGCGTGACGGCGAGATGGAGAGCTCCGACTGCATCAGGAAGTGGTACGGCGTCGTCGTGGAGGCCTCGAAGTAGAGGCCCTCCATGGAGCCGATGCAGCCGTCCGTCCAGTGCGGCAGGAGCATCAGGGCCATCGGCGTGCCGTACCGCACCAGGTCGCTGTTGTACTCCCAGAGCAGCCGGCCACAGCCGCGCTCCTCGGCGATCTCGCGCATCGTGGCGGTCAGCGCCCGCTGCTCCTCCCAGCCGCCGCCCGTAGCGTCGCCTATCCGATTCTCGTAGCCCTCGAAGTTCCAGCGGACCCAGGACCTGCCCAGGTTGAGTTCCTCGGTCTGGAAGCCCAGCCACGAATAGGTGTTGCCCGACATGGAACCGGTCGGAAGGGCCCTCAGGGGCATGCCCAGGTAGAGGATCAGGGCCATGAAGGCCAGCACCGCTCCGCCGCCGGTGAGCAGGCGCCCGGCCAGGCCGCCCGCCGAACGCCTCATGCCGTCGAGGAGGCGACCCGCCAGCCGCAGCACGTCGGCCACGCCGATGGCGGCCAGCAGGTAGATGCTGAGGTAGTAGGTGGGGAGGATCCGGCCGTTGTAGAGGCGCCCCTCGGGGAGGTGGACGAAGGCCAGTCCCAGCAGGACCGCTGAACCGGCCAGCACGAAACCGAGTCGGCGACGGAACGCGATCGACACCACCAGTCCGACGATGGCGACGAGGATCGCCACCTGGAGCGGTGGATCGTTGGTCAGGAAGTCGGCGGCCAGTTGGTCACGGTCCAGCAGATAGGACCGGAACCGCGTCAGCTTGTGCCAGGACATGTCGTTGAGGTGGTCCCGCTGCCACCAGAAGGGCAGGACCCAGAAGGCGGAGCAGAGGCCGGCGACCAGCCCCGTGGTGAGCATCCAGCGAAACGCCTCACGGCTCGGTCGCATGGCCAGGGCAACCGCCGATGCCACCAGTGCGTAGAACGCCACGAGCAGGTGGCACAACCCGGTGAGGGCCAGCATCGCTGCGGCAGCGGCCCGACCCCGGCCGGTCTCGAGGCCCCGGACCATGAGGCCGATGTAGACGAGGCAGGCCGCCACGGCCAGCGTGAAGGCGAACTCGCCGGCCATGGTCGACATCAGGTTGCCGCCCATGATGTTGAACGACCGGTCGAACACGAACGGCAGGGTGGCCACGGCGGTCAGCGCCGGGCCGGGGAAGGGCAGACCGGCCAGGCGCCCCGTCAGCCATCCGGCCACCGGCATGACCACCAGGCCACCGATCGTCACCCACTTCAGCGCCATGCCGTAGTGGACGGGCACCACCAGCACGGTGGCCGCACCCAGCAGGGCCAGCCGGGTGATCCAGCCGGTGGACCGGTTGCGCAGCAGGCGTGTCGCAACCAGGCCGATGGCAGGCAGCACGACCACCAGGAGCGGCGTGGCCAGGCCGACGTCCACCGCCACGACCAGCAGCATCGGGACCACCATGTAGAAGTGGTAGGCGGGGAACCCGGCGTACCAGTCCGGCGTCCACCCGGTGAGGCGGAACCGGGGCAGCAGCTCGTCGCGGATGAAGGCAGGTCCCCAGACGTGGGCGCCCAGGTCGCCGCCGGTCGGGGTGGACCTGGTGAAGAGCAGGCCGTCCGGGTTGACGACCCACAGGACGAACAGGACGCTGCCCCCCACGAGGAAGCCGGTCACCCATGTGGTCAGCGGGATGCGTCGCAGCGCGGCCACCAACGGGCTGGCGGCGCCATCGGCACCGTCCTCCGGGTTGGGCGGGGCCGCCTCGGCAGCGGCCTCCGGGACGGGCTCGCTCATCCGGTCGGGATCTCGAGCAGCAGCAGGGCCACGGTCAGCCCGTTGAACCCGACGTGGGCCCAGATCGCCCGCCCGATCCGACCGTCGCGCTGCGCCAGCCAGCCGCAGACCAGGCCGATGGCGACGAGGGCCGGGAACTGCAGGAGCTGCAGGTGCACGGCGCCGAACACGAGGGCGGACACGACCAGGGCGATCCGGGGACGCATCCGGGCCTCGAAGGCCCGCAGCGTCAACCCGCGGAAGAAGAGCT
>DUAC01000197.1:6476-10624 GCA_012961035.1 Acidimicrobiia bacterium
GCCAGGAACAGCAGCAGGATGCCGCCGCCCGATGCCTTGTCGACGAGGTCCCGGGCGGGACCCGAGACGTCCAGGTCGTCCGTCATGAGGAGCAGCGGTATGTAGATGACCGGAACGACGACCGCCTGGGTGGCGATGCCGATGAACAGGCCCTGCCATGCATCCCTGGCGGTCGCTCCCCAGCCCAGGTCGGCCCAGCGCACGCCCCGGGCCACCACCAGCCAGAGCGGCACCCCCAGCAGGCCGGTCCAGAGGGCAGCCTGGAGGATGGCCACCACGGAGAGGGGAATGGCGTCGTCGACCCCATAGTCGCCGACAGCGAAGACGATCCCGGCGGCCACGACGCTGGCCACCATCCCGACCACCATCCCGGCCACCACGTGGCCGATCCCCCAGGGGCGCACGGGCGAAGCAGGACCGGACCCGGACGCAGAGCCGCGTCCTCCTGGGTTCTGCTCGGAGAAAGGCCCGTGATCGGAGAAAGAACCGTGATTGGAGAAAGGCCCGTGATCGGAGAAAGGACCACGCTCGGAGAAAGAACCGTGATCGGAGAAAGGACCGTCCATCGGTCGAACCCTAGCGAGGGGCTCCCCACCGGGACTCCCTGCCAGGGGTCACCGCCCGGGATTGCGGTGCCGGTCCGAAGCGCCATCCGTGCCCGGCAGGAAGCGGGCCGGGGCCTGACCGACACAGGGCCCCCGTACGATGGAGGCATGGCGGACGGATCCGACAAACGAGGCGGCAGGTCGTCCGGTCGGCGCTCCGAACGGCAGGGTGGCCGAAAGGGCAACCGCAAGGAGACAGGCAGCCGCAAGACGACGGCCGATCGACCGACCGCAGGCACCAAGCCCAGCCGCGAGCAGGGCTGGCCCCGTTGGGGCATCTGGCTGATCCTGGGCCTCATCGCCTCGGCCCTCTTCCTGCCCAACCTCTTCCCCGCCGATGAACTGGACGAGGTCACCTACGACCGCTTCCTGAGCCGGGTGGCCGCACACGAGGTCAGCGACGTCCTGGTGGACAACCTGACCGGCCGCATCGAGTTCACCGATGCCGACGGTGTCCTCCACGTGACCGCAGGCCCGCTGGAGCTCTCCATCGACGATCGGCGACTGCTGGCCGAGAGCGGTGCCGCCGTCCTCTTCGAGACCCCGCAGCCGGGGTTCCTCCAGTCGTGGCTGCCGCTGCTGCTACCCGTCGGCATGATCATCCTGTTCTTCTGGTGGATGAGCCGCCGGGCCCAGGGCCAGATGGGCGGGATGATGTCGATCGGCCGGTCGCGGGCCAAGACCTACTCCTCGGAACGCCCCGGCACGACGTTCGACGACGTGGCCGGCTACGAGGGCGTGAAGATGGAGATCCGCGAGGTCGTGGACTTCCTGAAGGACACCGAGAAGTTCTCCGAGATCGGCGCCCGCGTCCCCAAGGGCGTGCTGCTGGTCGGGCCTCCGGGAACCGGCAAGACGCTCATAGCCAGGGCGGTGGCCGGTGAGGCCGGGGTGCCGTTCCTCTCGGTCACCGGTTCCGACTTCATGGAGATGTTCGTGGGCGTGGGGGCCAGCAGGGTCCGCGACCTGTTCGAGACGGCCCGCAAGATGGGCAGGGCCATCATCTTCATCGACGAGGTGGACTCGATCGGACGCAAGCGCGGCGCCGGCCTGGGCGGCGGCCACGACGAGCGGGAGCAGACGCTGAACCAGATGCTCTCGGAGATGGATGGCTTCGAGTCCAGCGAGGGCATCGTGATGATCGCCGCCACGAACCGCCCCGACATCCTGGACCCCGCCCTGCTGCGGCCGGGCCGATTCGACCGCCAGGTGGTCGTGCCGCTCCCCGAGCTGGACGACCGTCGGAAGATCCTGGACGTCCACGTCAAGGGAAAGCGGATCCACGACGACGTCGACCTGGGCCTGGTAGCGCGGGGCACGCCGGGCATGAGCGGCGCAGACCTGGCCAACCTCGTGAACGAGGCCGCCCTCATCGCGGTCCGCACCGGCGAGGACTCCATTGCGGCCGATCACTTCGAGCAGGCCAGGGACCGCACCCTCATGGGCCAGAAGCGGGAGTCGCTGGCGCTGTCAGCGGACGAGAAGGAGGCCATCGCCTACCACGAGGCGGGCCATGCCCTCTGTGCCTCCCTGCTTCCCAACGCCGACCCCCTGCACAAGGTGACGATCATCCCCAGCGGCATGGCCCTCGGCATGACCATGCAGCTGCCGGAGGAGGAACGTCACCTCTACCGGCAGAACTTCATCGAGGATTCCCTCGTCGTGAGCCTCGGCGGGCGGATGGCCGAGGAGCTGGTCTTCGGCGTCGCCTCCACCGGGGCCAGCAACGACCTGGTCGGCGCCACCGAGCTGGCACGCAAGATGGTCCGGGAATGGGGCATGAGCGAGCGGGTCGGCCCGATGGCCTGGGGCAGCAGGGCCCAGGTGTTCCTGGGAGACGACCTCCTCTCGAGTCGTGAGTACAGCGACCACACGGCCCAGCTGATCGACGAGGAGGTCCAGCGGATCCTCATGGACCAGGAGTCGCGCTGTCGTGCCCTGCTGACCGAACATCGCAATGCCCTGAACCTGATCGCCCGGGCGCTCCTCGAGCACGAGACGATCAGCGGAGAAGAGGTGGGCCGCCTCATCAGGGTTGCCGCCGACCCCGACTCCGGCTCGGAGAACGGCTCGGAGGCTCGTTCTGATTCTGTTTCTGATGACACGTCCGGCTCCGCCTCAGGTAGCACCGCCGGTTCGGATACAGGTTCGGCCGCGGCAGACGAGGATCCGCCGGACACGGCGGCGCCGGCTGCCGTCAGCGACCCCGCAAGCACCGACTGACCGGTCCGCAGATGGACCGCCTGCTCCTCCTCGTCGTGGTCGCCACAGCGGCCGGCACGCTGGCCCACCTGGTGCAGCGCCGACGACCGGATGCGCCGGTCCGCACCGGCTGGTCGGTCCCCCAGCAACTGGACCGGCAGGACTTCGACCGACCCGACGCCCCCTGGCTGGTGGCGGTCTTCACATCGGCCAGGTGCGAGACGTGCAGCTCCGTGGTGGAGGTGGCCAGCCCGCTGGAGAGCGAGGCGGTGGCATTCCACGAGGTCGAGGCAGGCGCCCGGAAGGACCTGCACGACCGGTACGCCGTGGAAGCGGTTCCGATGGTGCTCCTGGTTGACGCCGTCGGCGTGGTCCGCAGCCATCATCTGGGACCGGTCTCGGCCACCCACCTGTGGGGAAGCCTCGCCGAGCTCCGCCAACCCGGCTGCACCCCGGACGGCTGCAGCGCCGGCGACTGACCTACCCGGACTCCGGCCACTCCTCGGTGCCGGCCACCGCCACCGCCACACCGGCCGTAGACCCGGACGGTGACGACTCCCGGACGGACGCCACGACCCCCGAGGTGGACTCCACCGCCAGGATCACAGGTCCGCCCGCCCCCAGCGGGAAGACGACCTGGGCCCCGGGGCCCAGCTCCACGACGGCGGGAAGGCCCTCCGGGGCCCGACCGGCCAGCACCTTCACCTCGATGGTGGCGATGCTGGAACCGGATGGGTTGGCCACCGCCAGGATGTCCCCGCTGCTCCCGAACCTCTCCCCCAGGTCGACCAGCCAACCGCGTGCCGCCACCGCCGTCAGGGGGCGGACGGCCAGATCGGGTACGTCCGCGCCGCCATGGGTCGGCTGGTCATCGGCAGCCTGGCCGTTGCCACCCGTCCGCTGGGCTCCGGTGACCGCTCCGCGGCGCACCAGCGAAGCCGCCACGAGTTGGCCGTCCAGCGTCCTGACCTCGATGCCGAACGTTCCCACTCCATCCAGGCGCCCGTCGCCGAGGTCGACGACGTGACGCTGGCCGGCCCGCAGCACCACGGGCCAGGGCTCGACGAACCCGTCCGTCGGGGACGTACGGGCCACCACCTCCAACTCGATGGTCTCCTCCCCGGGGTTCAGCACCACCATCGAGAGGTCGCCCGCCGACCCGGGAGTCGACCCTGCTACCGACCCAGGTACCGGCCCGACCCCGGGAACGAAGAGGCGTGACCCGGCCTCCGGCAGCCCGGGCGCCAGGTCCAGTCCACGGATGCCGGTCGGGCCGTCACCGTTGGCCAACTGCAGGCGTGCCGCCGCAACCTGGCCGACGCGCACGTGGACGAGGGCCGA
>DUAC01000198.1 GCA_012961035.1 Acidimicrobiia bacterium
CGGAGATCCTCGAATACCGGTGACCCCGGCGCCAACGGACCGGAGTCGCGGCGACCCCGGATGGCAACCAGGAGGCACGCCAGCGCCGCCATGACAGAAGCCCACAGGCCTATCCAGACCGTTCTCTGGGGTGCCCACACCAGGCGGAAGGAGGTGCGGGCGGCGTCATCCGGAGCAACCAGCCAACCGTTGGCGAAGCCATCCACGAGACGTGGTGGGCCGTGGTCCAGCCCAGCGTCGTCCCGGAGCTGCCAGCCGGCGCTGAGGCTCTGGCCCAGGACCAGCCAGTAGGGGCTCGTGGCGCCCTCCACCTCGAGGAGGATCTCGGTCCGATCCAGCTTCTGGACGCGCAGGGATGGCATCCCAGCGTGGGTGGGTGCGATTCCGGAGGAAGCCGATGTGAGCACCAGGCGGTCCAGGTCGTACATCGAGTCTGCTCCCGCAGTCGCCACGATCCTGTGCTCGCCTTCGGAGAGCTCAAGGGTCGGGCCGCAGGCCGTCACCGTGAGGGGCCGTCTGGCGAACGCATCAGGGGTCGACCCGGTGATACGCACCGGCACGGATCGGCCGTCCAGACGCAGGAGGTCCTCACGGCAACCCGTGTCGATCCGCTGGGGGCGCTCCGGGAAGTCGAACCCGTCGGAGATGTCCACGATGGCCACCGGCAGGACATCAGGTAGTCCCGAGTACCAGTTCATGGTCCGACGTTCGACCACCTCGTCGATCCGGATCGTCAGGGAGCGTCCCGTGGCGTCCGGCAGGCCGAGGTCCACCGTCACGAGATCATCGGCAGCCCGGAGTGTTCCGGGAAGGGTGGAACGTCCGATGGGCACCCCGTCGACCAGGACCGTGACCGCACTCGGGGCCGAGTGCAGCCCGTCGGCCCGGTAGGTGAGCGTCAGGTCCCTGAAGGCCCGTGGCAAGGGGTGCGTGATCGTCACCGCCTGACCGTCCTGCGGGCCGATCGGTGGCTGCCAGGCAGTGGTGGGATCATCGTCGAATGCGGCCCGTCCACGGGAGACCAGGTCGCCGGCGAGGCTGGCGGTGGCCCTCACCCTCGGCGCACCGGGGTCGTCCAGGAGGGCATCGTCGGCATGGGCGGACCAGCGGGCCTCGCCGCGTAGTTCGAAGGTGCGTGCCCATGGCAGGTCCATGGTCCGGTCCATCCCCCGTTCGGGTTCGGATCGAATGGGATCCCGTGGATCCGAACGCTGCCTGGTCAGCACGATGGCCAACTCTGCGCCGGAGTCGTAGCCCAGGAGGTCCGTGAGGTCGGTCGGGAGCAGGATCGTCTCGTCAGCTGCCACTCCGGCGACACCCACCTCGGCGAAGCCGACGCCCGTCACCCCTGCGTAGTGGTCCAGTCGGCCCACGTCGGTATCCCGCACCTCCAGGACCACCACCCGGACGTCGGCTCCGGAGAGGTGCACCAGCTGTCCGGGTGGGGTGAGTGACGTCGCATCCAGGACCACGTCCATGGCCTGGTCGTCGAGGTGGATCCGCAGGTCGGTGATCCAACGGTTCTGTCCCTGTGACCGTGCCTGCACGAAGGTCAGGCTCTCGATCGGCGCCGGCTCGTCGAGCGTCAGGGTGAGGTGCTCGCCGACCACGTCGTCGAAGGCGCCGACCGTCCAGGCGGTGTCCAGGCGACCGTCGACGGCATGGAAGGGTCGATCGCCGGCCGTGAAGGTAACCGGGTTGCCGTAGCCGGAGGCGTCGACCCTGATGCCGGTCTGGCGTGCCACCGTGAGCGTCCCCGGTCGAACGGGCAGCACGTCGAGACGCTGGTCGGAGAGGTCGCCTCGCTCCACCTCCTCGTCCCATCGCTGCGTGTAGCCGGTCGTCTCCCTGATGGTTCCCCAGCGTCGTCCCTGCAGACGGTTGGTGTCGGTGAGGATCAGACGGGTGTTGCTCCCCAGCGCCGACGCCAGCAGTACGGGGTCGTCCAGGAGCGAGGCGCTGAACAGGACGGGCCTACCGGCCTCGAGGAGGCCCTCGCCCGCTGCGGCCACCAGGCCATCGGCATCACCGGAGAGCACGATGCTCCTGGTGGGATCGGCAATGCGCAGGATCGGCTGGGCATCCAGCACGGGCAGGACGATGGCCGGCGCCGGGTGCTGCGAACCGACCGGCCTGGAGAGCGTGTGCTGGTCCAGCAGGGGTCTCTCCGGGCCCGCCACGTTGGCCACGGGAGTACCGAAGGAGACGGCAGGTCCGAAACCGGGTGCGTCACGCAGGTCAGCCCAGAGGTCGTCCGGTCGGGGCGTACGGAACCGCTCGAACTGGAGGTCCGAGCGCAGCACGATGTCGCCCACCCCCATTAGGCGTGCCAGTGGGGCGAGGCCGTCCGGATCCAACCTGCCCTCCTGGACCTCGGAGTCCAGGGCCACCAGTAGGGCTGCCGATGCCGGGGAACCCTGTGGGATCAGCTCACGTGCCACATAGGGGCGATCCATTAGTCCCGGGAGCACCGGGTCGCCGGAGTTGCCCCAGCGGTATGCGGCGAAGTCCGAGCCGGGCAGCTCCAGGACCCGCGTACCGTCCCCGCTGGCGTCCAGGTGGGCGGCGGCCTCGTGCCAGTAGCCCGGGACGTCCTCTGGCCTCTGTACGAGGCTGCCCAGGATCTCTCCCTGCCAGAGCGGCGAGAGGTTCGCCACCACGAGGACGCACAGCAATGCTGCGACCGGCTGCTCCCATCGGGGACGCCAGCGACCCATCGCAGCCGCACCGGCTCCCAGGAGCATCGAGGTGCCGAGGATGGACAGGGGGAGCGCCCGGGGGGTGCTCCGCAGGGCCAGCCCGGCATCCGTCAGGGTCAGCTCCCGGAAGATTCGGCCCAACGGCGAGGGTCCGTCGTAGGGGTGTGCGCCTATGCCGACAAGGAGCCCGAGCACGATCAGCATCAGGGCGTGGCCGCGGTGGCGGAAGCGGATGATCGCCGCGGCCAGCAACGCCAGGAGCGGAAGGGCGAAGGACAGCGGTAGGGCCCACCGCGTATAGGAGGTGGCTGGTTCGATCCACGCCCCGAGGCGGCCCTGTCCGTAGAAGTACCAGTAGCCGAGGCCCCTGAACAGCTCGGGAGCGGTGGCGGCATCCGAGACCACCTTGTAGTTCTCGGTGAGGTGCAGTGTCGGAAGCCCGTACCTGGACTGGACGGCGAGACCGACCATCCACCAGATGCCGGTGGCGGCGAAGGCAAGCCCGATCCGTGCCGCGGTTCCGACGACCCGCCTCCATGGGGCCGACCCCTCCACAGCGCACCATGCAAGCCAGGCCACCGGTCCGATGCCGACCAGCAGGAGTGAGCTGGCGTTCACGCCGCCGACCGTCAGGGTGACGAGCCCGAAGATCGCCGCATGACGCCAGCCCGGCGTCCGGAGCGCCCTCACCGTGAGGCCCATCAGCCACGGCAGGCCGGCCCACGGAAGCAGGATCACCGAGTGCCGATCCACGTAGTTGAGGAGGTAGGGGCTGAGCATGTAGGCCAGAGACGAGACGAGCAGCGCTGCGCCCCGCCAGCCCAGCGTTCGAAGGAACCAGCGCATTCCGAGGCCGGCGGCCAGGAGCACGGAACCCAACCAGAGCCGCTGCGTGATCCAGTCGGGCAGGCCGATTGCCTCGCCCAACCAGAAGAACGGGCCCACCGGCCACAGGTAGCCGATGTTCTGGTGGGTGACCGTCCCCATCGCCACCTCGGGTTGCCACATGTAGGGAGCACCCGCCAGGAGCCGACCTGGATCCAGGTACAGGTAGGCCTTCGTGTCGGCGGCCACGCGGCCCATGTCGTTGGCCAGGAGGGGCAGGTACGCCACCGCCGCCAGCACCAGGGTCTGTATCCGGTCCCGCCCTAGCGCTACTGCACCACTCCTCATCGGCCGGACACCGTGGACGCAAGCACCCGGAAGGCCTCGGTGGCGGTGCGGTCCCAGTCGAAGCGTGACGCGAATGCAATGGCTCCGGCCGACAGGTCGGCCCGACGGCCCTTGTCCCCGGTGACCTCCACAAGGCCGGCCGCCAGGTCCGATGGCCCGGCCACCAGCAGACCCGACACGCCATCCAGGACAGCGTCGCGGTGTCCGGCGATGTCGCAGACCACAGCCGGGGTGCCGCATGCCGCCGCTTCGGTGATCGTCATGCCCCAGCCTTCGCTTATGGAGGCGCTGGCTACGAGGGTCGCCCGGCGGTAGGCATCAAGGAGGGCTTCGTCGGAGATCCGGCCACGGAAGGCCACCGATGGGGCGATGTCCAGATCCGTCACCAGACGCCGTAGCGAATCCTCCTCCGGGCCCTCCCCGATGACCTCCAGGCGAAGCCCGTGCACGGATCGGAGTGCTACGGCGAACGCCCTGATGAGTACGTCGACGCGTTTGGATGGCATGAGGCGTCCGACGCTGAGTACCAGCGGGGGCTGCTCAGGAGCGCCCCCCGGTTGGTAGCGGCGGTCGATACCGGGCTCGACGACGTGGACCCGATCGGGCCGATGGCCCAGCCCGGTGACCAGGCCCTCGGCCGAGGAGCGTGAGAGGGTCACGACGGGCGTGGATCGGTAGAACGGCGGAGCCAGCCGCCGTTCCAGCAGGGATCCCAACCGGGCCGGGGTGGGGGAGAGGACCAGGGGCCACATGGCGCTGTGGTCATGGTGCTGGATGACCATCCGTGGCCCACGGCCCCAGACCGGGGTGAGGAAGGGCATGCCGTTCCAGACCTCCACCAGGGCGTCCCGTTTCCCGTGTCGTCGGCGCAACTCGTCCAGGGCGGCCACGGCAAAGACCCGGTACCTGCCCGACCTCCTGACCACCTCGTAGCCGTCGCGGACCACCCGTTCGGGCATCCCGGCCACCGTCGAGGTGCGCAGTACAACCTCCAGGCCGGCTGTCGACCAGCGCTTCAGCACCTCGTGGGCGTGGAGCTCGGAACCGCCCGCCTCCGGATCCTCCAGGTCCCTCCAGGCCAGCACGTGGACCCGTCGGATGCCCGAGCCGGAGATCAACTCCTGCAGGTCCCCGTCGGGCAGGGCGGGGCGGTTCGCCGGGCGGCGCCGGTCATCTGACATGGCTGGCGAATAGTACCGGCCACCCCGCCACAGCCCGGGCCGCGGGTCGTCGGGTGGCAGACTCGTCGACGCCCATGCTGTTCCCGACGATCACCTTCGCCGTCTTCATGACCCTCGTGCTGGCGGTGCACACGGTGCTGCTGCATCGGCCGACTGCCTGGAAGGCGACGATGCTGCTGGCCAGCTACGCCTTCTACGGGTGGTGGGACTGGCGGTTCCTGTCCCTGATATGGATCTCCACCATCGTGGACTTCCTGGCCGGCCGAGCCATCCACGCCTCCTCGGATCCGGGTCGACGACGCCTCTACCTGTGGATCAGCCTCGGCACGAACCTCTCGATGCTGGGGTTCTTCAAGTACGCGGGCTTCTTCGTGGATTCCTTCGTGGGGATGCTGGGCGACCTGGGGATGGAGGTGTCGGCGGGACCCCTCGGGATAATCCTCCCGGTCGGGATCAGCTTCTACACCTTCCAGACGATGTCCTACTCCATTGACGTGCACCGACGAGTCCTGGAACCGACTGACAGCCTCCTGGACTTCGCCCTCTTCGTGGGCTTCTTCCCGCAGCTGGTGGCCGGTCCGATCGTGCGTGCCAGGGACTTCCTCTCGCAACTGGCCACCAACGACCGATCACCGATCGACACGACCCGCGCCATACGCCTCATCCTTGGTGGCCTGTTCAAGAAGATGGTCCTTGCCGATGTCCTGGCGGCCAGCCTGGTAGACGGAGTCTTCGCCAACCCCGACGGCGCCACCGGCCTGGAGACCCTCCTGGCCATCTACGGATACGCACTCCAGATCTACGGCGACTTCAGCGGCTACAGCGACATCGCCATCGGTATCGCCCTGCTCCTTGGGTTCCGATTCCCGGTGAACTTCAACCAGCCCTACCGTGCGCTCAGCCTCAGCGACTTCTGGCGGCGATGGCACATCAGCCTGTCCTCCTGGTTGCGCGACTACCTGTACATCGGCCTCGGCGGCAACCGGCGGGGGAGGGCCCGGACGGCACGCAACCTGCTGGCCACCATGCTCCTTGGTGGCCTCTGGCATGGGGCCGGCTGGACGTTCATCCTCTGGGGCGCGATCCACGGAGTCGGCCTGGTGGTCGAACGGCGCATCGCCGAACGGTGGCCCTCCGATGAGACCGGCAGGGTGGGTCGCCTACTCCGATCCCTGGTGACCTTCCACCTCGTGTGCGCAGCCTGGGTGTTCTTCCGCTCGGTCGACGTGGAACGTGCCCTGGAGGTGTTCTCTGCACTGGGCGGGTCCTGGACATCGGTTCCCGGCCTGTCCGTAGGGGTGGTCCTGCTCCTCCTCCTGGGGCTCCTCACCCAGGTGGTCGCACCGGGCCGCCTCGACGGTCTCTGGGAGAAGGCGGGACGACTTCCCCTGGTGGTCCAGGCAGCGGGGATCACGTTGGCCATCCTGTCGTTTGATGCCCTGGGCCCGGACGGCGTGGCCCCGTTCATCTACTTCGCCTTCTGATCCGCCGAACCGGTGCGCCCCGATCGTCGTGCGGCAGGCGCGTCCTCAGGAATCGGTCACCGTAGACGCAGGCGTGTTCTCAGGAATCGGTAGCCAGTCGTGGGTCGGGCCCATGGTCGTTCTCACCGCGGGTGCCCTCGGTTATCAGGAACACCAGGAGCACGATGCTTCCGAGGAGGGGGATCAGGCCGATCAGGATCCACCAGGCGCTGCGGTCGGCGTCGTGCAGGCGTCGTACGAACACAGCCAGTCCGGGCAGGAAGGCTGCCAGCAGGTAGGCGCCGACCAGCGCACCGGAAACTGCCCCCAGCACCAGGGTGACGAGGAAGTTGAACAGGAAGAAGTACCAGTACCCCCGCCGTTCGGTCCGGCCCCGGAAGTCCACGTAGTGGCGGAACCCCTCCAGGTACCACTGGATCGGGTTGGTCGCTTCATTGTCCTTCATCTCTTCATCCCATCGTCGTGCAGTGCAGCGGTTCGACCACGACGCTTATCCGCTTGTCCAGTGGTTCGGCGTGGTCCCGGGGAAAGGAGTCCTCGCCACGGTACTTGCGGGCCTGTGCATCCAGCACCTCCAGGGCCCCCTCGTGCTCGAAGGCCACGACACGACCGCGTACCTCCAGGTACCGCTCGTTGTCGGTCGGGTCGGTCGCAGACATGGCTACCCGGTCGTCGGCGCAGAGGTTGCGCCACTTCTGCCTGCCCTCCAGGTGGGGGAACCGGATGTGGGTGCCGTCGAAGTCGGCCCAGACGGGAGAGACCTGGGGCTCGCCCGAAGGCCCGATGGTGGCCACGTGCCATACGGCTGGAAGGTCGAAGAGGTCGCGGTGGCTCTCGGGGATCAGCGTCATGGAACGACGCTAACCAGTGGGTCAGGCCACGACGTTGCCAGAGCGGAGGGCCTCGATCTCGGCGTCCGTCCGTCCGATGCCACGCAGGAGGTCGTCGGTGTCCTGCCCCTTGGCCGATGCCCGAAGGCGCATCTCCACCGGCGTCTCCGAGAACCGGGCACCGGGCCGGGCCTGACGGACCGTGCCGGCCTCCGGATGCTCCCAGGTCACGACCGATTCGTTGTGCAGGACCTGCGGGTCGACCAGCACCTCCGGCTTCTCCAGGATCGGACCGCTGGGCACGTCTCCCTCGAGCAGCCCGGCGAGGGCGTCCGCGACCGACATCGAAGCAAAGGCCTCGGCCGTCATCTGTCCGTAGTCCAGAAGGTTCTGGGGGTCCTCGGCGAATCCCTCCAGGCAGTAGCGGGGATCCTCGCACCACTCCGGATGGCCCACGGCCCGGCTCACCCCGTGGACGTGGGCCGTGGATGCGGCGAAGTAGACGAGCTTGCCGTCCAGGCACTCCGTCAGCCGGTACACCTCGGCCAGGGTCAGACCGGGGGTGGCACCGTCGCCGACCATCGTGAGGTCGACCATCGCATCGGACCAGAAGAAGAAGAGGGTGGCATCCAGCATCGGCACCTCCACGTGCTGGCCGCCGGCCCCCCGCTCGCGCGCCAACAGGGCGGCGGTGATCGCCTGGGCCACCGTGAGGGCCGTGCTCTTGTCGGAGACGATGTTGCGGACGAGGTCCGGGAAGGGGATGTCGGGGTTCACCTGGTAGGCGACCATCCCGGTGAGCCCCTGGATGACCGGGTCCAGGATCGGCCTGTCGGCGTAGGGACCTGTCGGGCCGAAGCCGCTGATCGACACGTAGACCAGGTCCGGGTTCACCGCCCGCAGGTCCTCGTAACCGAGTCCCATCCTGTCGCAGACGCCGGGCCGGAAATTCTGGACGAACACGTCGGCAGTCGCCACGAGCTCCAGGATGACCCGGCGTCCCTCTGTCCGGTGCAGGTCGACGGCCAGGGAACGCTTCCCGCGGTTGTTGTTGAGGAAGAAGGCGGAGAAGCCTCCCCTTGAGAAGTTGGGTCGCCGTAGGACGTCCTGGCCATCCACCGGCTCGACCTTCACGACATCGGCACCCTGATCGGAGAGCAGCATGGTGGCCATGGGCCCGCTGACGATCTGGGACAGGTCGACTATCCGGTATCCGTGGAGCGGTCCCGGCATGCTTCCCCCTCGTGTCCGAGGCGGCGATCGTAGCCCCCGGCCGCCCTGTGGAGGAAGGTGCGCCGAAGGTGCTCGAGCCCTCAGGCAGGTAGGGGGTCTCTCTGCCGGCGCCCGGAGATGACCATGATGGCCACCACGACCGTCGGGGCCAGTCCCACGACCACGCCGATGCGGGCGAGGTTCTGGTAGCCGGCCACGGCGACCATGAAGCCCGATCCCAGGCCCGCCAGTCCCCCCGAGGTGGTCATGCAGAGGTCGGCCAGGCCCTGGATTCCGACACGGTTGGGTCCATCGAAGGTACGCACCAGCAGCGCCGACCCGGCCACCAGGCCACAGCTCCAACCCAGGCCGATGAGGAACAGGCCCAGGTACACCCCACCTGAGTCGCTGGCCTCCGCTCCCGACGCTGCGGCGGAGCCCAACGCCAGGAGGATCCCACCGGCAGCGATGACCGTCCTGGCACCGAAACGGTCCGCAGCCCTGCCCACCAGCGGCGAGAGGGCGTACATGCCGATGATGTGCAGAGAGATAACGAAGCCGACCACCTCCAGGGCATGACCGCCGGCCCGGAGGTGCAGAGGCGTCATCGTCATGATGCCGACCATGACGACGTGTCCGGCCACCATGGAACCGACGGCCAGTCGACCGGCGGAGATCGTGGCCAGCGGGCGGACGAATGACCTCAGACGTGGCCGTTCGGCGAACTTTCCGACACCACCTGACATCACCAGCGGATCGGGTCGCAGGTACCGCAGTACCACGAAGGCGGCTACGGCGAACAGGATGACCGAGAGGAGGTAGGGCCCGGAGAGCTCCGGGAGGCCCACGTAGCGGGCCGCGGACTTGGCCGGGCCGAAGCCGAGCATCGGTCCGAGCACGGAGCCGATGGTGGAGGCCCATACGAGCGTTCCGATGGCACGGCCGGCCTCCGGCGCCATGTCGGCAGCGGCGAACCGGGCCGCCAGGTTGGCCGCCTGTCCGATTCCTATACCGGCCATCCCGGGTACGAGGAGCAGGTACCAGCCGCTGATGGCGGCCAGCACACAGGCCGTCGCACCGCCCATGCCCAGGAGGTACCCGACGGCTATACCCGGGCGCCGACCCCTGGCTGCCATCAGCCTGGCAAGCGGAATCGCCGCGACCGCTGTGCCTGCGGTCATCCCGGCTGCCGCCAGGCCGCCCAGTGTCTCGCTGCCGGAGAGCTCCTCGCCGAGGATGGCCGCAGCGCTGTAGGCACCGCTCATGCCCGCTCCCGCCGGAATGAGGCCACCCATGAGGGTTCGCAGCGTCCGCCGCTGGAGCTGCTCCCGCCCAGCGGCGTCCATGGCCGCTAGCGGCGTGTTCTCCATCGTCGAATCGTATGACCGGGGGATCCCGACGGTCGCACCCGGCGGCTACCGTCGGCAGGTGCCCACATTCGCCTGCTTCGACGTGGAGACGACCGGTCTGGACCCTGCTGGCGGGTATGTCATCGAGGTGGCCGTGGTGCGGATCCGTAACGACGGAACGGTGGTGGGGGAGTGGACCACCCTCGTCGACGCCGGGGACACGGACCTGGGCCGCATCGACATCCACGGCATCAGGCGCCCGTGGCTGGCTGAGGCGCCCGGGTTCTGCGCCATCGCCGGCGACCTCGCACAGGAGTTGTCCGGTTGCGTTCCGGTGGCCCACAACGCCGGATTCGACGTCGGCTTCCTGCGTGCCGAATGGAGCCGTGCCGGGCTCGGGCCGCTGGACCTGGATGCGGTGGACACCCTCCAGATGGCCCGCCAGCTGGGATACCCCGGACGCCTCGGGCGTCTGGCAGAAGCGCTGGGCGTTCCACTCGTCGACGCACACCAGGCCCTCGACGACACCAGGGCGCTGGCCTGCGTCCTGGTCGCCCTGCTGGAGCGCGGGGGAGTGCTCCCATCCCCCCTGCCCACCTTCTCGCCCCCGCTCCTGACGCCGGCGCCCTCCGGCCAGGTGGCGCTGAGACCAGCGCCGGTGGCCTGAGTGAC
>DUAC01000199.1:0-807 GCA_012961035.1 Acidimicrobiia bacterium
CCATCCCGTGGCCGTGGTCCACGGCAGCGGTGTCAGCCAACGGGGGCCTCCTCGACGGTTTCTCCAGCAGATTCAGACGGTGCTTCCGCTCCGTCATGGTCGGACGAATCCCCGGCATGGTGGCCATGGGGACCGTCCGGGTCATCGGTCGGCTCGAAGATCCAGCCGTAGATGGCCGTCAGGATCAGCAACGCGCCGGGGATGCAGATCCAGAGCGTGTAGATGAGGCCGAAGCCGACGAAGGGGAAGCCGGCAGCCAGGACGAACGGCCAGTAGGAAGGCGACGGCAGGTGGACGTCGGTCGCGGAACCGTCCTGGCAGACCTCTTCGGCTGTGGCCACGCGTACGACCCGGCCGTCCTCGTCCTCGGCGTACTTGCGGTGCCAGAACTCGTCCAGGGAATCCACCTGGATGAGCTCGTCGAAGTTGTGTACCGGCGTCGGGTTGGGCGTGAACCACTCCAGGCTCCGGGCATCCCAGGGGTCGGGGCCCACCGGTGGCTCGTGCCTCGCCCTTCGAGCCGAGACGATCACGTTGATCACGAACATGAGCACGCCGAGGGCGATGATGAACGACCCGATCGAGGCGAACATGTTCCAGAACTCGAACCCGAAACCGGGGCTGTAGGAGTCGATCCGGCGGGACATCCCCTGCAGGCCCAGGATGTGCATCGGGCCGAAGGTCATGTTGAAGCCGACGAGCATCAACCAGAAGTTCCACTTGCCGAGCTTCTCTGAGAGGAGGTGGCCGAACACCTTGGGCCACCAGAAGTAGAAGCCGGCGAATATGCCGAGCAGGGACCCGCCG
>DUAC01000199.1:903-10535 GCA_012961035.1 Acidimicrobiia bacterium
CCCGAGAGTCCACCGATCGTGAACATCGACACCACGCCGAAGGCGAAGAGCATCGCCACCGTGAACTTGATCTTGCCGCCCCACATGGTCGCCAACCAGTTCAGGATCTTCACCCCGGTGGGCACCGCGATGAACATCGTCGACATCGAGAAGGCCGCCACCGAGATCGGACCGATTCCGGACACGAACATGTGGTGGGCCCAGACGCCCCAGCCCATGAAGCCAATGGCGATACCCGAGAACACCATGAACGGGTAGCCGAAGAGGGGCTTGCGGGAGAAGGTCGGGATCACCTCGCTGATAATGCCGAAGCTGGGAAGTATCAGGATGTAGACCTCGGGGTGGCCGAAGATCCAGAACAGGTGCTGCCAGAGGAGCGGATCGGCGCCCATCTCCGGGTTGAAGAAGTTGGCGCCGAAGTTGCGGTCGAACATGAGCAGGAAGAGCGCCACGGTAATGACCGGCACGGCGAACAGCAGCAGGAACTGCACGACCAGGATCATCCAGGTCATCACCGGCATCTTGAACAGCGTCATGCCCGGCGTCCGCATGTTCAGCACGGTCACGATCAGGTTCATCGCCGAGACCAGCGAGGCGATGCCCATGATCTGGAGGCCCAGGACGTAGTAGTCCATGCCATGCCCGGGCGAGAAGACGACGCCGGTGTTGGGGGCATAGGCGAACCAGCCACCGTCCGGGGAGTCACCGAGCAGCCAGGACATGTTCAGGAACAGGCCACCGGCCAGGAAGATCCAGAAGGAGAGAGCGTTCAGCCGGGGGAACGCAACGTCCCTGGCACCGATCTGCAACGGCAGGAGGTAGTTCGCGAAGGCCGCCGCAAGCGGCATGATCACCATGAAGACCATGGTCAGGCCGTGCATCGTGAACACCCGGTTGTAGGTGTCGGCGCCCAGCACCGTGCCGTCCGGCGTTGCCAACTGGAGTCGGATCAGTAGGGCCTCGATGCCGCCGATGCCGAAGAAGACCATGGCGGTGACGCCGTAGAGGATGCCGATCTTCTTGTGGTCGACGGTGGTGATCCAGTCACGCCAGCCGCTGCCGCCCTTGGGCCGGGTGTAGACGCCGAGCGGCCGGCCCGGTGCCGCCAGTTCGATGGTGTCGCTCATGGGTGGACCTCCGTAGCGGCGATGACTTCCATGTCGGGTCTCGCCCCAAGGGTCTTGAGGTAGGCGACGACGTCATCGATCTGGCCCTCGCTGAGGCCCATCGCCGGCATGCCGCGACGTCCCTCCGCATAGGCGGGCTTCTCGGCGGGCGAATTTCGCAACCAGGCCTCGAGTTGTGTGCGATTCAGCGATCCGTCCGGCTCGTAGAGATCGAAGATCCCGCCGGCGAAGGTGGTACGGCTCATCAGGTGGGTCAGGTTCGGAGCGGCGTTGGCCACCAGGTCGGCGCCCTTGCTGGGCTGGTCGTCGTTGACTCCGTTGACACCGTTCACCACGTGGCACCGGGTGCACTGTCCCTCGAACACCGCGAGACCGCGTTGCGCCGCCGCGCCGGTCGGCTCCGCTGCTGGCTGCATCTGCTCGTCGACCCAGGCCTGGAAATCAGCCGGGGCCATGGCTACGGCCTGCATACGCATGCGGGAATGGCTGAGACCGCAGAACTCGGTGCACTGGCCGAAGTAGAAGCCGGGCACGTCAGCCTCGATCTTCCACGGCGAGATACGGCGCGGCACAGCGTCCCGCTTGCCGTTCAGGGCCGGAATCCAGAAGCTGTGGATGACGTCCCGGCTGGTGACCGAGAGCCCGATCTCCGAACCGGTCGGGATCACCATCTGGTTGGCCGAGACGATGTCAGCCGGCGGAAGATGGCGTGGATCCGACAGGTCCAGACCGTCCAGGCCGTCGAAGTAGTAGCGGAACTCCCACCACCACTGCTGCCCCACGACCACGATCTCCGGGTCCCAGGACGTCGACACGCCGTCCACGTTGAGCACGATGTCGGTGCGGTCCTCGCTGTTCAGCTCGAAGTGGCTGACCAGCGTGAACACCCCGATCGCCGCCATGAGGATCGCCGGACCGATCGTCCAGGCGATCTCGGCGCGGAAGTGACCATGAACCTGGGGCGGGAACTCGTCGGTGCTGTGGTCGTCCCGGAACTTCCACCAGATCAGGCCGGAAGCACCGAAGATGAGGACGAACACGACGCCGGCGATGAGGAAGATCGGGTCGGAGAGCGAGTCGATCGACCTTGAGATGGGGCCCTGTGGCTTGAGGGTGTCAAGGGGGGCGTTGGAGGCACAGCCGGCAAGCGCCAGCAGGGCGCCACCGACAAGAACCGCGGGTCGCCCCGCTCGTAGAATTCTCGGGATCAATGGTCCGTCTCCACCTGGGCGTCGTCGTCGGAGGCGCCGCCACCGATCTGGTGGAACTCCCTCTCCCCGTTCACCGCTGACAAGATGCCAGCCAGCAGCACGGCCACGCACCCTACGAAGAGGATGCCGCGTACCGCTCGGCGGGGCATCTCCGGCCGCTTGCTGATCGCCATCGCACCGCCGAATACCACAAGGCCGGCGATCGTGGCCACGACGACCGCTCCGTTGACGGATGACGTCAGGAGCACCCGGGATACCGCCAGCACCAGCACGCCGATCCCGATGGTGCCAAGAACCGGGATCTCGATGGGCCGCATCAGGTTCTCACGGGCCGTGGCATTGGCCTCAGCGTCTCCCGAGACCTTCTCCGACCAGTTGGTCATGGTCCACTCGACGCCGACAGCTACGAGGATGCACAGCCCGGTGACGAAGATGGCGGGGTGGACCACCAGGCCGACGGCCATGGCACCGATGCCCAGGGCACCAAAGATCGGCCAGAGCGAGTTGCCCACGACAGCCTGTGCCTCGGGCGCCTCGTCGATGCCCAGCACCTCGGCCTGCGCCGCGGCGTCAGCGTCACGGAAGGCCACCGCGATCAGGCCCACGAGGGCCAGACCCGCTGCCGCCGACATGATGATGACGTACGAGACGTGGTTCCCGATGCCGCCCTTCCAGCCCACCGATATCGGACCGGTCTCTGTCGCTCCGGATGTGTACCCGGCGAAGACGGCGGCCATGACCGCTGCCATGCAGAGGCCGAACCAGAGCTTGAATCCCGTAGTGAGCATGCCGATCCCCCCGCCCTACTTGGCGATGTAGATGCCGATCCAGATCACGGCATAGATGGCGGTCACGGCATACCAGTAGAGGGCAGCCGCCGATACAAGGTCACGATGCCGGCTGGTGTCCTGTCCACCCAGCGCCCGCAGGAGCAGCAGGCCCAACCAGAGCACGCCTACCGAGACCATCACCAGGTGCGAACCGACGATGACGAACATGAGGGTCGTGGCCTGGCTGGTGTCGATGGGAAGGCCGATGTCGGCGATGTAGAAGGCCGTCTGGTTGATCATCGCTATGCCCATCACGGCGGTCAGCACGATGGCCAGATAGGCGTGGACCCGGTCGTCGTTCAGGACCGAGTGGACAGCCCAGCCCATGGTGACGGCAGAGACGGCCATCGTGGCCATGTTCATTCCACCGGGGGCCAGCTCGATGGCGCCCTCTGGGAACCAGCGGGTGCCCCAGGCCATGGCATCGGCCCGGATCGAGAAGTAGATGCCGAACAGGCCACCGAAGTAGGCAAGGACGGCGGCGGTACCGAAGGCCGATGCGATCACAAGGGACCGCGGACGGGTCGGAGCGGTCGGGGTCATGTCGGCCATCAGCCAGCCCCCTCGGAGTCGGCGGCGAGGTGTCTGACGCCTCCGACCATCCAGATGAGGCCGGCGATCAGGAAGGCGGCGGCACCGAGGGTCGAGACAGTGTTCAACGCACCGGTAGCCGAATCCGGGTAGCCGGCGGTGGCGAGGTCCACCCCGGTGAAGTCGGCCTGGCCGAGGAAGCCGCTTACCGCATCAGCGGCGCCGATCAGGGCTACGCCGAGGGCTGCGGCGAGGCCGCCCAGCAGCATCAGGCCGGGGAAACCGGGGCTACCGAGGAGATCCTCGCCCCAGTGGCTGAGGCCGGCCACGGAACCGATGATGGCCGCCCCGACCACGAGCGTGAAGTGGGCTCCGGTGACCGAGGTCTCGAGCAGGTCCCAGGGGGCGACGACACGCAGTGCGCCCAGAACGGTGCCGGCGACGGTCAGGAGGACGGCGATCACCGAGAGCGCCACCGGAGCGGGGGCGCTGGAGCCGAGGTCGGATCCGCCTCGCCGGAGCAGGTCCAGCACGCCACCGAGGACCACCAGGGCCACCGGCACGATGGCGAAGGCTGCCAGGACGTAGATGGCCTCCTCCATGATCGGGGTTCCGGGCGTGTCGAAGAACGTCTGGGCGTAGGCGCCGAAGGAGAGGAAGCCGAAAGCCGCCGTGGAGACGAGCAGGACACCACGGTTGGCGGGTTCTGAACCGGTGGCCGAGGAGATGACGTCCAGGGCGATTCCGAGCACGGGCAACGCCAGCAGGTAGATGGCCGGGTGGGTGAACACCCAGGAGAGCTGCTCCCAGATGGCGTCCTCTGCACCGAACCTGACAGCCGGTCGACCACGGAGGTCCACGTAGGCCAGCACCGCGTTGGCGGCCAGGACCGGGAGCATGCCCAGCCAGATGGTGCCGGAGACCAGGGTGGTCCAGCTGAGGTAGCCGATGTCGCCGAGCCCCATTCCGGCGGCACGACCGGAGAGGATCGTGGAGAGGATGCACATGGTGGCCACCATCAGGCCACCGATGACCAGCAGGATGCCCATGAGGGTGAGCGCTGTCGCCTGGCGCTGACCGCCTCCATCCGGGGTTCCCAGCCCACCGTCGACCAGGAAGCCGACCACCGTCATTCCGGCGCCGATCAGCCACGTCCAGCAGGCGAAGGCTGCCGCCCTGGGGAACAACAGCGTGTTGGCGCCGCACTGCTTCGGCACGATCGTCGTTCCAAGGGCTACGAGGATCGGGAGCACCCCGAGGAGGACCAGGGCCACCCGGTGCGCCGACCAGAACTGGAACAGCTCGTCGCCGCTACCGAAGATCCCGGCGCTTTCAAGGTCGAGGCGCTCGAGGCTGACGAGCAGCCCGGCCACCAGACCGACCAGCACGGCGGTCATCCCACCCATCCCCCACACCTTGGAGAGGGTCACGGGATCGGTGGAGGTGATCGCCTCCTCCACGGCGGTGCTGCTCCCGTCGCTGTCGGTAGTGGTCATCAAGACTTCTTCGCTCAGCGGGCCTGAACTGCACCCTCGTCCCCCAATCCGAACGGACCCGGATCACAGAATGTTAGGCGTACCCACGCCCATTCGGACGGTGGCATGTCGGCCAAAACTTAGTCGGCCCGGACGCCGGGATCCGTCCCGGCAACCGGCAACCCGGCTCAGACCAGAACGTCCACGATCATCGCAGCGAAAAGCAGGGTCATGTAGGTGATGGAGTAGGAGAAGAGCCGCATGCCGGTGCGCTCCGACGGGTCCCGCTGGATGGCAAGGGCCAGCACCCCGAACAGCCCACCCAGGACCAGGGCCGCTACCAGGTACACCGCCCCCATGTCCGCCACTGGAGCGAAGACAAGGGTCGTAGCGACCAGAACCACCGTGTAGAGGCTGATCTTGCGGGCCGTCTCCGCCAGGGTTGCGACCGCAGGAAGCATCGGAACCGACGCTGCCGCGTAGTCGTCCCGATACTTGATGGCCAGCGCCCAGAAATGCGGCGGGGTCCAGAAGAAGATGATGAGGAACAGGACGACCGGAGCCCAGTCCAGTGAGTTGGTGACCGCCGACCAGCCGACGAGGGCCGGAACGGCTCCCGCAGCACCACCGATGACGATGTTCTGCGTAGAGGTCCGCTTCAGCCAGAGGGTGTAGACGAAGACGTAGAAGAAGGTGGCCGATACCGCCAGCAGCGCGCTCAGCAGGTTGACGGTGGCGAAGAGCCAGACGAAGGCCACCACCTCGATGGTGACGGCGAACGTGAGGGCCGCCCTCGGCGACATGACCCCGCGCACCAGCGGGCGGTGCAGGGTGCGTTCCATGATGGCGTCGATGTCACGGTCGACCACCATGTTGACGGCGTTGGCACCGCCGGCGGCCAGGGTCCCACCCACCACGGTGGCCACCATCAGCCATACCGACGGCACCCCCCGTTCGGCCACGAACATGGTGGGCACGGTGGTGACCAGCAGCAGTTCGATGATCCGGGGCTTGGTGAGCGCCACGTAGCCGGCGACCCGCTCTCGCCGGCTGAAGATGCTCTGGCCGATCGGTGGGGCTGACACGCGAAGCAGGCTAGGAGGTGGGCGACGGTACCGGTCGGGCTACCGCCGGGTCAGCCGACGAGCCAGTCGGCCGGACCGGGGCCGTCGGGGAACAGGCGGTCCTGGAATCGGCGCATGCCACCCAACCACCGGTCCACGTCGTCCCCCTTGCGGCGCACGTACTCGGCCACGTCCGGGTGCGGGAGGATGTGGAACCGCTCGTCGGCCAGGCCTTCGATGACGACGTCGGCGAGCTCCGCTGCGGTGAGCACGCCGTCCACCGCTGCGGCGTTCGAGGAACCGTCGGCGGGAAGCATCCCGGCCGTCGGGCTGTTGGCCCTGATGTTCGTCTCGACCGCCTGCGGGCAGAGGACCGACACCCCTATGCCCAGGTGGCCGTAGGTGATGCTGATCCATTCGGCCAGCGAGACCGCGGCGTTCTTGGTGACCGAGTAGTGGAGGGACCCGATCTGGGTGAGCAGTCCCGCCGCCGAAGAGGTGTTCAGCAGGTATCCGCTGCCTGCAGCGGCCATGTGCGGTATGGCATGTCGGGCGGCGTACAGGTGGGCCATCACGTGCACGTCGAACATGCGCCTCAGCTCGTCGTCCGGGGCCTCCAGGCCGCCGACGGTGACGTAGCCGGCGTTGGACACCACCAGGTCGATCGCTCCGTGGGCCGCCACCGTCGACTCGATCAGGTCCTTCACGGCCGCCTCATCGGTCACATCGCAGACGACCGGGATCCCACCCATCCGTCCGGCCACCTCCGCGACGCCCTGGGCGTCGCGGTCGGCAACCACCACGGCACGTGCTCCGTCGGCGGCGAACCGCTCGACCAGCGCCTCGCCGATCCCACTCGCCGCACCCGTTACCACAACGACCCTGTCCCTGATCTCCATGGACGCGGATCCTACGGAAGGATCCGGACCGGCCGCTGATCGGGGCCGATCGGCCCGGACGGCCCTACGCGGCACCGACGCTCATAGCCTCGGCACCGTGCCCACACGGTCATTCCGGCTCACACCCGATGCCTACCGCAGGATCTGTGGAGTCGCCCTGGCCCTGCTGGCGGTAATCGTCGTGACAGGCGCAGCTGTGCGCCTCACGGGGTCGGGACTGGGTTGTTCCGACTGGCCCACCTGCGAAGAGGACCGCTTCGTGCCCGAGGCCGACTTCCACGGCTGGGTCGAGTTCGGCAACCGGCTCCTGACCGGGCTGGTCTCGGTGGCGGTCATCGGAGCCGTGCTGGGATCGATGGTCCGTCGGCCCCGCCGACGCGACCTGGAAGCCTGGTCATGGGGACTGGTGGCCGGCGTCGTGGCGCAGGTACTGCTCGGCGGGATCGTGGTCCTCAGCCACCTGAACCCGTGGCTGGTTCTCGGCCACTTCGCCCTGTCCATGGTGCTCGTCGCCAATGCCGTCCTGCTCCACCATCGGGCCGGTGACCACGGCAGGAGGGATGGTCCGGCGACGGCCCGTGTACGTCGGCTCACGGTTGCCCTGGTCGGGCTGGCAATGGTGGTCCTGGCGACCGGCACGCTGGTCACCGGATCCGGTCCGCACGCCGGGAGTCGCGACGATCCCATCGAGCGACTCCCGCTGGTGGTCTCCGAGGCCGCCCGCCTCCACGGCTCGATCGTGGTGCTGCTCCTGATGCTCGTGGCTGCCCTCGTGGTGGCCATCCACCGCGATGCCTCCCACCTGCGGCCCGTGGCCCGCCTGCTCGTGGCGGTGGTTGCCGCCCAGGCGGCCATCGGTTGGACCCAGTACTTCACCGGGGTGCCGGTACTGCTGGTCGGTTTCCACGTGGCCGGCGCCACCGCTCTCTGGATGGCCGTGGTGAAGATGCGCCTCTCCGCCGTGGGCGCCCGGCCGGTGGACGCAACCACGACCAGCACACGGGTGGGGGCTGGGCTATGAGCCCGGCCCCGTCACCGCTCGAGGTCGACGAGACCGACCTCGACCACGACGAGGAAGTGGGCGCCGACCGGCCCTGGATCGTCCTGGTCTGGAACGACCCCATCAACCTGATGTCGTACGTCTCCCACGTCTTCCAGAAGCTGTTCGGCTACTCGAAGGCGAAGGCGGACCGACTCATGCTGGACGTCCACGAGAAGGGCCGTGCCGTGGTCTCCAACGGGGCCCGGGAGAATGCCGAGATGGACGTGTTCCGACTACACGAGCATGGGCTCTGGGCCACCATGCAACGGGACGACTGAGGCGCCCTCGGATGATCCTGAGACGACGGCGACCGCATGCCTTCGAACGCGACGGCGACCGCACAGCCATCCGGCTGGGCGATGACGAGCGGTCCATGCTGGCGAACCTGGCTGGACAGTTCCGGGCGGTCGTGGCCGACGATGCCGATCCCGACCTGAGGCGGCTCTACCCGACCGCCTACCCGGACGACCCGGAGCACGACGCCGACTACTCGGAGCTGGTCCACGACGACCTGGTCCGCACACGGGTCGCCGCCGCCGACACGGTCGTGGCCACCGCCAGCGCCGTGTCCCTCGACGCCGACCAGTTGGCTGCGTGGATGCAGGTCCTGAACGGTCTACGGCTCCTTCTCGGCACCCGGCTGGACGTCTCCGAAGAGGACGAGTTCGACCCGGAGGCCGACGACGCTCCCACCCGGGCCCTGCTCTCCTGGCTCGGATTCCTCCTCGAAGAGGCCGTGGTGGCCGCCTCGGCCGATCTCGGTGACACCTGATGCCGTTTGGACGGTTGCCCGTTCACCTGTCAACCCGTGACGCGTCATCGAGGGGCCCTGATATCGTGACCCCGCTCTCAACGAGGTCCGGCCCCCATCGTCCAGCGGCCTAGGACGCCTGCCTTTCACGCAGGTAACACGGGTTCGAATCCCGTTGGGGGTACGAAGGATGGTCCGGCCCCGGCCGGAACAGCCTGGTCCTGTGGTGCAGTTTGGAGTGCACGCCGGCCTGTCAAGCCGGAGGTCGCGGGTTCAAATCCCGTCAGGACCGCCACCGTCGCCCGCCCCGGAAAATGGGGCGGACGGTACACGGTCGGGTAGCTCAGTTGGCAGAGCGTCCGCCTGAAAAGCGGAAGGTCACCGGATCGACGCCGGTCCCGACCACCACCGGAGGCCCGCCCACGAGGCGGGCCTTCCGCCTTCCGGCCAAGGCGCCGGCGCCCACACCCGCTCTGGAACGGTGTTCGTCGTGGCCATGGCAACCATCGGCCTGGCGCGCCTCGGTGACGATCCCACGATCGGCATCACCATGCTGGTGTCCGGTGGGATCGCCGCCTGGACCCGGGTGCGGTCCCCACACCGTCTACCTTCGACGGCCATGCACGGTGATCCGATCTCCGACCCGCGTGTGCTCGTGGCGGGCGCCAACCTCCGTGACCTGGGTGGCCTGACGACCATCGA
>DUAC01000200.1 GCA_012961035.1 Acidimicrobiia bacterium
GCCCAGAGGCCATCCGGTGGGATGGAGCGAGGTGACCACTACGGTCTCCTCCGGCCGAATCCGAACTGGATGGGACAGATGACAGGCAGGGGATCAGATACGGGCCTCACGTGGCTGGGCAGCGACCGGCCCCTGGCGCGCGCCGTCGGCAGGCCGATGGTGCGCTTCCTGGGCATCGAAGCCTCTGGTGGGATCCTGCTCATGGTGGCCACGGTCGTGGCACTCGTCTGGGCCAACTCACCATGGTCCGGCTCCTACTACGACTTCTGGCACGCCGAGGTCAGCTTCTCGATCGGTGACGTCGTCTCCCTGGACGCCAACGGCCACTCGCTCACCCTGGTGGAGTTCGTCAACGACGTCCTCATGGCCGTCTTCTTCTTCGTGGTGGGCCTCGAGATCAAGCGGGAGATGGTGACCGGCGAGCTGCGGCGACCCCGAGCCGCCGTGCTGCCCGTCGCCGCCGCCCTCGGCGGCATGGTCGTACCCGCCCTCGTCTTCCTGGCGTTCAACCCTTCGGGCGCCGGTTCCACCGGGTGGGGCATTCCGATGGCGACCGACATCGCCTTCGCCGTGGGCGTGGTCTCGCTGCTGGGTCGGCGGGTTCCGACCTCGTTGAAGGTCTTCCTCCTGAGTCTCGCCATCGTGGATGACATCGGAGCGATCCTCGTGATCGCCGTGTTCTACACGTCCGACCTGGCGATGGACTGGCTGTTGATAGGCCTGGCCACAACGGTTGCCGTGGTGCTCCTGACCCGGGCGAAGGTGTGGTACACGCCCTTCTACATCCTGCTCGGATCGGTGCTCTGGTACGCCATGTTCAGGTCGGGGGTCCACACCACCATCGCCGGTGTGGCCATGGGCCTCCTGGCTCCGGCCCGTCCCCTGCTGGACCGGGCCGTGATGCCTCCGATCGAGTTGGGCAGGATGGACGCCGAGGACCTGCGGGATGCCAAGTTCCGCCTGAACGAGTCGGTATCGGTGGCCTCGCGCCTGGAGCACCGCCTCCATCCGGTGACGGGATTCGTGATCATCCCGGTGTTCGCCCTCGCCAACGCCGGTGTGGAGATCAGCGGGGAGACACTGTCGAACGCCTTCACCTCGGGAATCACGCTGGGAATCGTCTTCGGCCTGGTGGCCGGAAAGATCATCGGGGTCTCGTTGTTCAGCCTCGTGGCGTTGCGCCTCGGGTTGGCGGTCCTGCCCGCCGGAACCACGCGCCGACACATCGTCGGCATCTCGGCCATCGCCGGCATCGGGTTCACCGTCTCGTTGTTCGTGACCGGGCTGGCCTTCGATTCGGTCGCCCTCCAGGACGAGGCCAAGGTGGGCATCCTGGTGGCTTCCATCCTGGCGGCGGCGATCGGCGTGCTGATCCTCAGGAGCACCCGCGAGCCGGCCTCCGTCGTCGGGTCCGACGACGGAGGGGCGCACGGGAAATCGTCGGAGCCGACTATCGACGTGGCGGACCGGGAGCAGTCGGAGTGACCAGGGCCCTCGTCATCGTGGAGTCACCGGCTAAGGCCAAGACCATCGCCGGCTACCTGGGCGACGGGTTCGTTGTGGAGTCCTCGATCGGCCACGTCCGTGACCTACCCCAACGGGCTTCCGACATACCCGAGAGCCAGCGGGGAACCCCGTGGGCCAAGCTGGGGATCGACATTGAGAACGGCTTCGAGCCGTACTACGTCGTCAACAGCGACAAGAAGGAGCAGATAGCGCGCCTGCGTCGCCTCCTGAAGGACGCCGACGAGCTGTACCTGGCAACGGATGAGGATCGTGAGGGCGAGGCCATTGCATGG
>DUAC01000201.1:0-1639 GCA_012961035.1 Acidimicrobiia bacterium
GGGTCATTCCCAGTCGCTGGACCTCCTCGTGGGCGCCGCCCGACGCCACCTGCACCGCCACGACCTCGTCTACGTGGTCAACGGTGGTGGCGTCCGGGCCGACGAGCTCCGTGACACCGCCGATGACATGTCGAACCTCGTCGTCGTCGGTTACCAGCCGGCTGAGCGGGTGCCCGAGGTCCTGGCCACGGCCGACGTGCACGTCGTGCTGCTGAAGGCCGGCCTGGGTGCCTCCAGCGTTCCGTCCAAGGCCTGGTCGGCCCTCGCCGCCGGTAGACCGCTGATCGCCAGCATCGACGGGGGAACCGACGTGGCCCGGGTGCTCGAGGATGCCGGCGCCGGTCTGGCCGTGCCCCCAGATGACCTGGACGCCTTCGTGGCCGCCGTCGAGCGCCTCGCAGACGACCCGGGACTCCGGGCCTCGATGGGCGCTGCAGGTCGGCGCTGGGCCGAGGAGTCGCGCTCGCCAGCCTCGGTCGCCGCCGCCTACGCCGGGCTCCTGGAGGAGCTCGCAGAACGGCGCTCCACGCTCCGCCGGAAGGGCTGATCCGACGGCGGCAGCCACACGAACGGTGGGTAGACGTGTACCGGTGGGGCCGATGATCCACGGGGGGCCGCCGGTAGCCTCTTGCGCCTATGGCACGTGGAGATTCAGCTAGCAAGGTTGCCCGCGCCGCCCGCGTGGGTTCTTCGGGCGGCACCGGCGAGCGACGGAAGATGGGCTTTCCGATGGCGGTCGCGCTCGTCGTGATCCTCGGTTCCCTGCTCGTGCTCTGGGCCCGTACCGACCGGGAGGCCACCTCGGCGCCACGTGTAGGCGACCACTGGCACTCCGCCTACGACATCTACGTCTGCGACAGCTACCGCTCCAAGATCCTGCTCGAGACGGATCCCAACGGCATCCACAGCCACGGTGACGGCCTGCTCCACATCCACCCGTTCAACAAGTTGGCCTCGGGCCGCGATGCCACGCTCGGCGAGTTCTTCTCCGCCTTCGGTGGTCACATCGACGACACGACCCTGGTGCTCGACACCGGCGAGGAACTGGTCGAGGGTGCGGATTGCGGCGGTGAACCGATGGTTCTGAAGGTCGCCCGGTTCGATGCCGACGACATGGAACGCGATCCCGAGATCGTGACCGAGGACCTGGAAGGTGTCCGGTTCCTCAAGAACCGTGAGGCGTTCACCATCGCCATGGTGCCCGCCGACGTGGATCCGCCTGCACCGCGCCCTGAGCGGCTCACGTTCCTGGACATGGTGAGCCCCAACGCCCTCACCTCGGATCCGTCCGCTCCGGCGCCCACCACCTCCGAGTAGCGGACCCGGCCCGTGCAGGCCGTCATCCTGGTCGGGGGATTCGGGACCCGTCTCCGCCCGCTCACCCGGGACGTCCCGAAGCAGATGCTCCCGGTCGTGGACCGGCCGATGATCGAACACGTCGTAGCCCACCTGGCTGCACATGGCGTGACACGGGTCGTCCTCTCGCTGGGCTTCCGCCCGGAGGCCTTCTCCGATGCCTATCCGGACGGCACCTGTGCCGGTCTCCCGCTCCACTACGCCGTCGAGCCCGAGCCCCTGGACACCGCCGGCGCAGTGCGATTCGCCGCCCTCGAGGCCGGCATACGGGCAACCCGCGGGT
>DUAC01000201.1:1736-10334 GCA_012961035.1 Acidimicrobiia bacterium
ACCATGGTGGCTCTGACGCGTTCCTGGTGCTGAACGGCGACGTCCTCACCGACCTGGACATCACCGCCATGGTGGCCAGCCACCGGGCGGCCGGTGCGGAGGCCACGCTCGCCCTCACCGAGGTCGAGGATCCGTCGCGCTACGGCGTGGTCCCCACCGACGCCGAGGGTCGGGTGCTGGGCTTCGTCGAGAAGCCCGACGCCGCCTCGGCCCCGTCCCGCTGGATCAACGCCGGAACCTACGTACTGGAGCCGTCGATCCTGGACCGCATCCCGGCCGGTCGCCGGGTGTCCATCGAACGGGAGGTCTTCCCTGCAATGGCCACAGAGGGCCGCCTCCACGCGGTGCAGTCGGATGCCTACTGGATCGACACCGGCACCCCCGAGACCTACATCAGGGCGCAACTCGACCTGGTCGACGGCACGCATGGAGACCTTCCGGCCGTCCACCCGTCGGCCACGGTGGACCCGTCGGCAGACGTCCAACGGTCCATCGTCATGTCAGGGGCGACCATCGGGCCGGGCGCCCACCTGCTCAACTCCATCGTCATGGATGGCGGGACGATCGGTGCCGGTGCGGTGGTTGCCCACTCCATAGTCGGCCCCGGCGCGCAGATCGGCGAAGGGGCATCGCTCACCGACCTGACCGTCATCGGATCGGCCGAGACGGTCGGTGCCGGTATCGGGCTGGCCGGCGCCCGGGTGCCGGGGGACTCCTGACATGGCCGTCCTCGTCACCGGCGGAGCGGGCTACATCGGGAGCCACACCGCCGTCGTGCTCCACGAGGCCGGTCGTGACGTGGTCGTGCTGGACGACCTCTCCAACTCGTCGCCGGCAGCGGTCGATGCACTACGGGCGCTGACGCGGCCCGACCTTCCGTTCGTCGAGGCCGATGCCGCCGACGTGGACGCCGTCGGGCGTGCCATTGCCGACCACGGGGTCGACGAGGTCGTCCACTTCGCTGCGTTCAAGTCGGTCAGCGGTTCGATCGCCGACCCGGACGGCTACCACCGCAACAACGTCGGCTCGACGGTGGGCGTGGTCGAGGCGATGCGCCACAACGGCGTCTCCCGGATGGTCTTCTCGTCGTCGTGCACCGTCTACGGCGAGCCGACCGACCTGCCGGTCACCGAGGACTCTCCGATCAGCGCCTCCAACCCGTACGGGGCAACCAAGGTGGCCTGCGAGGAGTTGCTGGCCGCCGAGGCCGAGGCCGGCGGGCTGGACGTCCTCCTGCTGCGGTACTTCAACCCGGTGGGCGCGCACGCCAGCGGGGACCTGGGCGAGGACCCGCGCGGTACGCCTGACAACCTCGTGCCGTACCTCATGCAGGTGGCGGTCGGCCGCCGGGAGAGCCTCTCGGTGTTCGGCGACGACTACGACACGCCGGACGGTTCGGCCATCCGCGACTACATCCACGTGGTGGACCTGGCCGAGGGCCACCTGGCGGCCCTGGACGCGCTGGCCGCGGACAGAGGATCAAGGGGTTGTACGGCTGTGAACCTGGGAACCGGCACCGGCTACTCGGTCCTCGACGTGCTGGCCGCCGCCGGACGGGTCATCGGTCGCCCGGTGCCCCACCAGGTCGTGGGCCGTCGGGACGGCGACATCCAGCGGATCTGGGCCGACCCGTCGCTGGCGGCCGACCTGCTGGGATGGAGGGCCGGTCGGGGCCTCGACGAGATGCTGGCGGACCACTGGCGCTGGCAGCAGCGCCACCCCGACGGCTACGCGGCTACCTGAACAGGTCTTCTCCGGGCGCCCGGACCACGTCGGCTACCACGCCACCGTCTCCGAACCACTCCGGGTCCACGCCTCGCACGATGGCCACCGGGATCCCGTAGGCCTTTCCCATCACCAGCTCGGCGGCAGCGGCGATCTCGTCCACGATCGCCACCTCCGTCACCTGCAGCTCGCGGCCCAGGGCGTCGGTGGTGCCCCGCAGGTCGACCACAGGACGTAGGCCCGCACACCCGATCGCCACGTCGGTGACCCCCCGACGCCATGGCCGTCCGAACGTGTCGCTCACGATCACGGCCACGTCGACGCCGAAGCGGTGGCGCAGGGCGTCACGGATCCGACGCGCTGAACGGTCCGAGTCGACCGGCAGCAGCGCCGCCTGGCCGGCTTCCACGTTGGAGAGGTCGATGCCTGCGTTGGCGCACACGAAGCCGTGCTGCGTCTCGCTGATTATCAGGTCGCCGCGCCGTCGCAGGATCCGGACCGACTCGCGTTCCACCAAGGGCTTGTGGCCCACCTCGGGGTCGATGGCCACCAGCCGGTCCTCGGCCTTGGAGACCACCTTCTGGGTGACGACCACCACGTCGCCGTCCAACAGGTCGGCGGCCCCGGCGATCAGGCCCGCCAGGTCGTCGCCCGGGCGCACCTCCGGAATGCCCGGGACAGGTATCACCTGGATCGCCGGGGGTGCCGGCTTCGCGCTGGTCATCGGGACACCTCCAGGATCCGGCGGGACAGGTCGGCTGCCACCTCGGCTGACGACATGATCGTGTCAGTCACCACGCAGGCCATGCCCTCGGCCTCCACGGCATCGGCCAGCCCGGCATCGGCGGTGTCGACCACGAGCGTCGCCGCAAGGTCCCGGTAGAGGCGGGCCACGCCGACCACGGAAGCCTCGTGGCCCAGCTCCCGCATCAGCCGGTCCGCCGGGCCCTTCAGCGCCGCCCCGGCCACTATCGGCGACACGGCGACCGTGTCGGCCCGACGGGATCGCAGCGCCTCGGCGATTCCGGGTACGGCCAGCAGCGGGCCGATGGACACGATCGGGTTGGACGGGGCGATCACCACCACGTCGGCGTCGGCGAGGGCGTCGAGCACCCCCGGCCCCGGCAGCGACTCCTGGGCGCCGTCAAAGCGCACCGATTCCACGGCCACCGAGTGGCCCAACCGGACGAAGTACTCCTGGAAGCCGACTTCCCTGCTGGCTTGTTCGCTGGTCTGCTCGCTGGATTCCTCACGGGCCTCGTCGCAGCGGGCCAGGGTCACCATGGTGGCCACCCGGTCCTCGGTCATCGGCAGCAGCGTCAACTCCAGCCCCCAGGCGGCTGCGATCTCGGCCGTGACGGCGGCCAGGCCTGCGCCCTCTGCCAGCCGACCGGTCCGGTGGAGGTGCGTACCGAGGTCCCGGTCGCCGAGGCGGAACCAGGCGTGGCCACCGAGACGCTCCAGGGCGTCCATGGCCTGCCAGGTCTCACCCGCCAGCCCCCAGCCGGTCTCGGGGTTGCCGGCCTCCGCCAACGTGTAGGTGACGGTGTCAAGGTCCGGCGAGACGTGCAGGCCGTGCAGGACCACGTCGTCCGCCGTGTTCACGATCGCCGTGACGTCCGATGCGGGAACGGCGCGGACCATGCCCCGCAGGAGTCGGGCGGCCCCCACGCCACCGGCCAGGACGGTGATCAAGAACCCTGCCGGAGCCGTCGTTCGACCAGGGCCAGGTCGGCATCCACCATCATCTCGACCAGCCCGGTGAAGTCGACGGTCGGACGCCAGTCCAGGATCGATTCGGCCTTGGCCCGGTCGCCCACCAGCAGGTCCACCTCGGCCGGCCGGTAGAACTTCTCGTCCACCACGACATGGTCGTCGGCCACCAGCCCCGCCCGCGAGAAGGCCGTCTCGCAGAACTCCCGGACGGTCCGCGTCTCGCCGGTGCAGATCACGAAGTCGTCCGGCTCGTCCAGCTGCAGCATCCGCCACATGGCGTCCACGTAGTCGCCGGCGTAACCCCAGTCGCGCTTCGATTCCAGGTTGCCCAGCCGTAGTTCGGTGGCCTGGCCGAGTGCGATCTGGGCGACGCCGTAGCTGATCTTGCGCGGCAGGAACTCCAGGCCCCTACGGGGGCTCTCGTGGTTGAAGAGGATCCCGGAGCTGGCGTGCAGCCCGTAGCTCTCCCGGTAGTTGACGGTTATCCAGTGGGCGTAGACCTTGGCCACCCCGTACGGGCTCCTCGGGTGGAACGGCGTGGTCTCGGTCTGTGGGACCTCCCTGACCTTGCCGAACATCTCGCTGGAGCTGGCCTGGTAGAAGCGGATGGCCGGGTTCACGACCCGTATGGCGTCCAGCAGGCGGGTCACGCCGAGGGCCGTCGTCTCGCCGGTCAGGACCGGTTGTTCGAACGACGTCGGGACGAACGACTGTGCGGCCAGGTTGTAGACCTCGTCCGGCTTGTGGGCCCGGAGTGCCTCGATCAGCGAGAGTGGATCCATCAGGTCGCCCGAGTGGAGCTCAATGCGGTCCATGAGGTGGTCGATGCGCTCGAAGGTGACCGTGGAGGTCCTGCGCACCATGCCGATCACGTCGTAGCCCTTGTCCAGCAGCAGCTCGGCCAGGTAGGAGCCGTCCTGTCCCGTGATGCCTGTGATGAGGGCGCGGCGATTCATGGTGGTCAGTCTGCCTCCGGGTCACGGCGAAGGCGCTCCCGCCAGTACTCCAGGAGGTCGACGAGCGTCCGGTCCAACGACAGCTCGGGCTGCCAGCCGGTATCGGATCGGATCGCCGTGGGGTCGCCACACGACACCGCCACGTCCACCGGCCGGTGCAACGACGGATCGTCCAGCAGCCGGATCTGGTTCGGGCCTGTTGGCCCGGAACCTGTCGGGCTCCGGCTGGATATCTCCACGAGCCTCTCGGCCACCTCCCGGATGGACACCGTCGTTCCGGTGCAGACGTTGTAGGCGGCTCCCGGGCGGCCATCCAGCGCCAGGCACCGGTACGCCCGGACGACGTCGCGGACGTCTGTGAAGTCGCGACGGGCATCCAGGTTGCCGACCCGTATCGAGTCCCCACCGGCCAGTTCGGCTGCGGCGATCCTCGAAGCCAGCGCCGAACACACGAACCGGTCGCTCTGCCCGGGCCCGAGGTGGTTGAAGGACCGGGCCCGCACGACGTCCAACCCGTGGCCCAGGTGGGCCTGCAACGCCAGGAGGTCGGCCGCCGCCTTGCTGGCCGCATACGGGGAAACGGGTCGCAGCGGGGCCGACTCCGGCGTCGGTAGGTCCCCGGGGTCGACCATGCCGTAGACGTCGGCGCTGCTCACCGTGACCACCCGTACGCCGTCCAGGACCCGTACGGCCTCCAGCAGGATGAGGGTGCCCTCGGCGTTGGTCCTCAGGGTCTGGACCGGTGAGTCCCAGGAGCCTCCGACGTCGGCCTGACCTGCCAGGTGGTACACGACCTCCGGGCGCACTTCGGCGACCAGTCCTCGGATGCCGGCGGCATCCAGTAGGTCCGGGCCACCACTGGCACGGTCGGTGCAGGTCACGTCGTCACCACTGGCCCTCAGGTGCTCCACGAGGTGGCCTCCGACGAACCCGGCAGCGCCGGTCACCAGTGCCCTCATCGGGTTCGGGGCTGGAGCCGGCCAGGGCGGAGGCGGCCATGGTGGCGGAGCCGATCGGGACCGGGCCTGCCAGGGCGGTGGATCCAGCCGAGGTGAAGGTGGCCGGGGCGCCTCAGCCGGCGGGGATGCGGGTGGAGTGCCACCGGCGCACCCTATGTGTTCAAGGTCTTCCGGCATGCCTGCACCCCGGCTGACTCTCCCGTCCGCAGGCTGGGCAGAGACGGCATGGCACTAGGGTCCGGGGTCCGTGGACGCCGTCTCCGACAAGTCGCTGGGTGCTGTGGCGCCGACCGATCCGGCACCCCGACCGCCGACGGCGACGGTGCTCGCCGTGCTGGTCGCCGGCCACCCGGAGCCGTCCCTGGACGTGGTGATGGCGGGCCTGGCGTCCCAGGACCACCCCCGTCTGGAGGCTCTCGTGGTCGATGCCGGGATACCTCCGGCCGCGGCGGGGGAGCCCACGTTGGTGGAACGTGTCGGACGCCTCCTGCCCGGCTCGACGATCGCCCGGATGGAGGGGAACCCCGGATTCGGTGCCGCTGTGGCCGCCGGGCTGACCGCACGATCCGGTGTCACACCGCCCAGCTTCCTGCTGCTCCTTGCCGACGACGTCCTGCTGGTCGACACGGCGGTCCGGCGCATGGTGGAGCGCGCCCTGGAGTCCAACGCAGGCATCGTCGGAGCCAAGGTGCTGGCACACGACGGCAGCCGGACCCTCGACGATCTCGGGGCGTCGGTCGACCGACTGGGCACACCTGTTCCGCTCGTCGAACCGGGCGAGTTGGACCAGGGCCAGTACGACACCGCCGGTGATGTGCTGGCCGTGTCGGGCGCGGCGGTGCTTGTCAGGACCGACCTGTTCGAGGCACTGGGAGGCATCGACCCGGAGGTCCACGGCGCCGACGGCCTGGTGGAGCTCTGCTGGCGCGCCCGACTGCTGGGAGCCGCCGTGGCCACGGCGCCCACCGCAGTGGCCCGGCGTGTCGACACCGGGTCGTACCCGTTGGACCCGTCGGACCCGTCGGAGGGTCACGCTGCAGGTGGTTCCGGCAACGGCACAGCGGGTCGCCGCCGCCCGGTCCGGAGGCGGACCCGGGAGCATCCGTGGTCCTCATCGCAGCGGGCACGCAACCGCCTCCGGATGGTGCTGGTCTGCCATCGACCGGCCCGCACCGCCGCCGCAGTCGCGGGCCTGTTGCTGGCCACCCTCGTCGGGGCGGTCTACGGCCTGGCTACCGGGAGGTTCCGGCATGCCACCGGCCTGGTCGGTGCCTGGCCCTGGAACCTCCGCCGCCTCTCGTCGGTCCGGCGCCGCCGGCGCCTCATGCCGACCCCCGACGCGACCGCCTCGGCCACCGTGGCCCGCCTCGAGGTTCCCCACCGGGCCTTCCGGCGGGTGGTCACAGGACGGGACCTGACCGGCTCCGACGACCGTTCTCCCATTCAGCTACGCCTCCACAGGCTCTGGTCGATGCTGTTCGGACCCGGCGGCATGGCGCTCATGGTCTCCGCTGTCGTCCTCGGCTTCGGTTCCCGCTCGCTGGTCGGAACCGGGCTTCCGGCGGTCGGCAGGATGCAACCACTTCCAGTCGACCCGATGGACCTCGTCAGGTCGTGGTGGCTGGGATGGCGACCCACCGGCACCGGCACCACGGTCGTCGGTCCCGATGGACTGGCCCTCCTCGGGTTCCTGGACGGCCTCTGGCCGTGGGGGAGCGACCTGTTGTGGACCCTCGTGGTGCTCGCCGCCCTACCGGTCGGGGCGGTCGGTGTCTGGCGACTCACCCAACCGGTGGGTGGCGGGCGTTCCAGGGCCGTCGCCGTCCTCGTATACCTCTCCGTCCCGCTGCCATATGACGCCCTGCGGGACGGTCGGTTGGCGCCGATGGCCGCCTTCGCCGTGCTCCCCTGGGTGGTCCGCCGCCTCGTGGGCGCCCAGGGGGTGGCCCCCTACGGAACCCGGGGCGGCGAGGCCGGACCCGGAACCCGACTGCGCGGCCTCTGGTCGGAGGTGCTGCTCACCGGGCTCCTTCTGGGGGCGGTTGCGGCGGTGGACCCGATGCTCGCCGTGCCGGTCGCGATGGTCCTGGCCGGCCTGGTCGTCGGCACGATCCTGGCGGGGAGCCTCGCCGGCCTTGGCCGGCTCCTGCTGGTCACCATGGCAGGGGTCGTCGTGGCCGGCCTCCTGCAGCTTCCCCTCGTGCTGGAGCTTCTCACCGGCAGGTCCATCGGATCGCTGCTGAACCCGGTCCAGTGGCCGGTCCACGGCGTCGGAACGATGGAGATGTTCCGCCTGGATACCGGCGACTTCGGCCTGGGCCGGGTCGGGTCGGCCCTGCTGGTGGTGCCGGTGCTCGCCCTGGTGGTCGCCCGTGGCCGCCACCTGTTCATCGCCCTACGGGCCTGGTTCGTGGTCGCAGCATCGTGGTCCGCGGTCTGGATCCTGAACCAGGGCTGGTGGGACGGTCCGACTCCCGAGCCCGGCGTCCTCCTGGCACCGGCAGCCGTCGGCCTGGCCTGGGCTGCTGCGGTCGGGGTGGCCGGCCTCGGTGCAGACCTGCTGGTTGGTACATCCGGGGAGCGCTTCCAGAGGCTCCGGCAGGCAGCCGTCGGCGTGGCCGGGCTGTCCCTGGCCGTGGCCGTACTGCCCGTGCTGGGTGGATCCATCGACGGAGCGTGGGGCACGGCGCGTGACGACCTGCGTGCAGCGGTGCCGTTCATCTACTCCGGACCGGTGGATGGTGGGACGATCCACGGCGGCGTTCCCCGGGTGTTGTGGCTGGGCGACCCTTCGGTCCTCCCGGCGGTCGGAATCTCCCTCGGCGACGACCACCTGGGCGGCGGTTACCCGGGTGATGGTCGGCCCTCCGGGGGCCCCATACCGGACGGCCTGGCCATGGCGGTCACCGATGGGCGGCCCGACCTCATCGACCAGTGGCCCATGGACCGGACGGAGGGCCTTGCCTCGATCAGGACGTCGGTGCTCGATGCCATGGCCGGTGACACCAGCCGACTCGGGGCCCGGCTGGCGACGTGGGGAGTGGGTTGGGTGGTGCTGGTGGAGCGTTCCACCCCCGTACCCCAGCCGGCGCGTGAGGTGGCGGTGCCGGACCTCCTCGCCGGGGCCATGTCACGCCAGCTGGACCTGGAGCGCATGGAGGGCATCAACCGGGCGGTGACCGTCTACCGCAGCACCGTCGTGGAGGCTCCGCTGGCCGTGGTGCGTGACCGGAACCGTCGGG
>DUAC01000202.1 GCA_012961035.1 Acidimicrobiia bacterium
TGAGCGCAGCGACCCTGGTGCTCACCCGACAGCAGTTGCTCGAGACCCGCGGCAGCGCCGCTGCCGCCATGGCCGTGAGCAACGCAACCCGACTGTCCAACCAGCTCACTCCGGAGTCCTCCATCGAGGACCTGCCCACCATCGTCGACTCCCTCACGAGGATCGGAGGAAGCCAACGGATCATCAGGATGGGAGACGACTGGCTAGTCGCCCCCGAGTTGGACCGCGCCGACCTGCCCACGCCGCTGGTGACACGCCTGGGTGACCGGAGGCCGGGCCAGATGCTGGCAATGGTGCGTGGGGAGCCGCGTTTCGTGGTCGGTATTCCGCTCACGGCATTCGACGCCGACTACTACGCAATCAGCGACCTCTCCGAGGTCCAGCAGACGCTTGCCAACCTCAGGTTCATCCTGCTGGGTACCGGCGCCATCGCCGTGACGCTGGCTGCGCTTCTCGGCTCGTGGGCCTCCAACCGGATGCTGCGACCCCTGCGTCGTGTCAGCGAGGCCGCCGAGGCCATCGCCGGCGGGCGACTCGACACCCGGCTGGGGGCCCAGGCCGACCCGGACCTGGATCGACTCTCCGACTCGTTCAACGAGATGGCACATGCGCTGGAGTCGAGGATCCAACGCGATGCGAGGTTCGCCTCCGACGTCAGCCACGAACTCCGCAGCCCGCTCACGACCCTCATGGCCGGGGTGGGGGTGCTGGAGTCCCGAAGGGAGGAACTCTCGCCGCGGTCGATGATCGCCCTGGACCTGCTTGTCGCCGATCTGGACCGTTTCAACCGACTGGTTAACGACCTGCTGGAGATTTCAGGCTTCGATGCCGGTGTGGCCGCCCTGGACCTGACGGAGGTGGACATCGCCAGGTTCCTGGAGGTCACGGCCGAAGGCGCCGGAGCCGTCGCGCTCCTGATGCCCGACGGCGCCCATGCGGTGGTCGTCCAGGCCGACAAGCGCCGCCTCGCCAGGATCATGTCCAACCTGCTGGACAATGCCGAACGCTACGGAGGCGGCGCCACGGTCATCACCCTCGAGATGGACGACACGCTCCGCATCATCGTGGAGGATGGTGGCGCCGGAATTCCGGCCGGGGAGCGCTCGGCGGTCTTCGAGCGATTCTTCCGCGGTTCGGCCGGAGGGCGTCGAACCGATGACGGGGGTACCGGCCTCGGCCTCAGCCTCGTCGTGGAGGACCTACGCCTGCACGACGGCAGGGTGTGGGTGGAGGACCGTCCGGACGGCCGACCGGGGGCCCGCTTCGTGCTGGAACTGCCCCTTCCCGAAGAGGACGCCTGATGGGCCTCCGCCACCTCTTCGCCGCACTCCTGGCGCTCGGCCTCTTCGCCGGCTGCTCCATACCCATCGACGAGCAGGCGAGAGACCTCGTCGCAGAGCTCCCGGACGCCCTCCTGCCCCCGGCATCCACCACCACCGAGGCCCCGGCGGCGACCGAGTCGGTCCAGATCTACATGGCACGCCTCACCGACGATGACCGGATGCTCCTGGAGGTGGTCGACCGTGAGATCGCCGGCGACGGCTCCATCAACGTGATCCTGGACAAGGTCCTCGCAGGTCCCACCGTCGCCGAACATGAATCCGAGTTCATATCCCCGTTCGCAGAGGGCTCCGCCGTGATCGGCACGGTCCTCGTGGAGGGACTGCTGGAGATCCACCTGGACTCCCTGGATGGCTTCCCACAGGACGACAGCGCCGGCAACCGGCTGGCATTCGCGATGCTGGTCTGCACCGCCGTGAACCTCGTCGCCGGTGCCGAGATCGACAGGGTCGCCATCCTCCTGGACAGCGCCGACGGCCTGGAGGCCATAAACGTTCCAGTCAGCGACGGCGACCCGCCCGAGGAGGGGGCACCGGTCACCTGCGGGAACTACGTCGGGTTCCTGGCCGACGGGCTCACGGATCCAGACGATCCATGGCGCCCTTCAGGTTCCTGACCGCCTGCCCGATCCGCTGTTCGTTCTCGATCAGGGCGAAGCGCACGTAGCCCTCGCCGCCCGGACCGAACCCCATGCCGGGAGACACCGCCACGTTCGCCTTCCGGACCAGGTGGGAGGCGAACTCCACGGATCCCATCTCCAGGTACTGCTCGGGAATGGGGGCCCAGGCGAACATCGTCCCCTTCGGCGGTTGGATGCTCCACCCGATCCTGTTCAGGCCCTCGCAGAGGACATCTCGGCGTGCCTGGTAGACGCCGCACACCTCGGTCGGATAGTCGGGGGCTTCGTTCAGGGTCACCGTGGCGGCAATCTGGATCGGCTGGAACGAGCCATAGTCGAGGTACGACTTGAGCTTGGTGAGGGCCGCCACCACCTTGGCGTTGCCCACCATGAAGGCCACCCGCCAACCCGCCATCGAGTAGCTCTTGGTCATGGAGTAGAGCTCCACCGCCACCTCGTCGGCACCCGGCACCTGGAGGATCGACGGTGGGCTGTAGCCATCGAACCCGAGGTCGGCGTAGGCGAAGTCGTGGACCAGGACCACGTCGCGCTCGCGGGCGAAGGCCACGACCTCCTCCATGAATGCCAGGTCCACGCAGGCCGTGGTGGGATTGTGGGGAAACGAGAGGACGATCACCCGTGGCCGTGGCCACGAGTACTCCCATCCCTCCTTCAACATGGCGATGAAGTCGCCGTCGGTGGTGAACGGCATCTCGCGGACCTCCGCCCCGGCGAAGAGGGGCGAGTACCGGTGGATCGGATACGAGGGGGATGGAACCAGGGCAGCGTCTCCAGGCTGCAGGAGGACCCACATGAGGTGAGCGAAGCCCTCCTTGGCGCCGATCGTGTTGAGGACCTGGGTCTCCGGGTCCAGCACCACGCCGAAACGGCGCAGGTAGAGGTCGGCGACCGCCTGACGCAGATTCGGGAGCCCGCGACTCGACGAGTACCGGTGGTTCCGGGGGTTGCGGACGGCCTCACAGAGCTTGTCCACCGCCACGTCAGGCGACGGCAGGTCCGGGTTGCCGAACCCCAGGTCGATGACGTCCTCGCCGGCCCGGCGCACCTCGATCTTGAGCGTGTCGATGATCGTGAAGACGTAGGGAGGAAGCGAGTTGATGCGCCGGAATTCCATCGCTGGAGCGTAACCGTGACCCTGCGCAGCCGAAGTCGGGTCGGTGGACCGACCCGATCAGTTGGTGGGTGCGCCTACCTCGATCCGGGCCTTCAGGTCATCTATGGCGGCGTGGACGACCTTGGCCTCCAGGCGGCGTTTCACGAACCCCGGAAGCCCGATCAGAAGGTCCACCTCCAGGTCGTAGACCACGAGGGCAGCGTCGGCGTCCCCCTCCACCTCCAGGAACTCGTACGCCCCGCTCATCCTCCTCAGGAGGTCGCCATCCACGAGTCGCCATGAGATGCGGAGCGGGTTGGAGCCGTAGTTGTACCTGAGCGTGTAGTTGGTGCTCCGGCCCATTGCAGCCGCACGGAATGCGACGTCGCCGGGTCGACCCATGTCGTCGCGCACGAGGACCTCGGTCTCCTTGATGTCGGGCGCCCACTCGGGCAACCGCTCGACGTCGAGGACGGTCTCGTAGCAGCGCTGCGGCGTAGCCCGCACGATGATGCGCTGGCTGGCGTGATCGGTCATGGCCTACCTCCGGAAGGTTGACACTACCGGTCGTGCGGTACCTGGTGGTGGGTGGTCCCCCGCCCCTCGTCAGGCCGGGAGGTGGATTCCGGTTCCCGCTCAGTCCCGCAGCGTCGCCGCATCGATGCCGGTACGCAGCCGGTCGGCCAGCACCTCGTAGGAGAAATCGGCCACGGCCCGCTCCCTGGCCCGACGGCCCATCTCCAGGCGGCGGTCGTCGTCGTCCAGGAGGTCGGCCAGGGCATCTGCCACGCCCTCGACCGCCCTGCCCGGTCCAACCACCAGGCCGGTCCGACCATGCTCCACGGCTTCGGCCGCTCCGCCACTCTCACCGGCCACCTGGGCGACGCCGGAGGCGGCCGCCTCCACGAACACGATGCCGAACCCCTCCTGCTCCAGACCGCCCCAGCGGGACCGGCACGGCATGGCGAAGACGTCGCCTGCCCCGTAGAGGCCGGGAAGCAACTCGTCCGGCACGCGACCCAGCAGGCGAACGGGCGCACCGATGGATTCCACCAGGCCCTCGAGTCGGCGGCGATCGCGTCCCGACCCGGCTATCGCCACCACAAGGTCGGGCTGCGAGGACCGGAGCCGCACGGCGGCCCGGATGAGGGTGTCCATGCCCTTTCGCGGCACGAGGCGACTCACGGCGACAACCAACGGGGCATCCACGGGCAGGTCCAGGTCGGTCCGCACCGAGGCCCGCTCGCCGGCGTCGAGGGGTCGGAACCGATCGGTGTCCACGCCGGGCGGCACCACCACGGTGGGCAGCTCGGTCCCTGCTGCCCGTGTCGCCTCACGGGCCGGGTAGCCACCCGCACAGATCACCAACGATGCCGATCGCAGGACCCTGGCGAGCAGGGAGCGGCCCACGGGCAGCCGACCCGGAACCGTCACCTCGGCCCCGTGCAGGACCACGGCGTAGGGGCGATCCGACCGGGGAGCGACATGGCCCACCGGAAGGGCCGGATCCCAGATGACCAGCTCGGCATCCATCCCATCGGCCAGGCGTTCGACCCGGCGCAGGAGGCTCCGGGTGGGGAGCAGCACGGGCTCCCGGGAACGGCTCACGGCGAAGGCCTGGTCGGCGTCGAATGCGTCCGCCCCGGCGTACGGCGTGGTGTGGACGGCGACGTCGTCGGACGGAAGCCGCCTCCAGAGTTCCCAGAGGTAGGACTGGATGCCGCCGACCTTCGGTGGGAAGTCGTTGGTCACCAGCAGGTGTCGCCTCACGTCCCCACCCTGCCCCGTATCAGGGCCATCTCCTCGGCGACCAGTGGGTCCTCATCGTCGTCCAGACCACCCAGGAGGTCGCGGCGACCCAGCTCGGCCGCAGCCCATGTGGCATGGGACCGCAGGACGGGATCCGGGTCGGCCAGGAACGCCTCGAGCAGCCGCACCACCGCCGGGTCGCTGCCGTCGGCAGTGTTGCCGAGGGCGACCAGGGCATTGCGTCGGAGGTAGCGCGGGTCGCGCTCCGCTATGTACCAGCGCCCGAACCGCTCCAGCAGGTCGGCGTCATCGGCTGCCAGCACGTCGATCGCCTCGACGTCGGCAGCCGGGTCCTCGGTGCCATCGGCGATCACCTCGGAGCGGCCCACCGGGCACACCTCCTGGCAGTCGTCGCAGCCGTAGAGCCGTCCACCCAGGGCCCGCCGGAACTCACGCGGAATCGACCCCGGTGCCTGGACCAGCCATGCGAGGCAGCGCCTTGCGTCAACCACGCCCGGCTGGATGATGGCCCCGGTCGGGCAGCCGTCCAGGCAGCGCCTGCAGGTACCGCAGCCCTCCTCCACCTGCTCGGAAGGCGACAGGAGGGCATCGGTGACAACGGCCCCGAGGACGAACCAGCTGCCCCTCCCGGGCAGGAGGACGTTGGCGTTCTTTCCGTACCAGCCGATCCCGGCGCGCACCGCAGCCGCCCTGTCCACGAGGGCGTTGTCGTCGGCCACGACACGAGCCGTCCAGCCATCGGACCTGATCCGATCCGCCAGCTGTTCGAGGTGGCCCCGGAGGGTGGCGTAGTGGTCGTGCCTCGCGTAGGCCGCTATTCGCAGGCGGCCGGCTCCCACCTCGGCGAGGCGTGGAGCCGGGGTGCGAAGCGCTCCCACCACCAGGGACCTGGCGCCCTCCAGGATCCGCCCCGGGTCGGTCGACCGGGCGGGGTTCCGGAAGGTGAACTGCATCCCTCCGTGGAGGCCCTCCGCCCGTCGTCGCTCCAACTCGGCGCGCACCTCCGGAAACGGATCGGCTCCGGTCACCCCTACGGCATCCAGGCCCACCGACCGCCCGAGGGCCAGGACCTCCGCCTTCAGCCGATCGCCGGTCTCCTCCATGGGCCCATGGTCCCACGGCCGGAGCCGGGGCGGTCGATCAGCCGCCCGGCGCGGATCCCTCCGAGTGGCGCAGCGGCGGGACCAGCCCGGCCTCACCCAGCATCCTCATGGCCCTGAAGTCGGCCAGGTGGACCACGACGGCGTCGCCGGGCGTACGCCCGCAGATGAAGGTCACCACACAGTCCTCGCAGGTGTCCGTATGGCGTTCGGTACAGGTACCGCAGTCAATGAGAAGTGGTTCGTCTCGCATGTCCACCATCTTCCACGGGGGGTGTGACAGTCAGGACGGCGGGAGGCGTCAGGACCACTTGACGACCGAACATCTGTTCGCTTTACTGGCACTGTGGCGACCCTCACGACGGATGCGATCCAGCGCAGCCTCGAGGACCTCGGGACCCCACTGGCCGACGTGACCTTCTGCGTCGTGGACCTGGAGACGACCGGGCTGTCGGCGTCGGAGTGCGCCATCACGGAAATCGGTGCCGTCAGGTTCCGTGGTGGCGAGCGCCTCGGCACCTTCCAGTCGCTGATCGATCCGGGGTCTGCGATACCTCCCTCCATCACGGTCCTGACCGGCATCACATCGGCCATGCTGATCGACGCTCCCCGCATCGCCGAGGTGCTCCCCTCCTTCCTGGAGTTCCTGGGGGACGCCGTCGTGGTCGGCCACAACGTCCGTTTCGACCTTTCCTTCCTGAACGCCGCCCTGGCGGAGACCGACCGCCCCCGACTCTCGAACCGGTCGATCGACACCTGCGGGCTGGCCCGACGCCTCATCCGCGACGAGGTGCCCGACTGTCGCCTCGGAACCCTCGCCGAACGACTACGCCTCGAGCACCAGCCATCCCACCGGGCCCTGGACGATGTGCTCGCAACGGGCGACCTGCTCCACCTGCTGATCGAACGCGCCGGGTCACTCGGCGTCACCGGACTGGATGACCTCCTGGCGCTTCCGACCATGGCGGGCCACCCCCAGGCCGACAAGCTCCGAATGACCGACTCCCTCCCCCGCTCGCCCGGCGTGTACCTGTTCCGTGGTCGCCGTGGAGAGGTCCTCTACGTGGGCCGGGCCACGAACCTGCGGGCCCGAGTCCGGAGCTACTTCTCGACGGACACACGCCGCAAGACCGGCCAGATGCTCCGGGAGACAGCCCGGATCGACCACCTCGCCTGTGGCAGCGCCCTGGAGGCCGCGGTGCTCGAGATCCGGCTCATCCACAGCCATGAGCCACGCTTCAACCGTCATGGCAACACATGGCGGCGCTACGCCTACGTGAAGCTCTCCCTGGGCGAACGGTTCCCCAGGCTCTCGGCCGCCCGAACCCTGAAGGACGACGGTGGCCTCTACATCGGTCCACTGGCCTCCACCTCGGCGGCCCGGACGGTCATCGACGCCATCCAGTCGGTGGTTCCGCTGCGGCGGTGCACCTGCCGGGCCACACGCAGCCCGGGAACAGGGCCATGCGTTCCGGCACAGCTCGGCCTGGCCGCCTGCCCGTGCAGCGGCGAGGTGGACGAGGAGCAGTACGCCCGGATCGTCACCCGGGCGGTGGAAGGGCTCACCTCACGGCCGGACCTCCTCATCGACCCCCTTGCCGTGCTCATGCGGGAACTGGCAGACCAGAAGCGCTTCGAGGAGGCGGAGGAGGTGCGGTGCCGCGCCGCCGCCCTGGCCGGGGCCCTCCGCCGCCAGCATCGTCTGGGCCGGCTCCGCGAATCTGGTCGCCTGCTGGTCCTGTCGCCGGGTCGGGGCGGCGCCGAGTTCTGCGATGGGCTGCTGGTGCAGGCCTGGAGGGCGGACGCCGCGGGTGACCCCACCCTGGAGTTCCCGCCGGCCTCCGGGAAGAGACCGGTCCCCGGCGAGCCGATTCCGCGCGACATCGCCGACGAGTTGAACTGCGTGGCGGCATGGCTGGAGTCCGAGTCCCACCTGCTCAGGTTGGAGCACTGCGACGGGACCCTCGCCGAACCGCTGACGAGGATCCCCACGTTCAGACCGCTGACGGACCCCCACGCCTGATCCAGCCCCGGAAGGGTCCGTGGTTACCGTGGACGGCGTGAGGATTCCGACGCGCACCCACCTCGGTATCCGCGGGCTGGTTGCGGTCCTCCTGGTCGCCTCCATGGCTTGCGCCGGATCCCCCACTTCCGACGGATCCCCCATTCCGGAGGTGTCGGCCGCCAGCGACGTGCTCCTCGACGCTGCCTGCCCGGGCGAAGAGGTCCCCACCGACCTGAGCGTCACCTGCCACCGCCTGGAGCTGGGGGACGCCTCGCTCTCCGTGGTCGTGATCCGCTCCGCCGACCCGACCGGGGGCCCGGTGCTGCACCTGCACGGCGGGCCCGGCGGACGTGCCGTCCTGGACCGGCACAGGTGGCTGGCCCCCCGCTCAGAGGTGCTGGAAGGCCACGACGTGATCCTCGTCGACCAGCGGGGCGGAGGGGACTCCACGCCGTCGTTGGACTGCTCCGAGCTGGATGCTGGACCTTCGGCCGGGCTGGACGACTACCGCTCCTGTCGACGACGCCTGGACGATTCCGGAATCGACCGGGGCCAGACGACCGTGCACCAGGTCGCCCTCGACATGGTCTCACTACGCGAGGCCCTGGGGCTGGAGTCCTGGCACCTCCACGGCGTCTCGTTCGGAACCCGGATCGCCCTGGAGCTGATCCGGATCGACGAAGGGGCGGTCCTGTCCGCCGTCCTGGATTCTCCCATGCCCCCCGAGGTGGCTGCCTACGACGACCTGCCGGCCGGGGTGCTGGGCGCACTCGAAAGCCTCGAGGTCGGGTGTCGCGAGGTGGCCGCCTGCACGGAGGGGCTGCTGGAACCGCTCCGTGGGGTGCTGGCCGACCTGGCCGACGGACCCGTGGCGGTGACCACCAGGTCCGGTGAGGCCGTCACCTACGACGACGTCAGGTTCGCCCGCCTGCTCACCGACGCCCTGGCCGGCCCGATGGGTCCAGCGGTGGCACGACGGGCAATCCCCCTGGCATCCTCCCAGCGGCTGGCCGAGGCGGTGGCCCTACTCGCCGAGATCGCGTCGCCGGGCCGATCCGCCGGGGATCCGGTCGCCGAGGGGGCCCAGCTCTCCTCGGAGTGCGCCGATGAGGTTCCCTTCAACACGATGGCCACCACCCACACCGGCGATCCGATCCTGGATGCCGTGTCCGGAGCGATGAACGACGTGCGTGCCCTTTGTGCCCTCTGGGACGTGCCGGCATCGCCCCGGATCATCGACCTGGCGGTCACCTCGGACGTGCCCGTCCTGATCCTTTCCGGGCACCTGGATCCGATCACCCCGGTGGCCTGGGCACGACGGCTGGCCGACGGCCTGGGGAACGCCACCCTGGTGGAGCATCGGGGCTGGACCCACGTCCCGTCCATGTCCGATGCCTGTGCGGGCCACATCGTGGCCGGCTTCCTGGACGGTGGTACCCCGGCCACGTCGCCGGACTGCTGACCGGTCAGGCCCTGATCGAGTCCAGGACCGCTGAGGCCGAACCGTCATCCAGGGCTGCCACCGCCCGCTCCACCCCGTCCCCGATCCCATCGGCGATGCCTGCCACCACCAGACCAGCTCCGGCGTTCAGGGCGACGATGTCGCGCATTGGCCCCCGCTCCTCGCCGGCGAAGATGGCCAGCGCTATCTCGGCATTTCGCTCAGGCCCACCCCCGACCAGTTCCGAGGGATCCGCCAGCGTCAACCCGATCTCCACGGGGTCCAGGATCCATTCGGAGTCCAGCCCGTCCCGCAGCTCGAGCACCCGCGTGGGACCGGTCAGGGCGATCTCGTCCAGTGAGTCGTGGCCGGTCACCAGCCAGGTGTGGACGGAACCGCTCACCCGGAACACCTCCATCATCCGATCAGCCAACGCCGGCTCCCTGGCCCCGATGAGTTGGCGCTTCGGCTGTCCCGGATGCGAGAGGGGGCCCAGAACGTTGAACACGGTCGGAATGCCCAGACCGGCCCGGATGGGACCGGCGAAGCGCATTGCCGGGTGGAAGGTCCGGGCGAAGGCGAAGCCGATCCGGAGCTCGGCCACCTGTTCGGCCACCCGGCCTGGGCTGACCTCGATGTCCACTCCGAGGATCTCGAGCAGGTCGAACGCGCCGGACGTCGACGATGCACTTCGGTTCCCGTGCTTGCAGACGGTGGCTCCAGCCCCCGCCGCAACGAAGCAGGCCATGGTCGAGACGTTCAGCGCGCCAGCGCGCCGCACCGCCCCTCCGCCTGTTCCGACGATGTCGATCGTGCCCTCGGGCAGGTCCAGCGGCTCCGCTGCCGCGACCATGGCATTGACCAGGCCGGTGGTCTCCTCCGCTGTCTCGCCCTTGACCTTCAGCCCGACGAGGAAGCCTGCTATCTGTGACGG
>DUAC01000203.1 GCA_012961035.1 Acidimicrobiia bacterium
CAGCACCTCGAGGGTGTGCTGGCCCAGTTCGGGTGCAGTGGACCTGGCCTCCCACGGCGTGCCGTGGAAGTCGACAGGGGTGGCGACCATCGTGGTGGTGGCCACGTCGTCCGGCACGTCCACGAGCGCACCCGACGAGTGGAACGCCGGATCGGCCAGGAGGTCGTCGGGCGTGTTGATCGGTGCCCAGAAGAAGTCGGGCTCGCCCTTGAACACCTCGGACCACTCGTCGAGCGTGCGAGTGGCGAATATCGAGTCCAGCATGGCTATCAGCTCGGCGGCGTTGGCGGCCCGGTTGCCCGGACGGGCGAAGCGCTCGTCGGTGAGCCACTCCGGATGCCCGACGGCCCTGGCCAGCGGCGGCCAGTGTCGCTCGCCATCCAGGCCCACGATCCAGAATCGCCGGCCACAGCCTGCCGTGTAGTTGTTCATGGCCGGATTGCCCATCGTGGCCCGCACGCCCACGTCCAGCGTCGCTCCCCACATCAACAGGATGTTCAGGTCGAAGCTGATGGTGTAGGCACCCTGGCGCATCAGCGAGGTCTCCACGAGCTGGCCCCTGCCGGACCGCTCACGGTCGAAGAGGGCGGCCGAGATCGCAGCGGCTGCCGACATGCCCGTGGAGTGGTCGCCCATGCCGCCGCGCTGGAACGGCGGGTCGCCGCCGGGAACCGTCAGCAACGAGGCCAGGCCCGCCCGGGCCCAGAAGGCTCCGATGTCGTAGGCGGCCCGGTCGGCGTCCTCTCCCTCACGGCCGTAGCCGGTGACCTGCCCGTAGACCAGCCTGGGGAACCGTTCCGACAGCGACTCGTGGTCCAGGCCCAGGCGCCGGAGGGCGCCGACCCGGAGGTTCGTGATGAACACGTCGGCGTCGGCCAGGAGGTCCATGGCCACACCCAGGCCTTCGGCGGTCATGAGGTCGACCGCGATGCTGCGCTTGGAACGGTTGTCCATCTCGAACACCGGGTTGGTGGGAAGGACGCCGCCGAGCATGCGCTGGAACATCCGACAGGGATCACCCGACGGTGGTTCCAGCTTGACCACGTCGGCTCCCCAGTCGGCGAGGATGCCGCCGGCTGCAGGCCCGGCGATCCACACGCCCAGCTCCACGACCTTCACGCCGGTCATCGGTCCTGCCATCTGGGTGCCCTCCGTCGTGGTCGCATCGGGGTTGCTGCGGCGACGTTAGGCCCGTGGGTCCGTCGGGCGACGAACCAGACCTCGGGTACGGTCGGCACGGTGATCCTGTTCGTATGCACCGGCAACACCTGCAGGTCCGCCATGGCGGAGGCGCTGCTGGGCCACGACCTCCGGCAGAGGGGTGGGGATGCCTTTGTCGTGGCCTCGGCGGGCACCGGGGGCGGGGGTTCTCCGGCCACGGACAAGGCCGTGGAGGTGCTGGCCGACCGGGGCATCGACCTGGCGGACCATCGCAGCAGGGCGTTGACGACCGAATCGGTGGCCGACGCCGACCTGATCGTGGCCATGACCCGTAGGCACGAGGCGGCGGTGACGGCGATGGTTCCGACGGCCCGGTCGCGCACCTTCCTGGCGGGCGAGGTGGCACGCCTCGGCGCAGGGGTGGGGCCGGTCGGAGACGGCGGCGTGGTCGCCTGGGTGGGGGCCATGGACGCAGCCCGGGGAGGCCACTTCACCACGGGCCGCGTGGCAGACGAGGTTCCCGACCCCTACGGGGAGTCCCTGGAGTCGTACGGGCGTTGCGCCGACCGCCTCGACGGCATCTGCACAACGCTGGCGAGGCTGCTGGTACCGAGGGCCTGAGTCGACCCGGTTACCGTCGGAGACCATGGAGTTCGCCCGCACCGCTGCCGAGGAGGCATTCGCCGAGGAGGTCCGGACCTGGCTGGAGGAGCACCTCGGGGGAGCCAACGCCGGACTGCGCGACAGGGGAGGCGTGGGCCAGGAGGACGTGGAACCGGAGCGCCTCCTGGAGTGGGAACGCGAGCTGGCCACGGGTGGATGGTTGGGCCTCGACTACCCCGTCCACCTCGGCGGCCGTGACGCCTCCCTCTCCGAGCAGGTGGTCTTCCACCAGACGTACGTGGAGGCCAGGGCGCCCGGGCGCATCCCCAACATCGGCCTGACGCTCCTGGGTCCGACGCTGGTCGCCTTCGGCACACCGGAACTCCAGGAGAGGTTCATCCCGCCGATCATCGCCGGCACCGAGCACTGGTGCCAGGGGTACTCGGAGCCCAACGCCGGATCCGACCTCGCCAACGTCTCCACCCGGGCCCGACTCTCCGGCGAAAGGTGGCTGGTGACGGGCCAGAAGACGTGGACCTCGCTGGCCCAGTACGCCCAGTGGGCGTTCGTGCTGTGCCGGACCGATCCGGCCGGCGAACGCCACGCCGGCCTCTCCTACCTGCTGGTACCGATGGACCAGCCTGGGGTCGAGGTCCGACCGATCGTGCAGGTGACGGGCGGTTCTGAGTTCAACGAGGTCTTCTTCGACGATGCCGGGACCGACGCGGGGATGGTCGTCGGTGGGCCTGGCAACGGTTGGGCCGTGGCTATGGGAACCCTCGGGTTCGAGCGTGGGGCATCGACCCTGGGACAGCAGACCGGCTACCGCAGGGAGCTGGATTCCCTCCTCGAGTTGGCCCGGAGCAACGGATCCATCGATGACCCGTCGCTCCGCCAGGACCTGATGCGCTCCTACTCAGAGCTGGAGATCCTCCGCTACAACCAGCTCAGGATGCTCACGGCGCTCGTGGCCGGCGGGGTACCGGGGCCGGAGATGTCGATCGGCAAGCTCTACTGGGCGTCGTGGCACCGGAGGCTCGGCGAGCTGGGAATGCGGGTCCGCGGGGCCAGCGCCATGGTGGGCATGGATGCCACGCCGCCCCTGGAGGATCCCCTCGGCATCGGCTACCACCTCGACCCGCTCCAGCGCACCTTCCTCTACAGCCGGGCGCACACCATCTACGGCGGCTCCAACCAGGTGCAGCGCAACGTGATCGGCGAACGGGTGCTGGGCCTGCCCCGAGAGCCCCGGTAGCGGTAATCGGTCGCTCCACCCCGTACGATTTTCATCCAGATCTACGTGCCCCAGATCCACCAGGAGATCCCATGACCGAGGCCTACATCGTCGATGCCGTCCGCACGCCCACGGGCAAGCGGGGCGGCGGCCTGTCCCAGGTGCATCCCGCCGACATGGGGGCACACGTGATCAAGGAGGTCCTGGCGCGCAACGACGTGGACCCCATGGCCGTCGAGGACGTGGTCTTCGGGTGCGTGGACACCCTCGGCCCCCAGGCGGGCGACATCGCACGCACTGCGTGGCTGGCCGCCGGTCTGCCGGAGGCGATCCCGGGTACGACCATCGACCGCCAGTGCGGTTCGGGGCAGCAGGCCGTGAGCTTCGCGGCGATGGGCGTCATGTCCGGCCTGCAGGACCTGGTGGTGGCCGGCGGCGTACAGAACATGAGCATGATCCCCATCGGTCTGGCCCTCGAGGCGGCCAGGCCCTTCGGGCACGAGGATCCCTTCTCGGGGTCCACCGGCTGGGTGGCGCGCTATGGAACCCAGGAGGTCTCGCAGTTCCGGGGTGCCGAGCTGATTGCGGAGAAGTGGAACATCAGTCGCGAGGAGATGGAGGCATTCGCCTTCACGAGCCACGAGCGGGCCATCACCGCCATCGACGAGGGGCGCTTCGAGCGCGAGGTGGCACCGCTTGCCGGCATCGAGGTGGACGAGGGTCCCCGGCGGGGCGGCAGCATCCAGAAGATGGCCCAGTTGGCACCCCTGGTGGAGGGGGGTCGTATCACGGCTGCCCTGGCCAGCCAGGTGAGCGACGGTGCCGCCGCCATCCTGGTGGCCTCGGAGAAGGCCATCGCCGACCACGGTCTCACCCCGCGGGCCAGGATCCACCACATCAGCGTGCGTGGCGACGACCCGATCTACATGCTCTCCGGCCCCATAGCGGCCACCACCTACGCGCTGGAGAAGTCCGGGATGTCGATCGACGAGATCGACCTGTTCGAGTGCAACGAGGCCTTCGCCCCCGTGCCGATCGCGTGGATGGCCGAGCACGACGTGCCCCACGAGAAGGTCAACGTGAACGGCGGGGCGATCGCACTGGGCCACCCGCTGGGCTGTAGCGGAGCCAAGCTCATGACCACCCTGCTCAACGAGCTGGAACGCACCGGCGGGCGCTACGGGCTCCAGACGATGTGCGAGGGCGGCGGCCAGGCGAACGTGACGATCCTCGAGCGCCTCTGACCGGTCAGCCGTCCGGAGGTTCGCTCCGGACCAGGTTGACGTGACGCGGGCGGGTGGCTCACTCCACGATGGCGTCGACGAGGCCCCAGTCCAGTGCCGTGGCGGCGTCGATGGTGGTGCCGGCCAGGCACATCCGGGCCGTCCGTTGGCGCCCGATGCGACGCGGAATGCTGACGGTGCCTCCGGCACCCGGCATGAGGCCCATGGACACCTCCGGTAGGGAGAACGTTGCCGAGTCGGTTGCCTCCAGGCGTCCGGCGAAGGCAGCCAGCTCGATACCGGCGCCGACTGTCGGGCCGTGCACCCGGACGGTGAGCCGGTCGGCCAGCCGGTCCAGCCAGGGCGCGGCGTTGGCTGATGACCGGATCAGGTGCGCCGCTACCGGGTCGGCGACCGTGCCGAACTCGGCCGGGTCGCCACCACAGCAGAACGCCGACCCGTTACCGGTCAGCAGGACCTGACGGCTGTCACCCGGCGCCGCCAGCGGGCGGAGTGCCTCGACCAGGGCATCGCGCATGGCGGCGGAGAAGGCGTTGCGGAGTCGGGGGCGGTTCAGCGTCAGCCTCACAATGTCGTCGTCGGCTTCCACCAGCACTGGAGGTTCGGCCTCGGCCGGCCGGACCCGACGCCCGCGACCCTCCAGCCAATTGGCGAACTCGGCGCCTGACTGCAGCGTGCCGTAGGCAGTGGACTCCAGCAGCAGCCCGACCGGCGTGTCCAGGCCCTCACCGCGGCGCAGGACCTGGCAGCAGGCCAGCGCCGCCCGGGGGGTACCGGAGATCCCATCGGCGATCCCGGCAGCGTCGACGGCATCCTCCACCAGCAGGTCGAAGGCGGGGGCGCTGCCCGGGGTGGCCAGCCCGATGGAGACGACGGGCAGCCGGGCCAACGAGGCGGCGGCCTCCGGTGGGAGGAGGTGGGCATCCTCGACGACCAGCAGTGGCAGGTCGCGGAGCACGCCGATGTCGAGGTCAGCTGCGGGCGTCGTGAGGCGCGTGGCCGCCTCGTCCACGGAGAGCACACGGTGCGGAACTGTGATGGCCACCCGACCAGTCTGCTCGTTGTCCGGGCGGCCGTCAGCCCGTGGAACCGTCGCCCAGGTGGGCGAGGTCCGAACGCAGTACCCGCCTCAGCAACTTTCCGGTGTCGTTGTAGGGGAGCGACCCCACGAACTCCACATGGTCGGGTGTGCGGTTGGAGCGCAGCCGGTCGCGCACGACGTCGCGTAGCTCGTCGGGACTGGCCGAGGCCCCCGGGTGGAGGACCACGGCGGCGATGATCCGTTCCCCCCACTGCATGTCGGGCAGGCCGATGGCTGCCGCGTCCGCCACTGCCGGATGGCAGACCAGGACCTCCTCGATCTCGCCGGGGGAGACGTTCTGGCCGCCCTTCACGATCACATCGTCTATACGGCCCGTTACGTGGAGGAACCCGTCGGCGTCCATCCAGCCGCCGTCGTGGGTGGGGAACCAGCCGTCGGGGGTGAGGCGTGGAGCCGACCCCCGGTACTCGCCTGAGACCTGCTCTCCCCGGACCCAGATCTCGCCGGGCTGGCCCACTGCCACCTCGTCTCCGAGGTCGTCCCGGATCGTGACCTCGATGGTGGGCAGTGGTCGCCCTGCCGAGCCGAGGCGTGCCCGGACCACCGGATCATCGCTCGCCATGGCCTCCCGGTGCTCGTCGGGCCCCAGCAGGGCGACGGTCGAGCTGGTCTCGGTGAGCCCGTAGGCGTTCACGAATGCGGTGGTGGGAAGCAGCTCCAGGGCCCGCAGGATCGTCGGTGACGGCATCCGTCCGCCCCCGTAGGAGAGCGACCGAAGGGTCGGCAGCCCCGGTCCGTCGGGGCCCTCGGCATCCAGCACCTCGACGATGCGCGTCAGCATCGTGGGTACCACCATGGCGCTGGTGACCGACTCGGCCCGGACGAGGGCGACCCAGTCACCGGCATCGAAGGTGGGCAGCTGCACGACCCGGCGCCCCGCGTAGACGTTGGAGAGGATGGCCGCGATGCCGGCCACGTGGTACGGCGGCACGCTCACGAGGGCGGCCTCGTCCTCGTGGGCGCCCATGAACTCCACTGATCCCAGGACGTAGGACACGAGGTGGCGGTGGCGTAGCAGCGCTGCCTTGGGCTCGCCGGTGGTGCCGCTGGTGAACAGCTCTATGGCGGTTCCCTCACCGCTCATGTCCCATTCGGGTTCAGGCGGTTCGGCACCCTCGACGAGGTCCATCAGCCCGTGGCGCGACAGCAGCCCTATGCCGTCGATGCCTGTCAGTCGATCGGGGGAGTCGGGGTCCACGATGATGATCGCCGGGGAGATCCTGGAGGCCAGGGCCGCCAGCTCGTCGTCGGTCAGTCGGTAGTTGAGGGGCACGAAGGGCAGGCCGGCCCAGGCCGCTCCGAAGAGCGATACGGGTAGGGCGGCCGATGACAGGTCGGCCATGGCCACATGCGAACCGCCATCGGCGCGGAACCGTTCTGATGCCACACCGGCGGAGTCGTAGAGCTCCCGGTAGGTGAGTCCGCCGTCAGACGGTCCGAGGGCGACCCGGTCGCCAAAACCGTCCGCTGCCATCTCCAGCAGCATCATGAGGTTCACGTCGTCGCCCTACCTTGTCGTGGGGCTGCTGGCCCGGGTCAGTCCGAGGCTGGCAGGGGCTTGGCTTCCTTCAGGTCGAGCAGGGCGTCGCCGACGCCCAGGGATCCGTCCCCCGGCTTCGTGCAGAGCACCTCCACGGTCTCGTCCGGATCCACGTAGCGCTTGCCCATGAGGGTCCCGCCCGATGCCCCCTCGGCGGGCAGGCCGCCGTCGGTCGCGGCCCCCGCAGCGAGCATGGGCGCACCGCCACACCTCAGGTCGACCTCGCCGGCACCCTTCACGACGATCACCTGGGTGGTGCAGACGCTGCTGGTGAACCGGCTTCCGGGCTTCAGGGATGGCATCTGGGAGTCTCCTGGTGGGGCCGTCCTACCTACCCATGTTCCCTCATGGATCCCCTCCGGGGCTACTCGGAGGTGCGACCGGGGCCGAACCCGGCACCGCCACGTTGCTACCGTCCGGTGGGCATGGATGGTGGCCCCGACCCGGTTCGGCTTCTGGAGGACCTACTCGCCGGAGGCCCGGTCGACGAGGCCGGCGCGTCGGCGGACTGGTCCGCCTCGGGAGCGATGGCCCTGACGGGCCCTGCCGACGGCGCAGCGCGTCAGGCGCCGGCCGCCATCGTGGACGTGATGCGACGCCTGGCTGACCACTACGTGGCGTTGGGCGGCGACCCGACGGACGGTCCGGCCCTGTTGGGGGAGCGTGCCGCGCTGGCTGGCATGGGCAGACGTGGCGCCACCTCGGTCGGGGGTAACGCCTACCTGATGGCCGCCGGGGAGGGGGTGGTCTGCGTGAACCTGGCTAGACCCGACGACCTGGCGGCCCTCCCGGCGCTACTCGGCGCCGACGTGGATCCCACCGACTGGCGCAGCGTCGAGCGCCTCATCGGGCGCCTGGCTTCCGCGGAGCTGGCGGGGCGCGCCGACCTGCTGGGAGTGCCGTTGGGCGTGCCCGGGACAGCTCCGACCAGGCCGGCGACCGTGACCGTCGGGGGGACCTCGCCCCGCTGCTCCGACCGACCCCTCGTGGTCGAGCTGGGGTCGCTGTGGGCGGCACCCCTCTGCGGGGACCTGCTGCGTAGGGCCGGATGCCGGGTGGTGAAGGTCGAGAGTCGGGCCCGACCCGATGGGGCCAGGAGCGGTCCAGCGTCGTTCTTCGACCTCCTGAACACAGGCAAGGAATCGGTCGTGGTGGACCCTTCCGCAGCCGACGGCCTCGAGGCGGTGCAGCGCCTCGTCTGGGCGGCGGACGTGGTGGTGGAGTCCAGCCGTCCACGGGTGATGGGCCAGTGGGGCATCGACGTCGAGGCGCTGGTTGATGCCGGCACCGTCTGGACCTCGATCACGGGGTACGGGCGGACGGGGCCCCGGTCGTCGGGCGTGGCGTTCGGTGACGACGCGGCGGTATCCGGAGGCCTCCTGCTGGAGGATCCGATGGGCTTCGTGGCCGACGCTGTGGCGGATCCGGCGACGGGTCTGCTGGCGGCCGTCCTGACGCTCGCGGCGTTGGGCAGCGGTAGGGGACACCTGCTGGATGTGTCGCTGGCGGGAACGGCCGGGTGGCTGGCCGGCGACGGCCGGGAGCCCGACACGACGAGTGGTGTGGAGGTGGTCCCGCCGCGGGCCCGCCGGGTTGGTGCACGGGCAGCGGTGCTGGGCGCAGACACGGCTTCGGTGATGGCCGGACTGGATACCTGACACGGCATCAGATGCCTGGAGCGCACTACGGTGGCGCCGTGATCGAGGAGACGGACGCCGTGGCTTCGGCCGGGGCCCCAGAGTCGGAGACCGACCTGCGGGCGTCGGACGGTCGCATTCCGGGGCGCCGGGGCCTGGCCACCCGGCAGAAATTGCTGGATGCCACCCTCGCGGTGCTGGACACCGTGGCCTACCGGGACCTCAAGGTCGTGGACATCGCACGCCAGGCGGGCACGTCGCCGGCCACCTTCTACCAGTACTTCCCTGACGTGGAGTCGGCAATGCTGGCCCTCGCCGGGAACCTGTCGGAGGCTTGGCACGCCGACCTCCGAAAGCTGATCACGAACCGCGACTGGGATACCGATCCGGACGGGGCGGCCCACGTCGTGGCCGACGGGATGCTCGAGTTCTGGACCCGCCACAAGCCGGTACTGAGGGTGCTGGACCTCACCTCCATGGAGGGCGACCTGCGCTTCCGGGAGATTCGGAGCTTCCTGCTGGCCGGCGCCACGGGCGCCCTCATGGACCTGGCGGCCGAGCGGAAGATCCCCGGCGATCCGATGGCCTCGGCCGGCGTGGTCGTGGGAATGCTGGCCCACGTCGCCAACCACCAGCACGGCCTCGAGCGGTGGGGCGTCTCCCACGAGATCCTGGTCGACACGGTCGCCGGCATCATCCGGCGCACGATCGTCGGCCTGCCCTGAGCGGCCGACCCCGGTTCCGGTGGTCGGAATCGCCGTCGCAGGCTCGCCGGTAGCCTCGGCCCGGTGACATCCAGAGTCCGCTTCGCGCCATCGCCCACCGGTTTCCTGCACGTCGGGAGCGCCCGTACGGCACTCTTCAACTGGCTGCACGCCCGTTCCGTCGGGGGCACCTTCGTGCTCCGGATCGAGGACACAGACGCCGAGAGGAACCGCAGCGAGCTCACAGACAGCCTGCTGGCCGAGTTGGAGTGGCTGGGCCTGGACTGGGACGAGGGCCCGTACTTCCAGTCGGAACGGCGCGACCGTCACCGCGAGGTCGTCGAGGACCTGCTGGGTAGCGGGCGGGCCTACCTGTGTGACGCCGAGAACCGCGAGGTGGACGGCTCGACCATGGTGGACGGCCTGGCCGTGCGCTTCCGCATGCCGGCGGGTGCGACCATGGCCTTCGACGACATCGTGCGCGGCGAGGTGTCGTTCGCCACCGACGACCTCGAGGACTTCGTCATCTGGAGGTCCAACGGCTCGCCGATGTTCCTCCTGGCCAACGCCGTGGACGATGCCGACATGGGCATCACGCACGCCATCCGCGGGGAGGACCTCCTCTCCGGCGTGCCGAAGGTGCTGCTCCTGCTGGATGCCATGGGTGTGCCCCGGCCCACGTACGCACACCTTCCCCTGCTGGTCAACGAGCAGCGAAAGAAGCTCTCCAAGCGCCGCGACGACGTCTCGATCGGCGACTACCGGGAGCGCGGCTACCTACCGGAGGCGATGGTCAACTACCTGGCGCTGCTGGG
>DUAC01000204.1 GCA_012961035.1 Acidimicrobiia bacterium
GCGCCGGCGACAGCCGCCTCGAACAGGAGGTCCACCCCGGCAGCCTCGGCCGCCTCGTAGAGCTCGGCGCCATGGTTCGCCAGGAGTTCCTTGTTGGCCGTCACCACCGGCTTGCCGGCCGCCAGGGCGGCCGACACCAGCCCACGGGCGGGCTCTATGCCTCCCATGACCTCGACGACCACGTCCACGTCGGGATCCACGACGAGCGCTGCAGCGTCGGTGGTGAACGCTGCTGAATCGACGGGGACATTCCGGTCCAGCGCCGTGTTGCGGACCGCTATGCGGGTCACCTCCAGGTCCAGACCGGTACGGCGTTCCACCTCGTCGCGGCGCTCCGCCACGAGGGAGACGAGGGCAGCGCCGACGTGGCCACAGCCCAGCAGTCCTATGCGAATCCTGGAGGTCTCCATGGACCAGACCGTATCGCTCGGACCGGCCCCATCCGGCCCGGATTCGGCCCGAGGCGTGGCAGCCCCGTGTTCAGACCTCGCGTCGGACCAGGTCCTCGAAGGTCTCCCTGCGGACCACCGTCCGGGCGTCGCCATCGGCGACGAACACCACGGCAGGACGCAGGACGTGGTTGTAGTTGGAACCCATGGCGTGTCCGTACGCACCGGTGACCGGAGTGGCCAGCACGTCACCCACAACCAGGTCGTCCGGGACCCAACCCTCCCGGACCAGCAGGTCACCCGACTCGCAGTGCTTGCCGACGACGCGCACCGACCGGGCGCGCTCCGCTGCTGCCGCCCTGGGCAGGAACGTCTCGTAGCCGGACCCGTAGAGGACCGGCCGGGGGTTGTCGCTCATGCCCCCGTCCACGGCCACGTAGGTGCGGATCCCCGGCAGGTCCTTGATGGTTCCAACCGTGTACAGGGTGATCGCTGCGGCAGCCACGATGGCCCGTCCCGGCTCGGCCGAGACCGACGCCGTCACCCCCGCCGCCTCGCAGACGGCCCTGATGCCGGAAGCCCACTCGGTGATGCTGGGTGCCGACTCGCCCTCCACGTAGGGAACGCCCAGGCCGCCCCCGACCGAGAGTTCGGCCAGCCCGAACGGCGCGGCGAAGTCGGCCAGTACCTCGACGGCCCGGGCGAACGCCCCGACCTCGAAGACCTGGCTGCCGATGTGGGCGTGCAGCCCCACCAGCTCGACCGAGTCAGAGGCGATGGCCCGCTCTACCGCTGCGGTAGCCAGGCCCGACGAGACCGTGAAGCCGAACTTGGAATCGTCCTGGCCGGTGGCGACGAACTCGTGCGTGTGGGCCTCCACACCGGGCGTGATCCGCAGCAGCACCCTTGGCCTTGAGCCCGTCGCCGTGGCGATGGCGTCCAGACGGTCCAGCTCGTCGAACGAGTCCACGACGATCCGGCCCACTCCCTCGTCGAGCGCCATGGCCAGCTCGGCATCGCTCTTGTTGTTGCCGTGCATGACCAGCCGGTCGGCCGGCACCCCGGCGCGCAGCGCCACGAACAGCTCGCCTCCGGTTGCGACGTCCAGGTGCATTCCCTCCTCGTGTGCCAGGCGTGCCATCGCGTCGCAGAGGAACGCCTTGGAGGCGTATGCGACGCCGTCGCCGAAGGCGGTCACCGCCTCGCGGCAGCGGGCCCGCAGGTGGGCCTCGTCGTAGACGAACAACGGTGTGCCGTACTCGCCGGCCAGGTCCACGAGGTCGCAGCCACCGATCCGGAGCCGACCGTCAGCGGAGATGGCTGCCGTGTCGGGCAGCAGTCGGGTGGGTATCGGCCCGGCCACGGTCAGGCCTCCCCGTCCCCGTCGTCCCGCCACATCTCGGTGGGGGCGCTCACGCCGAGTAGGTCCAGGGCGACGGCAAGGCCTATCCGGACACCCTCCACCAGCCAGAGCCTGGCCCTGGTCGTGGCCGGGTCCACCTCGGGGCCGACCACCCGGCAGTCCTGGTAGAAGCCGTGGAACGCCGAGGCCAGCTCCCTCACCCAGGTGGTGACCTGGTGCGGCGCCCGCTCCCTGCAGGCCCTGGCGACCACGTCGGGCAGCTCGTGGAGTGACCGCATCACCTGGACCTCGCGGGGATGGGTGAGCAGCGACAGGTCCACCTCGGCCAGCGACCCACGCACGCTGCCGCCGGCGGCCGCCCTGTCCACCACCGAGTGGATCCGGGCATGGGCGTACTGCACGTAGAAGACGGGGTTCTCGTTCACCTGGCTGGCGACCAGGTCCATGTCGAACGTCTGGGCGGAGTCCACCGACAACAGCAGGTACGTGAACCGGGCCGCGTCGGCGCCCACCTCGTCGACCACATAGGCCAGCTCGACCATCTCGCCGGTCCGCTTCGAGAGCCGGACCTCCCGGCCGTCCCTCTGCAGGTTCACAAGCTGGGTGATGACGATCTGCAGGTCCTCCCTGTCGTGGCCGAGCACCGACATGGCGGCGTGCATGCGGACCACGTAGCCGTGGTGGTCAGCCCCGAAGACGTCCACCAGCCTGTCGGCCCGCGCGAACTTGTCCCGGTGGTACGCCACGTCGGGCATCAGGTAGGTGGGTTGCCCGTCGCTCTTGACCAGCACCCTGTCCTTGTCGTCGCCGTGGTCGGTGCTGCGCAACCAGACAGCGCCGCCCTCCTCGTAGACGGCACCGGCGGCCCGGAGGTCGGCCAACGTGGCGTCCATGGCCCCTGAGGAGATCATCGACCGTTCCGAGAACCAGGAGTCGAAGTGGATGGACATCGACTCCAGCACCGACCTGTGGTCGGCCAGGGCCCGCTCGTAGCCCCACTCCAGGGGGTCCACGCCGGCAGGCATCTCGGCGGCCCAGTCCACGATGTACTGACCGTGGTAGCCGTCCTCCGGGACCTCCCCACCGGCGGCACGGGCGGCCAGCGAGGCGGCGAACTTCTGCATCTGGACGCCGCTGTCGTTGACGTAGAACTCCCGCTCCACCTCGTAGCCGCACCGTTCGTAGAGGCGCGCCACCGAGTCGCCGTAGCAGGCTCCCCTACCGTGGCCGGCGTGGAGGGGACCCGTCGGGTTGGCGCTCACGAACTCGACGATGACCCGCGTTCCGGCACCGGAGTCGAGCCGACCCCAGCCGTCGGTTCCGGCAGCCACCACGTCGGCCAGCACCTCGTGCAGCCAGGTCTCGGCCAGGCGGAAGTTGACGAAGCCGGGTCCGGCCACCTCGACGCCGACCACGTGGGGCGGAGGTACCGCCGTCAGGCGCTCCACGAGGGCGGTTCCGAGCTCCCGTGGGTTCCGGCCGGCCACCTTCGCCGATGCCATGGCCACATTGGTCGACCAGTCGCCGTGCTCCGGATTGGCCGGGCGCTCCAACTGGACCACGTCCGGCAGGGGGTCGACGCCCAGGTCGGCCAGGGCGGAGCGAACCGCATCGATGATGGTGTCGCGCACGTCCATGGCCGGATCCATCGGAGAGGGGGAAGCGACCGGGGCCCGGCCACCTGTCCGATGCTACCGGGGCACCCCGACCCGGCCGGATGCAGATTACGTGGCGTGTGGCCCCGGGGGTCACCCTGTCGGGTGCCACCCAACCGGTGGTCTCAGGGACCGCCGGCGTGCATCCGGGCGTCGCGACGGACGACCACGACCAGGGTGGACAGGACCACCACCATGCCGATCACCTGCATGGCGGTGAGACGCTGGTCGAGCACAAGCCACCCAGCTCCGGCCGACAGGACCGGAATGGCCAGCGTCAGGAAGCCGGTGAGGGTGAGGCTCACGTGCAGGTGGGCCCAGTTCATGAGGTAGTGCCCCGTGCCGGGCACGGCCAGCAGCAGGGCCAGCCATCCCCACTGCGACCAGGACGGGAACGGCGGTACGAGCCGCCCCGAGTCGATGGCGGCGAGCGGCAACAGGACCAGCGCACCGATGGCCATGGAGGTGGTCTGGAGGGTGAAGGTGTCGAGGTGGTGCCTCACGTCCTTCACGAACACGAAGTAGGCAGCAAAGAAGAACGTCGACACGGCGGCCAGGAGGTCACCCCTGAGGTGCCCACCAGACCCGCCTCCGGCACCGAACATCACCAGGGCGACCCCACCGATGGCAACGAGCGCGATGCCGACCAGCCACCCGGTCACCCGCTCCCGGTAGCGGCGGGAGGCCACAGCCATGAGGAGGATGGGCTGGAGCGCTCCGATGGTCGTGGCGTTGGCCAGCGACGTGTTCTGGAGGGCCACGAAGAACAGGGCGATCTCGAGGGCGATGGTGACCGCAGGCAACGCCACCAACCGGACCGTGGCCCAGGTGATGCGCCGACCGCCGGCGTAGAAGAACGTCCCGTACACGAACGCTCCCAGGAACAACCGCCAGAAGCCGATCTGGAGTCCCGGCAGGTCGAATCCGGCGACGATGACGTTGCCTGCCGACCAGCAGGTGACGGCAGCGGCGGCGGCTAAGCGTCCCATCCCACCGTGTTCGACGGGGTCCCATGACATGGCGGGCACCCTAGGTGCGACTGGTACCGGCTGGACCGAACTCTAGGTAGAGCGCCCGGGTATAGCCTTCGGTCCCGATTCCGGAGCAAGGTAACTGCGATTCCATGAGGGTTCTAGTAACCAACGACGACGGCATCGGCTCCCCAGGACTCCACGCTCTGGCCCGGGCGGTAGTCGAGGCTGGCTGGACACCGGTGGTCGCAGGCCCGACTGCAGACTGGAGCGGGTGTTCGGCCGCCATGGGCCCACTCGACAATCCCAATCGGGTGGATATCACGGCTATCGACCTACCCGGTCTTTCCGGGGTGTCGTCCCACGCCGTCTGCGCTCCGCCGGCATTCATCGTGGCGCTCGCCACACTCGGGGTCTTCGGCGAACCGGTCGACCTCGTACTGGCCGGGGTAAACCCGGGCCCGAACACCGGGTCCTCCACCCTCTACTCGGCGACCGTCGGAGCTGTGCTGGCCGGCGGGCAAAGGGGCCTCTCAGGGCTAGCCCTCAGCCAGGTCGACGGACGGCAGGCCAAGACACCGCAGCTCTGGCACTCTGCGACGGACATCGCCATGCCGATAATCCGCTGGCTGGCTGGGCGAACCGAACCGGTCTCGCTCAACGTGAACGTGCCTAACCTTCCGTTGGACGAGATCCGGGGGATCCGTCAGACTGGCCTGGCCCCACAGAGTTCCGTACAGACAGAGATAACAGGACGTGACGACCACGGGATCGGCTTCTGCCTTGTTGCAAGCGCCGACGAGCCATCCCAGAATTCCGATACGGCACTGCTTAGGTCCGGACATGCCACAGTGTCGGCCATCACCGGGATGGCAACCATGGAGGGCCTCACCCTTCCTCTCGACGAGTGGGTGTGATGTCCCTGCCACGAGGTGGCGCGTAGTGCCGGGGGCGTGACTAGTGTCCAATCCAAGACTCAACAAGGGGGATCCATGAGAGAAATGAAGGTCTTGGCCGTGTTGTTGGCCGTCGCCGTGGTGGCGACTGGATGTGGCAGTTCCGGTGACCAGCAGGTCGATGGCACATGGCCCAGCAAAATCACCTTCGGCTTCGTGCCAAGCAACGAGCAAGAGCACCTGCAAGACCAGGTCCAGCCGTTCATGCAGGTACTGGAAGAAGCCCTCGGTATTGAGGTCGAGGGTGTAGTAACAACCGACTACACCGCTCTCGTCACCGCACTGGGCACTGGCAAAGCAGACTTGGGTGCCATGGGACCCTTCGCCTACGTAACGGCTAAGAAGGAGTTTGGAAATATTGAGGCCTTTGCCCAGGCTGTCCGTTATGGCTCAGGGACCTACCACGGCCAGTGGATGACCAACGACCCGAGCCTTTGTGACACCCCGATAGAGCCGGGTACAGCACTTGAGAACATCGACGGCGAAGTTGTTCAGGTCGGAGCGCTCGACGCAGTAGCCCTTCAGGTCGGCGTCTACTTTGGCGACTCTGGCAAGGCGCTCGGCGAGATCCGCGACAACGGCCCCGTCTCTCTTGGCTCGTCGTGTATTGCCGATCTAAGCAAGGTCGCGGGTAAGCGTGTGGCCTTCACCCAGGAAAGTTCGACATCGGGCTATCTCTTCCCGTCGTTACAACTCATCCAGGCGGGGATCGACCCGAAGTCCGACATCACCCCGATCTTTGCGGGCGGACACGACGGAGCAGTCGCCGCTGTCTATAACGACGACGCCGACATCGGCCTCGCTTACGACGATGCACGACGCTCGCTTCGGAAAGAAAAACTTGACGTCGGTGAGAAGGTGATCGTGTTCAACCTCACTGCGGAGATACCGAACGACGTCGTAGCTATCAGCACCCTGTTGCCGTCTTCACTCAAAGCCGCCATCTACAACGCCATATCGGCCTACCTGAGCACAGAGGAAGGCGAGGCAGTGATGGACGAGATCGCCGGCTGGACCGACATCCGGCCAGCAGTCGAATCTGACTTTGACGTCGTCAGACAGGCGGCCGAGGAGGGCATAGGCGGAAGCTGACAAGCTAGAGCAGTCGCAAATCTGACGACATCCCGGTGATCCGTCTCCAGAACGTCTCCGTCACATACCCGGGCGGAGTAGAAGCCCTCCGGGGCGTCGATCTAGCAATCGACGAAGGGGAGTTTGTCGTCATCGTCGGACTTTCCGGAGCAGGGAAGTCAACGCTGCTTCGAGTTTTGAACGGCCTGGTGCCGGCCACCTCAGGATCTGTCATGGTCGACGGAACTGAGGTGGTCGGAGCATCGGCAGCCACGCTGCGGCGGGTGCGCTCCCGGATCGGCATGATCTTCCAGACCTTCAACCTGGTCCACCGGACCACGGTAGTGAACAACGTTCTCATGGGCCGACTTTCCAGGGTCCCACCCTGGCGCTCAACGTTAGGGCTGTGGCCTGCCGAGGACCGGGAGGCCGCAATGGTTGCCCTGGAACGGGTGGGCATCGTGGAGAAGGCCTATGTCCGGGCCTCGAACCTTTCCGGTGGACAACAGCAGCGAGTCGGCATCGCTCGCGCACTAGCTCAGGAGCCTTCACTCATGCTGGCCGACGAGCCAGTCGCCTCCCTGGACCCCATTACCAGCAGACAGGTGATGGGGGACCTCCGGCGCATCAACCAGGAGCTGGGTATCACCACTGTGGTGAATCTGCACTTCCTGGACCTGGCCCGCGAGTACGCCCAGCGGCTAATCGGCCTACGGGACGGCGTCCTGATTTACGACGGCGACATCGCCAAAGTTGACGATGACACCTTCCGGGAAATTTACGGCCGAGCTATCACGGCCGACGACCTGCTGGCCTGGGGCGAGGAACCGACCTCCCCCGATGGCGATTAGAGGACCCCATGACCGCCAGCGCGTCGGCCAGGCCGGCCCGGCCCCAAGTCCGAGTCCGTACCTTCGGAATCACCCTGGCACTCGTCGCATTCACAGTGTTCGCGGCCCGCAAGGTGGGCTTTAGCCCCTCGACGTTCTGGGAAGTCTGGACGAACCCGCTGTGGGAGAAATTCTGGCCAATCCCGTGGGGGTGGGTGTTCGACGGCGACAACGTGATCCAGCCCTTGATCGAAACGTTGCAGATCGCTGTCCTCTCAACCATCATCGGATGCAGTCTGGCCCTCCCCATCAGCTTCGCCATGTCGCCGCTAACCACCCCGAACCGACCGACCTATCTTGTCAGCCGTGCAGTCATGAACGTGGTCCGGGCCGTACCGGACCTGTTCTGGGCCAAGTTGCTGGTCACTGCTCTCGGTATCGGAGCCTTTGCGGGTGCGTGGGCCCTTTCGGTGTTCTCAACGGCGGTAATGGTCAAGCTATTCAGCGAGACGATCGACAACGCCAACCCTGGCCCCCTGGAGGCGGCACGGGCGGCCGGCGGCCGGCACGCCCCCGTTGTGAGAACCGGAGTGTTGCCTGACGTATTCCCGGCCTACGTGTCCTACGCCTTGTACGTGTTAGAACTCAATGTCCGGGCCTCAGTGGTCCTTGGTTTGGTCGGCGCTGGGGGGATCGGTCGGGTTCTTGAGGCCCAACGACAGTTCTTCAAGTTCGATCGGATACTCGGAATACTGGTGCTCATCTTCGTCGTCGTATGGGTCGTCGATCACCTAAGCGTGGCCCTTCGAAAGCGTCTGGTGTAGCTGTGGCCGTTGCTACCTCCACCGACATCACACCAGAACGTCCTCTTCCTCCTCGGGGAACCGGTCGGCGACGGTGGGGTATCGCCTTAGTCCTGATTCTGGCCGCGATCTGGTCTGTGTCAGGGTTGGATATCTCCTTTAGCCGGCTTGCAAGTGCACCCGGCGAGGCTTGGGCCGTTCTCCGACAAATGGTTCCTCCGGCCTTCGGGAGGGTCTACGAGCGGGGAGCTGTCGGAAAGATCTTCGAGTCGGTCTACATCGCTTGGATCGGAACGCTCATCGGCGCCATCCTCTCGTTGCCCCTGGCCTTCCTGGCCGCCAACAACGTGTCACCGCGCTGGATTCGGACGCCGGTCCGACAGTTTTTCAACGCCATCCGAGCTGTCCCCGAGTTGATCTTGGCCGTGATCTTTATTCCGATCACTGGTCTGGGGCCCTGGGCCGGCGCCCTGGCGATTGGGATTCATTCGATCGGAACTCTCGGTAAATGGGCTACCGAGTCGATTGAGGGCATCGATAGCGGTCCGATCGAAGCCGTCAAGGCGACTGGTGGACAATGGGTGAACAGGATGCGATGGGCGGTGATCCCACAGGTGATGTCAACCATCACCTCCTACTGGCTGTTCCGGTTCGAGATAAACGTGCGTGCATCAGCCGTTCTCGGGATGATCGGGGCTGGTGGTGTCGGCTCAGAGCTCGTCTCCCATCTGGTCTTTCGGGACTTCCCTGCAGCAAGCGCCGTTCTGATTCTTACCGTCGTCGTGGTGATGACCATCGACACCGTCTCTGCAAATGTTCGCCGTCGGATCATCGTCGGAAGCGTGGGCGACAGGGATTCCTCCCGATGGTCGGAAGCGTGGACCGACCTGACCGGCCTGCGTCGCAAAACCTCACCAGCCCCATGATCATCGGGATCGACGTCGGGGGGACGAAGGCGTCGGCCCTGCTGGTCGACGCCGGCTCGGCGGCCGTCGTCGACCGGAATCGAGCGTCCAGCACCGGAGACGGTCCGGCCTTGGTAGCCGCCCTGGCCTCTCTGGTGGCCACCCTCCGGGACCGCAGTCCGGAGCCGGTGGAGGCCGTGGGCCTGGGCATCGCCGGCCTGACTGACCGGTCCGGCACGCTGACCTGGTCGCCCAACCTCCCGGGCGCTGTCGGCCACCCGGTCGGCCCCGCCCTGGAGCAGACCGTTGGGCTCCCGGTGACGGTGGGAAACGACGCCACGGCGGCCACTCTGGCTGAGGCCCGGTTTGGAGCCGGCCGGGGCTGTGACGACCTGGCTCTGGTGACCTTGGGGACGGGTATCGGCGGTGGCTTCGTGCTGGGTGGGCACTTGCAGCAGGGCGCCCACGGGTTCTCCGGCGAACCGGGCCACATGGTGGTGGATGCCGGGGGGCCGGTACACCTCTCCGGCCTACGGGGTCCGTGGGAGCACTACGCCTCGGGAACCGCTCTGGGGCGCCTGGGTCGCGAGGCCGCGATGGCCGGGGTCTTCGACCTGGGGGTGGCCCTTGCCGGCTCCCCCGATGCCGTCACCGGGTTCCACGTCGTCGAGGCGATGACTGCTGGCGATCCACAGGCCGCCGCGGTGTTCGACCGATGGTGCACCGAGGTGGCCCGGGGGGTGGCCAACCTGATTGTCCTTCTGGACCTGTCCCGCGTCGTGTTGGGTGGCGGGCTGGCCGAGGTCGGCGAGCCGCTACGCGACGGGGTGGCGACGGCCCTGGCCGACCTGCTCCCCGGAGCCGACGCCCGGCCTCCGGTCGAGGTGGTATTGGCCCAGCTGGGAGCTGATGCCGGGGCGCTGGGAGCGGCGCTTCTGGCCTCTGACCCGGCCTGAGGGTTCCCACCGGGGATGACGGGCCTCAGGGGCACCGACCCACGGAGATCCCTGCGGGATCAGAGGTGGGAGCGGAGGAACTCCACGGTCCTACCCCACGCCGTGGCGGCCGCCGCCTCGTCCCAGGTGCCCA
>DUAC01000205.1 GCA_012961035.1 Acidimicrobiia bacterium
TCACCCAGGTCGACCAGCCAACCGCGTGCCGCCACCGCCGTCAGGGGGCGGACGGCCAGATCGGGTACGTCCAGGTCGGGTACATCCACCCTGTCACCGACCGGCTGGTCATCCGTCGCCTGGTCGCCACCACCCGTTTGACGGTCGCTGGTAACCGCTCCCCGGCGTACCAGCGAAGCCGCCACCGGCTGGTCGTCCAGCGTCCTGACCTCGATGCTGAACGTTCCCACGCCATCCAACCGCCCGTCCCCCAGGTCCACGACGTGGCGCTGGCCGGCGCGCAGCACCACGGGCCAGGGCTCCACGAACCCGTCAGATGGCGACGTCCGGGCCACCACCTCCAGCTCGATGGTCTCCTCTCCGGGGTTCAGCACCACGACCGACAGGTCGCCTCCCGACCCGTCAGTCGACCCGGCTACCGGTCCGACGCCGGACACGAAGAGCCGTGACCGAGCCTCCGGTAGCCCGGGTGCCAGGTCCAACCCACGGATGCCGGTCGGGCCGTCACCGTTGGCCAACTGCAGGCGTGCCGCCGCAACCTGGCCGACGCGCACGTGGACGAGGGCCGAGACCACCGAGGAGTCCGAGATCCGCTCCGTCACGTCGTAGGCGACCATCGAGCGGCCGGCGACGACCATTCCCTGGGAGTCGAGGGTCTCGCGGCGACCGATGTCGCCCACGAAGCGCAGGTCCACGACCGCCGAGGCCGGGAACGGATTGTGGAGGAGGAGCCACACCCGGTTCCCCGGCCGGGCTGTCGTGGACCACGGCACCAGCCAGGTGCCCGAGGTGCGGGTCAGGCATGGGCGTTGGTCCACGCCGTCGCCCTCCACCCGCTGGCTGACGACGACCGCCCCTCCGGGCACCTCGACGGTCACGGCGGCGAAGGCCGCTCCGGGTACGAACCGGCCCGGCCGGATCTCCAACCTGCCACCGGCATCCAGGCGGAAGGCCCGCTCCACGACGCGACCCCGCTCGTCCACGACGATCACCCGGCCGTCCACCGGCCCGGCGGCGATGCTCGCCACCTGGACGGACCGGTCCCGGATCCCGTCCAGGGCGGCGGTGGGACCAATGCAGAACCAGAGGTCGGAGGACTCCCCCGCCAGCGACATGGCGGTCCGGGCCACGGCCGGCGGCGCCTCCCCGACACCGTCCGGCGCTTCCACTCCAAGCGTCAGCGCCCCGACCAGCAGCGCCACCAGCAGGACCAGGGCCGGTGCGCGGTGGGCGTTCACGGCCGACCCTGACGTGCGGTACGCGCCCAGCTGGCCAGCAGCAGGACCACCCCGACCAGGATGACCTGGAGGGTTCGACGACCCCGGGAGCCCGACCCGTCCAGCTCCAGTACCCCGACCGTGCCCCTTGCCACCCGTACCGACGGATGGACCGCCGCTGCCCCGATGTCGTCGGGCGCCACGAGCGGCTGCCGGACGCCGTCCACGATGAACCCCCAGGCGTCGTCAGGGCCGATGGCCCAGCGCAACGAGCCGTCAGCCGATGCCGTCAGGACACGACGGTCGAAGGCCTCCCGGGTCACGGTGACAGGTACCGCCCGGCGGTTCCGGTCACGCACCACGGCCAGCGGAGCCTCCACGACGGTGCTGCGGTAGACGGTCACCGCCCGGTTGATGCCCTCCATGCGCTCCAGGTCCAG
>DUAC01000206.1 GCA_012961035.1 Acidimicrobiia bacterium
GCCGACGGCTGGGACCTACCCGACGCCCACGCCAACTTCGTGTACCTGCCACTCGGGTCGCGGACCGACGTGGTCTTTCCCGAGATGGAGAGGCGGGGCGTGGTGGTCCGGCCGTTCCCCGGCGTGGGCATGCGGGTCACGATCGGGACACCGGCCCAGAACGACCGCTTCCTGGCCACGCTCGCCGAGGTCGGTGGGAGCTGAGTTGTCAGCAGCAGTCCAGCAGCGAGGCGGCATCTCGCAGCCCGGACCGGTCTACCTGGTACCAGATCCACCTGCCGCGTCGTTCCCGGCTGAGGAGGCCTGCAGCCTCGAGGGCCTTGAGGTGATGGCTCACCGTGGGTTGGGAGCGGTTGACGGGGCCGACCATCTCGCAGGCACAGGCGCCCTCCGGCCGGGCGGCGATCAGGCTGAACAGGCGGAGCCTCACAGGATCAGACAGGGCAGCGAATACCTCGGCCAGACGATTCGAGGAGGGTTCGTCCAGGACGGCCTCCGTGATGGCAGGTCGGCTGGGTGCGCTGAATGTTGTCTGCATGGTGTGATCAGTATATATTGATATCTATCAATATGAAGGACCGACAGGGACACGGAGTCCTGAAGGAGAGCGACCAATGAGCAGGCTGCAGCTGGCCATCGACGTCGGTGACCTCGAGGAGGCCATCGACTTCTACTCCTCGATGTTCGGGACCGGACCGGCCAAGGTGCGTCCCGGCTACGCCAACTTCGCCATCGCCGATCCGCCGCTGAAGCTGGTGTTGTTCGAGAAGCCGGGTGGTGGAGGCACCATCAACCACCTGGGCGTGGAGGTCGGTACCGCCGCCGAGGTGGTGGCCGCCGAGGCCCGTCTGGCCGACGCCGGCCTGGAGACCACCGGCGTCGACGACACCGAGTGCTGCTACGCGGAGAAGACCGAGACATGGCTGGATGCGCCTGACGACCTCCGCTGGGAGTGGTACGTGAAGACGGCGGACTCCGATCAGATGGACAACGTCGTGGTCGGGCGGCACTCCGCCCCGGGATCCGACACGACCTGCTGCGGCTGAGGCGGCCGCCCCGGCCGCCTACTGGATGGCCCGCAGCGAGCCACCTTCCACCGGCAGCGCAGCTCCGGTGATCGACCGGGCCGACTCGGAGCAGAGGAAGGCCACCACCCGTCCGAAGTCGTCGGGGTCGCCGAGACGGCGCACCGGCACGCCGGCCGCCACCGCCTCCAGGTCGTCGTAGATCTCGGCCAGGCGAGCCGTGGCGTGCGGGCCGGGTTGGACCGAGTTGACGGTCACCCCGTCGGGCGCCACCTCGGTGGCCATCGTCTTGAGGAAGCCGGTCAGGCCGGCACGGGCCGTGGTCGACGGGATGAGCACCGGGCTGGGCTCGCGCACGGTCGACGAGGTGATGGCAACCACCCGTCCCCAGCCGCGTTCCTGCATGGCCGGGACCAGCGCCTGGCACATCCGGATCGTGGACAGCAGGTTCAGCTGGAGGGCCAGGGAGTAGGTCTCGAGCTTCGTGGAGGCGAAGCCCCCCGGCGGTGGCCCGCCGGCGTTGGCCACCAGGATGTCGACCTGGCCCAGGGCCGCGCTGACCTCGGCCAGCATGGCGTCGATCGACGGGCCGTCCGACAGGTCTGCCGTG
>DUAC01000207.1 GCA_012961035.1 Acidimicrobiia bacterium
CGACCCCACGGAGGAGACCTGATGACCGCTCCCGACCTGGAGATCCGCAACCCGAAGTTCATCGACCACATGGTCGGGCACAGGTCCGATTCCGGCATCGACGGCTTCCTGGGCGCCACGGTCGTGGAGATGGAGGCTGGCCTCCTGGTCATGGAGTTCGAGGTCGGCGATGAGCACCTCACCTTCATCGGCAACATGCACGGTGGCTGCCTGGCCGCCCTGTGCGACCACTGCCTCGGAGTGGTGCTGTACCCGGTCATGCCTCCCGGTTCGTGGGCGGCCACGACCGAGTTCAAGGTCAACTACCTGCGACCCGTCAGCGGGGGCACCTGCCGGGCGACGGCCGTCATCGAGTCGATGACGAAGAGGTCGGCGGTGGTGACCATCCGGGTGGAGAACGAGGGGCGCCTGGCGGCCATCGCACAGGGAACCTGCACGGTGAAGCTGGCCGAGGAGAAGGTCGGCTGACCACGGTCAGGGCACGTTCCAGCTCGCCGGGCGACTCAATGGGCCGGTCCACGCCGCCGCTACCATTGGCGCCACTTCCACCTCGGTGGGAGAGACGCACCGGTGCCCGAGTGGCCCAAGGGGACGGCCTGCAAAGCCGTAAAGCCGCGGGTTCAAATCCCGCCCGGTGCTCGACGAATCGGGCGATCCGCAACCGCGGGTCGGGGCGACCGATGAGCATTGGGGGAACCCCATGAACAGCGAGGGACCGGCAAACGGACCAGCGGACAACGACGGCAGGTCAGCGCTGCCCCACACGCCGCCGTTCGGCATCAGGGCGGTGCATCCGGGTGACGAGCCGCCGGTGGCACCCCCGGGTGACCAGATGGCACCGGGTCCCCGGGACCGGCCGGCCGGCAACGGCCTGGCAGCCATGGCGTCGACCATCGGGGTGGTGCTTGCCATCATGGGCACCTTCCTGCCGTGGATCGTGGTGGACCATGTGGACAGCGGGGTGGAGCGCCTCATCGGTTGGGACCTGGCGTTCGATGCCGTGGTCGTCCTGGCCACCGGCCTGGTGGCTGCAGGCGTGGCGGGTGCGCTCTGGATCGGCCACCGCGGCCTCCTCCACAAGCTCCTCCTCCTGGCCACGGGCGGCGTGCTGCTCGTGGTGACCGGAATCGAGATTTCCGACATCCGTGCCGTGGACGCCGCATCCACCCTGGACCGGTCGATCGGATCCGGCCTCCCGGTGGTTGCCCTGGGCGGGGTACTCCTGTTGGGAGGCGCCCTACTGGACCGGGGCAGCTGGGCGTTCGGCGAGGACTGACCGGTAGCCCTCGGGTCCGGTGACGGGTGTGCCGATCCGGGCCCACCGCTACGCTTTGTCGCTCCGGGGCCATTAGCTCAGTTGGCTAGAGCACCTGCATGACGCGCAGGGGGTCGGGGGTTCGAATCCCTCATGGCCCACCACGGTGACCAGCGGAAACGTTGGTCGCTTGTGCGTTTTGGGTGGTGCCCGAAACGGGGCTGGTAGCCATTCTGGTAGCCAAACTGTGTTTTCACGGAACAAAGCCTCTGCGGCACCGTTGATTGTAGATCCAGTATCGGGGTCCGGTTTTGCGTGGGTGTACAGCCGGACGGCTGGTCAACTAGGAGTTGGAGATCAACAGGAGCGTTTGT
>DUAC01000208.1 GCA_012961035.1 Acidimicrobiia bacterium
GTAGTCCTCACCATTACTTCTGATGACACTGGTGAAGCAACCGTAACGGGCACGCTTACCTTCACTTCCGCTAACTGGGATACACCGCAGACTGTAACTATCACTGGGGTAGACGACGATCTTGTAGACGGCGATCAAGCTTCAACGATCACGATTTCTGTTGATGCCGCCAATTCAGAAGACGGATTTGATGGTCTAAATGACGAAACAGTTTCAGCGACCACGACTGATGATGACGTCCCTGGGTTCACCATTGTTGAATCCGACGGATCCACTGAGGTAGATGAATCTGGGGCTACTGACACATTCACGGTTGTTCTTGACGCTGAACCAACATCAGATGTCGTTATGTCCGTATCATCAAGCGATACAGCTGAAACAACTGCCACCAATACCTTAACTTTCACTTCCGCTAATTGGGATACGCCACAAACCATCACCGTCACCGGTGTTGATGATGACATCATTGACGGAACTATTACCAGTACAATCACGGTCGCTGTCATTGACGCTAACTCCGACGACAACTTCGATTCTCTTGCTGATCAAACAGTTTCAGCGACCACGACTGATGATGACGCCCCTGGGTTCACCATTGTTGAATCCGACGGTTCTACCGAAGTTGACGAGTCCGGAACTACTGACACCTTCACGGTTGTTCTTGACGCTGAACCAACATCAGACGTTGTCTTGACCGTTACTTCTGATGACACTGGTGAAGCAACCGTCAACAGCCCACTGACCTTTACTTCCGCTAACTGGGACACGCCACAAACCGTTACCGTCACCGGAATTGACGATGGATTCGTAGATGGTGATATCGTCTCAACGATCACGGTCGCTGTAGACGACGCAAACTCCGACGACAACTTCGATCCTCTTGCTGATCAAACAGTTTCAGCGACCACGACCGATGATGATGTAGCCGGGTTCACTATTGTTGAATCCGACGGTTCTACTGAAGTCGATGAGTCTGGGACTACTGACACATTCACGATCGTCCTAGACATCCAACCAACATCAGATGTCGTATTAACAGTCGCATCAGAATCAAGCAATGAATCAACAGTCAACCCAAGCTCAATTACCTTTACTTCAGCGAATTGGGATACCCCGCAAACCGTTACTGTTACGGGAGCAGATGAGCAAATAGTTGATGGCGATCAAGTCACTGCAATTACCATTTCCGTACTAGATACTGCATCAGATGATAATTTCGATGAATTAGTTGATCAAACAGTTTCAGCGACCACGACTGATGATGACGTCGCTGGGTTCACTATTGTTGAATCCGACGGTTCTACCGAAGTTGACGAGTCTGGAACTACTGACACCTTCACGATTGTTCTTGACGCTGAACCAACATCAGACGTTGTCCTCACCGTTACTTCTGATGACACTGGTGAAGCAACCGTCAACAGCCCACTGACCTTTACTTCCGCTAACTGGGACACGCCACAAACCGTTACCGTCACCGGTGTTGACGATGACATTATTGACGGAACTATCACCAGTACGATCACGGTCGCTGTAGACGACGCAAACTCCGACGACAACTTCGATTCTCTTGCTGATCAAACCGTTTCAGCGACCACGACCGATGATGACGTCGC
>DUAC01000209.1:0-594 GCA_012961035.1 Acidimicrobiia bacterium
CGCTGGGCATGTGCGCCAACATCTTCTCCAACCACGCCTGGTTCTGGGGCGACCAGCACATCTCGATCACCGTCGGACCGGACCGGGCCGCCCGCATGAACGCCGCCCGCACGGCCCTGGACCTGGGCGTTCCCCTCTCGATGCACTCCGACTCCCCGGTTACGCCCCTCGATTCGCTCCACGTGGCCTGGGCAGCGGTCAACCGGCTGACGCCGTCCGGCGTCGTCGTCGGGCCCGATGAACGCATCACCGTCGCCGAGGCGCTCCGCGCCGTGACCATGGGAGCCGCCTGGCAGCTTCGGATGGAAGACGAGGTGGGCTCGATCAGCCCCCGGAAGTTCGCCGACCTGGCCATCCTGGAGGCCGATCCATTCGAGGTCGACCCCGTGGAGCTCCGCGACATTCCCGTCTGGGGAACGATGTGCGGCGGTGTCCTCCACCCGGCTGCCGGGGTCGGCGACTGAACCACGGCAGGCTGATGTGGATGCGGATGCGGATGCGAGACTCACGGCATGAGCTCCGGACCTGACCGCCTTCCCCTCACGGTCATCGGCGGATACCTCGGAGCCGGCAAGACGACCCTCCTGAACGGCA
>DUAC01000209.1:722-9423 GCA_012961035.1 Acidimicrobiia bacterium
GCTGCATCTGCTGCTCGATGGTCGACGGGTTCGCCGAGACCCTCGAGACGGTCCGCGGGTTCGCAGACCGGATCGACCGGGTGGTCGTGGAGGTCAGTGGGGTCGGCGAGCCCCACAAGGTGGCCCGCTGGGCGCACCTTCCCGGCTTCACCCCGGACGGCGTGGTGGTGCTCGTGGATCCCCTCTCGGTCCGGGACCGGGCGACCGACCGCTACGTGGGAGAGACGGTGGTCAACCAGGTGGCAGGCGCCGACCTGGTGGTGGTGAGCCGCTCCGACGTGGCAGACGAGGCCGACCTGGCCGGAACCGAGGCATGGCTCTCCGGCATGACCGACGCCACGGTCCTGCGGACGCCCGTTCCGACCGCTGTGCTCCTGGGCCCGAGTCCCAGGAACCTGCCGGCCGAGACCGCCGAGGATGCTTCGGCGTCCACCACCCCGCCACACGACCACGTCTCGATCTCAAGGCGCCTTGACGGCCCCATCGCCAGAACGTCGATAGACACCTGGATCCGGGCCCGGCCCGGTGGCGTTGTGAGGGCCAAGGGGCTGGTGAGGGTGGATGACCGTCCCGACGACCGGACGGTCCTGCAGGTCTGCGGATCCACTACGAGCGTCACGGTGGATGGCCCCTGGGACGGGGGTGCCGAGGTGGTGGTCGCCATCGCGCTACCCGGCACGCCGCGTGCCGCCCTCGTCAAGTGGTTGAACCTGCTGGGCTGAACCTGCCGGCCTGAACCAGGCCTGCTCAGCCGGAGATCTCCACCTGTCGGCTGCAGGCATCGACGGCGAGCCTGTCGGCCTCGTCGTTCCACCGGTCGCCCGAGTGTCCCTTCACCCACCGGAAGTCCACGTTCCCCCTGGAACGCACCGCCTCAATGAGTGGCTCCCAGATCTCACGGTTGGCCACCGGTTCGCGCTTGGAGCTCACCCAGCCCTTGCGGAGCCACTTCTCCCACCAGCCGTCCCTGAAGCAGTGCACCACGTAGGTCGAGTCGCTGACGATCAGCAGCGGCCCGTCGAAGGCCCGGACGGCCTCAAGGGTGGCCGTCAGCTCCATCCGCTGGTTCGTGGTCCGGACGTCGAAGCCAGCGGCGAACGACCCACCCGGCACCACCCACGCCCATCCGCCCGGGCCCGGATTCCCTGAACACGCACCGTCCGTGTAGACGACCACCTGCTCGGCAGCGCACTCCCGACCGGCCAGATGTCCCGACAGGGACGACGAAGCAGGCCCGGTCTCCCGGGTGGGCTGATCCTCCATCGGATCCTCGAACAGACGATCGGGGCTGGACACGGTCAGCGACCCTACGGGGATTGCCGCCAGCGGAGGTGGAGGCCGCCCGCCAGACCGGCATGGGAACCGACATGGGAACCGGCATGGCAGGATGCAAACGTGATCGACGGCTTCACCCACCAGTTACCGGATGCCGATCCGGCCGAGTCGAAGGAGTGGATCGACTCCTTCGACGCATTGGTCGACAGGTCGGGTCGACGCCGCGCCCGCTACATGCTGGCCAAGCTCCTGGAACGGGCAGGTGAGCTGAACGTCGGCAACGCCCCACCCACCTGGACCCCTTACGTGAACACCATCGCCACCGAGGACCAGCCGTGGTTCCCCGGGGACGAGTTCATCGAGCGCCGCATCCGGGCCTTCATCCGCTGGAATGCTGCGGCAATGGTGATCAACGCCAACAAGAAGGCCGATGGCATCGGCGGCCACCTCTCCACCTTCGCCTCCTCGGCGGCCCTCTACGAGGTGGGGTTCAACTGGTTCTTCCGTGGCAAGGACGACGGTCGACCCGGCGACCACATCTACTTCCAGGGCCACGCCGCCCCCGGCGTCTACGCCCGGGCCTTCCTGGAACGCCGCCTCACGGAGCAGCACCTGAACGGCTTCCGCATGGAGATCGGAGGAGGAGGCCTGTCCAGCTATCCACACCCCCGGCTCATGCCCGACTTCTGGGAGTTCCCCACCGTGTCGATGGGCCTGGGTCCCATCAACTCCATCTACCACGCCCGCTTCAACAAGTACATGGAGAGCCGCCGGATCGACGAGACATCCGACAGTCGGGTGTTCTGCTTCGTGGGCGATGGCGAGTGCGACGAACCCGAGACGCTGGGCGCCATCTCGCTGGCCGGCCGGTCGGGCCTCGGCAACCTGATCTGGATCGTCAACTGCAACCTCCAACGCCTGGACGGGCCGGTCCGCGGCAACGGCCAGATCATCCAGGAGTTGGAGGGCGTGTTCCGGGGTGCCGGATGGAACGTCCTGAAGGTCATCTGGGGATCCGAATGGGACGAGCTGATCCACAAGGACGTGGACGGCATCCTGCTCAACAAGTTCAACACGACGGTCGACGGTGAGTACCAGCGCCTCGCAGTGGAGGGCGGCGACTACATCCGGGAGCACTTCTTCGGGCCCGATCCCCGCCTCCGGGCCATGGTCGAGCACCTCTCCGACGATGAGTTGAACGACCTGCCCCGCGGCGGCCACGACTACCAGAAGATCTACGCCGCCTACCGCAACGCCACCGAGGAGAACGCCGCCCCGACGGTGATCCTGGCCAAGACCATCAAGGGTTGGACGCTGGGCGAGGGCTTCGAGGCCCGGAACGCCACCCACCAGATCAAGAAGATGACCAAGGACGAACTGCTGGCCCTGCGTGAGCGTCTCCACCTGGTCGACGAGATCCCCGAGTCGGCACTCGAGGGTGACCGGGCTCCCTACTACAGGCCCGACGAGGACAGCCCCGAACACGAGTACATGGTGCAGCGGCGCCGTGCCCTGGGTGGGTCCATCCCCAAGCGGCGGATCCGTAACAGGCGGCCCCTCACGCTGCCCGACCCGTCGGTGTTCGCCGGCCTCGCCAAGGGATCCGAGGGACGGGCCGTGTCGACCACCATGGCCATGACGGGCCTGCTCCGGGACCTCCTGCGCGACAAGGCGTTCGGACCCCGCGTGGTGCCCATTGTCCCGGACGAGGCCCGGACCTTCGGCATGGACTCACTGTTCCGGGAGTTCGGCATCTACGCACCGTTCGGCCAGCTCTACGAGCCGGTCGACCACGAGCTGCTCCTGTCGTACACCGAGAGCACGGACGGACAGATCATCGAGGAGGGCATCACCGAGTGCGGATCCATGTCCAGCTTCATCGCTGCCGGCACCAGCTACGCCAACCTCGGCGTCCCGATGGTGCCGTTCTTCACCTTCTACTCGATGTTCGGCTTCCAGCGCGTCGGCGACTCCATCTGGTCGGCCGCTGACTCCAGGGCCCGCGGCTTCATGCTGGGCGCCACCGCCGGACGCACCACCCTGGCCGGCGAGGGCCTGCAGCACCAGGACGGACACAGCCTGCTGCTGGCCGCCACCGTGCCGGCCTGCCAGGCCTTCGACCCGGCCTACGCATACGAGCTGGCGGCGATCATCGACGACGGCCTGCAACGCATGTACGGACACGAGGATCCCCACTTCAACGAGGACATCTTCTACTACGTCACGCTCTACAACGAGGCGTACGAGATGCCGCCCCGGCCGGACCACGTCACCGACGCCGACGTCGTCCGGGGGCTCTACCAGTGGGCCGACGCTCCCGAGCGTCCCGTGACAGCCACCCTCATGTTCTCGGGTTCGGCCCAGGGAGCGGCCCGGGAGGCGGCCGATGAGTTGGCCGAACGCTGGGGCGTGGGTGTCGACCTCTGGAGCGCCACCTCCTACAAGCGACTCAGGGAGGAGGCCCTGGGCGTGGAGCGCCACAACCGGCTACACCCCACCGAGCCGGCCGAGGTCCCACTGGTCACCCGACTCCTGGACGGCGGCGAGGGCCCCGTGGTGGCGGTCACGGACTTCCAGAAGCTGTTGCCCGGCCAGGTGGCCAGGTGGATTCCACGCCCCTTCCACACGCTGGGAACCGACGGCTTCGGGCGCAGCGACACGCGGGAGGCCCTGCGCCGGTTCTTCGAGGTGGATACCGGCCACGTGGTGGTGGCCGTTCTGCACGCCCTCGCCCAGGCGGGGACCATCGATGCGTCGCTGGTGGCCGAGGCCATTGCCCACCACAGCCTCGACGTGGACATCGCCGACCCGGGTCGCCACGACACCGTGCCGGTTCCGGGCAGCAGCGTCGGACGGGAACACTCCCCCGACTGAAGCCGCTGTCGGCCCGTGCCCCGGGTCCCCAGCGCTAGGTTCGCTCCATGACCCCACCCACATCCCGGTCCGTCGGCACGCTTGCGATCACCGGTGACATCGACGCGGACCACCTGCTCAACACCGACCCGCTGGCCCTGCTGGTCGGAATGCTGCTGGACCAGCAGGTGCCCATGGAGTGGGCCTTCCGCGGGCCCGCCACCCTCCTGGACCGGCTCGGACAGCTCGACACCGCCACCATCGCCGACATGGACCCGGAGGCCTTCCTCGAGGCGTGCCGCACCAAGCCGGCCATACACCGATTCCCCAACTCGATGGCCGGACGGATCCAGGACCTCTGCCGCCACCTGCTGGAGAACCACGACGGCGACGCGGCAGACGTCTGGGAGGGAGCCGCCGACGGAGCCGACCTGACCCGGCGACTCAGGGCCCTGCCCGGCTACGGCGCCGAGAAGACGAAGATCTTCGTGGCCATCCTGGCGAAGCGGATGGGTGTCGCTCCTGAAGGATGGAGGACGGCTGCCGGGCCCTTCGCCGACGACGTGCCCCGGTCCGTGGCCGACATCGACGGGCCCGAAGCGCTGGTCACGGTACGTGCCTGGAAAAAGGCCCAGAAGGCAGCCGGAAAGTCCAAACAACAGTAGAGACCGGGATTCGACGCAGCTAGGCGCCGACGGCTTCCCCTAGAGCCGGAGTTCGCCCCGTCCGGCCGCCTCCACGAACCAGGCGTAGGTGGATACGAGGCCGTCGGCCAGGCTGGTTCGCGCCGTCCAACCCAGGCCGGTGAGCCGTGACACGTCCAGGACCTTGCGGGGCATCCCATCGGGCTTGGAGCTGTCGAAGGCCAGCTCGGCACCGGGATGCACGAGGTCTCGTACCGTCTCGGCCAACTCCCGGATGGTCAGGTCCACACCGGTCCCCACGTTGACGTGACCGGCCTCCGAGTATCCGTCCATCAGGAACAGACAGGCATCGGCCAGGTCGTCCACATGCAGGAACTCGCGCTTCGCATTGCCGGTCCCCCAGACCCCGACCGTGGCGTCGCCCGCCTCCATCGCCTCGTGGAAGCGGCGCATCAGAGCCGGTAGGACGTGCCCACCCTCCAGATCGAAGTTGTCCCCCGGTCCGTAGAGGTTGGTCGGCATGGCCGAGATGAAGTCGTCCCCGTACTGCCGCCGGTACGTCTCACAGAGCTTGATGCCGACGATCTTGGCCAGGGCATAGCCCTCGTTGGTCGGCTCCAGGGCCCCGCTCAGCAGCGCCTCCTCCGTGATCGGCTGTTCGGCCAACCTCGGGTAGATGCACGAGCTCCCCAGGTACAGCAGCTTCTCGACGCCGATCCTGTGGGCAGCCTGCACCACCGTCCCGTGGATCATCAGGTTGTCGTAGAGGAACTCGGCCGGACGGCTGGTGTTGGCCTGTATCCCCCCCACCGTGCCGGCCACCAGGAATACGTATCTCGGCCGTTCCACATCGAACCAGGAGTCGACCGCCGACTGGTCGCGCAGGTCCAGGACCTCGCGGCCGACCGTCCGGAGGTCGGTGAAGCCATCGGCCTCCAGATGACGCACGATGGCGGAGCCGACGAGGCCGCGGTGACCGGCCACGAAGACCGGAGCGTGTCGGTCGAGCATGCTGCGACGCTAGTCCTGTGGGGCTCTAGCCCCGTGGGGCCGTCGGGTCGTCCGGATCGCCACCGGGACCGCCGGCCGGCCCACCAATGGCTCCCATCGCCACCAGGTAGGTACCGAGCAGGTCGGCCACCATCGCAACCGCCAGGGCATCGAGTGGTTCGGGTCGTTCCAGCCCCCGGGCGACCACGTGGTCGAGGGCGTCGTCCAGTGGGGCCACGACGCGGCCCTCGGCATCGCCGGCGCCATCTGCCAGCGCCTCGTCACCAAGGGCCTGGCCGTGCGTGGTCGCCAACCCGGCCTCGGCAAAGGACTCCAGGTACCAGCCGACCACGTCGACCACGTCATCGCGGCTGAGCTGGCCGGCCGTCTCCTCCGGGAGCCTCTCGGCTATCCAGTCGACGGCGTCGTCGACCTCCAACACGGCCGGCAGCGCCGTGTTCTCGAGGCGACCCACCGCGGATCCGACCGCGTACATGGCGATGCCGACAACCAGCAGCGCGCCGAGCGCCAGGAACAACCAGGTCATCGTGTGATCATGCCAGCCACGCTGGCCCTGCCGTGTTCAGCGCTGAGGCAGCGCAACTGCTACCGGCTCAGATGCCGATGCGCTGGGCCAGCAGCTCCCGGTGGTAGGTCGGGTCGCCGAACAGCAGCTCGGAGCTCTTGGCACGCTTGAAGTACAGGTGCGCCGAGTGCTCCCACGTGAAGCCGATGCCACCGTGGATCTGGATGTTCTCGGCGGTCGTGTGGAAGTAGGCCTCCGAGCAGTAGGCCTTGGCCAGCGACGCCACAGAGGGCAGCTCGTCGTTCAACTCCGCAGCGCACCAGCCCGCGTAGTAGGCGGCCGACTTGGCCGACTCGACCTCGAGGAGCATGTCGGCGCACTTGTGCTTGATCGCCTGGAAGCTGCCGATGGGCCGACCGAACTGCACCCGGTCCTTGGCGTACTGCACGGCGGTGTCCAGACAGATCTGGGCGCCACCGACCTGCTCGGCGGCCAGGGCCACCGCTGCGAGGTCCAGGACACGCTCCAGGACGGTCCAGCCGTCGCCCTCGGCGCCGATCATGGTGGCCGCCACCCCGTCGAACTCCAGACGGGCCTGCTTGCGGGTCATGTCCATGGTGGCCAGTGCGGTCCGCGTCAGGCCAGCGGCATCGCCGTCGACCCTGAACAACGAGACGCCGTTGGCGGTGCGGGCAGCCACCAGCACGAGGCTGGCGATGTGACCGTCCAGCACGTACATCTTCGTCCCGGAGAGCGTCCAACCGTCGCCGTCGGCGGTTGCCTCCATGGTGATGCCGGCTTCGTCCCAGCGACCGCTCTCCTCGGTGAAGGCGAGCGTGGCGATGGTCTCGCCGGATGCGATCCCGGGCAGCAACTCGGCCTTGGCGGCGTCATCGCCGGAGTGGATGAGAGTGTTGGCGGCAAGCACCACGGTCGAGAAGAACGGTGCGCACAGCAGTGCGCGACCCATCTCCTCCAGGACCACGATGAGCTCCACGTAGCCGAACCCCTGCCCGCCGTACTCCTCGGGAATGATCAGGCTCTGGAGGCCCAACTGCTCGGCCATCATCGACCAGGTGGCGGCGTCGTATCCGCTCTCGGTCTCCATCAACTCACGGACGGTGGTCTCCGCCGAGTAGTTCTCGAGAAACTGGCGGACGAACTCCCGTAGCTGCTCCTGCTCCTCGCTGAATGCGAAGTTCATGTGCACACTCCTGCTCTATCTATCTCGACTTGTGATCTGTGCTGTCGGTAGCGACCGATTCGGTCGCCGCTGGACAGATCCGACTTCATGGTTCTACCAGTCGCCCGCTGGTGCGGCGACATCGGGCGTCATGGCCACCCGTCACAACATTCCCAGCCGCCGCACGGCACCGCCACCCCGATCCGGAATGCCGGCGATCGGGCTGGCCCGCTCCTGTGGAGCGGCTGCCGTGCGCCGGTGGTCGGGTTGGCCTGCGCTGGCGGAGCGACTGGCATGATGGCCCCATGAACGACCAGCCCACCACCCCGACGTCTCCGCATGCGGGTCCCTGCAGCCACACCCACCATCCCCGACCCGGGGTCGAGGGGGCGGCACTGCACTGGTGCGACGAGCAGGCCGAGATCCACCGCATCGTGGTCGGCGACTACGAGAACAACGTGTTCGTGCTGCGCTGTCGTCAGACAGGCGAATCCGTGCTGATCGACGCCGCCAACGAGCACGACAAGCTGCTGGAGCTGTGCCGCGCGCTGGACGTCCGGTCCGTGCTCGAGACCCACGGACACTTCGACCACATCCAGGCCGTACCGGCGGTCCGGGAGGCCGGCTACCGGGTCGCGGTAACCGCCGACGACGCCGCGATGCTCCCCTCCTACGACGACATCCTGGAGGACGAGTCGGTAATCCAGGTGGGGCGCCTGAGGCTCCACACCATCTGCACCCCCGGCCACACGCCCGGGTCCATCTGCTTCCGCCTGGAGGGGTCACCGATCCTGTTCTCCGGCGACACGCTGTTCCCCGGAGGTCCGGGCGCCACCACCTTCGAGGGTGGGGACTTCACCACCATCATCGAGTCCATCGATCGGCGGCTGTTCGCCGACATCCACCCCGGCACCATTGTGATGCCGGGCCACGGCACCGATACCACTATCGGGGCGGAACGGCCCAGGCTTGACGAGTGGGTGGCCAGAGGCTGGTGAACTCCTCACCGGGTCCGTCCCTGCCCGCCGACCTCCGCCCCTTCGACGAGACGCCCATCCACACCTCGGAGCTTCCCGCCACCCCCATCAGGGACCGCAACGTGCCGGCGGAGGCCTGGATCGAGGCGCCGGCGGCCCTCCTTGCGGCCGGAGACGACATTCCCGACGTGGATGGGATGCCGGTCCGCACCGCCTACAAACGACGTCTGGGCATGTGGCTGCTGTGGCGGGG
>DUAC01000210.1 GCA_012961035.1 Acidimicrobiia bacterium
CGGCCTCCCCGTCGGCGTCGCACACCGGTGCCGCCACACCGGTGATCTCCTCGGAGAACTCGCCGACCGTCCACGCCACCCCGGTCCGACGCACCTCGCCGACGCGCTGGCGCAACCCGACCAGCGTGGTCACCGTGTGCGCGGTGAACTCCTCCAGGCCATCAGCCGCGTAGTCGGCGATCCTCTCGTCGGTCCACGATCCCATGAAGGCCTGGCCGGCTGCGATCGTGTGCAGGGGGAACCGCTGGCCCGTCCAGTCGGTCACCTGCACCGGCCCCGGCGTCACCACCTGCGCCACATAGAGGCCCTCCCCGCCGTCCATCACTGCCAGCGCCGCCGACTCGCCCAGCCGACCGGCCAACTCCCGCAGGTACGGCCGGGCCAGGTCCCGCAGCGTGCCGGCCGGCGCTCCGGATGCAGCCAGCGTCCGTAGGCCCGAGCCGATCACGTAGCGGCCGGCGTCGTCGATCCGCTCCACGATCCCCAGGTCGTCGAGGCTGGACAGGATCCGCGAGCAGGTCGACTTGGCCAGACCGGTCGTCCGGGCCACCTCGGTCACGCCCGTGGAGTCGGACCGGCCCGCCAGAGCCCGCAGTACGGCGAAAGTTCGCTCGATCGTCTGGATATCGCTAGCATAGGACACCACTAGTCGGAACGTTCCACTCATTGGAACAACAAACTCAGAACACCCTGTCCGGTCCCGAGACCCAGGTCCCGACCGGCACAACCTTCAGAGAGGCAGGCACCCATGCGCAACGACGCGCAGTGCGTGGTCATCGGCGGCGGCGCCATGGGCGTGGGCCTGCTGTACCACCTGGCCCACGAAGGCTGGACCGACACCCTGCTCATCGAGAAGGGCGAGCTCACGTCGGGCTCCACCTGGCACGCCGCAGGCCTGGTGCCCAACTTCATCGGCAGCCTCAACATGGCCAAGGTCCACGCCTACGGCATCGAGCTCTACAAGGCACTCGAAGCAGAGACCGGCATGTCCACCGGTTGGCACGGCTGCGGCGCCATCCGCCTGGCCGTCAACGAGGACCAGGCCGAGTGGTACCGCTACGTCCAGGGGATGCTCGACCAGATCGGCGTCGAGTCACACCTCATCAGCCCCGACGAGGTCCGCCAGCAGGTGCCCCTCATGGGATCCACCGACGACATCATCCTCGGCTTCTGGACGCCCGACGACGGCTGGTCCGACCCCACCGGATCCACCAACGCAATGGCCGTCGGCGCCCGCCAGCTCGGCTGCGAGATCGCCCGCCACACGCTCGTCACCGCCGTCGACCAGCTCCCGGACGGCCGCTGGAGGGTCACCACCGACAAGGGCGAGGTCACCTGCGACCACGTCGTCAACGCCGCCGGCCACTACGCCCCGCAGCTCGGGGCCATGTCCGGCATCGACGTCCCCATCGTCTCGATGATCCACCAGTACCTGATCACCGAGTCCCTCCCCGAGATGGCCGCCCAGGAAGTCGAGATGCCCGTCATCCGGGACCCCCGATCCTCCTGCTACTACCGCCGTGAGATCGACAGCCTCCTCATCGGCCCCTACGAGACCCGTGACTCCATCACCTACGGACTGGACGGCATCGACTG
>DUAC01000211.1:0-472 GCA_012961035.1 Acidimicrobiia bacterium
CTCCGGATCGTCGGAAAGGCCACGTTCACGATGGAGACGTCGATGACCGTGAGCAGCGCCGCCATCGTCGACACGCTGAGGGCGATCCACGCCCGGCGATCAACCGGTGGCAACCCCTGGTTGGACGACATCCGGACCCCCTCTGTGGTCCGGGTCCGGACCTCCTGCGGTCCGCACGACGCTAGGTGTCGTGGGCGGCCTACGACTAAGCGGACCCGCCCTCGGTCCACGCCGGTGGCCGACCTTCCAGACGGGCCTCGAAGAGGGCATTGGCAACATCCCAGAGACGATCGTCGACCGTCTTCAGGTGGCCCATGACGTCGGCCAGCGGTACGCGGGTGATGAGACCCGCCTGCAGCGCCACCATGTCGCCCAGCCCACCCTCGTGCACGGCATCGATGGCCGCCACGCCGTAGCGGCTGGACAGCACCCGGTCGTAGGCGGTCGGGCTCCCCCCGCGCTGGACGTGGCC
>DUAC01000211.1:535-1595 GCA_012961035.1 Acidimicrobiia bacterium
CGCCGATGCCACCCAGCCTCTTGTGCCCGAAGCGGTCCACCTCGGGTTCGGCCAGCTCCATGCTCCCCGGTGCGGGTCTGGCACCCTCGGCCACGACGACGATCGAGGCGTACCGACCCCGTTCGTGGCGCTTCCTCACAATGTCGGCCACGGCGGCGATGTCGAACGGGTGCTCGGGTACCAGGGTCACCGTGGCCCCACCGGCGATGCCGGCCCACGTGGCGATGTGGCCTACGTGACGGCCCATCACCTCCACGACCATTACCCGGTCATGGGACTCGGCTGTGGTGTGGAGCCTGTCGATGGCCTCGGTGGCGATCGACACCGCCGTGTCGAACCCGAAGGTCTGCTCGGTGCAGGGGATGTCGTTGTCGATGGTCTTGGGCACCCCGACGACCGGGACGATGCCCTCGGTATGGGCACGGTGCGCGGTGGCCAGCGAACCCTCACCGCCGATGACTATCAGGGCGTCCAGCTCGACGTCGAGCAGGGTCGCCCGGGCCCTCTCCACGCCGTCGTCGGTCATCCACGGGTGGACCCGCGAGGTACCGAGCATGGTGCCGCCCCTGGCCAGGTAGCCGCGCATGGCCTCCACATCGAGTACCTGCCAGCGACCCTCGATCACCCCGTCCCACCCGTCGTGGAAGCCGACCAGCTCGTCTCCCCAGTGGCGTTCGCCCCGACGGACCACAGCCCGGATGACTGCGTTCAGGCCGGGACAGTCGCCACCACTGGTGAGAACCCCGACCCTCGCCATGGCCTCACCGTAGCCCCCGGGCCGGAACCGGCCGCCCGGAAATGCGTCAGCTCGGACCTCGGCGGTAGACCCAGCCGACCAGCTCGGGATATCCGGCCCAGACCCGCTGCCTGAACACCTGGAGCAGCGGGCCGACCAGCATGGCGAACACCAGGGTCCCAACGCCGTAGGACCCGCCAAGTGCTCCTCCGCCGACCAGGACGGTGACCTCGAGGCATGTACGGGCAGTCCGGATGCTGAGGCCGGTTTCGACCAACGCCGTCATGAGCCCGTCGCGCACACCTGTGCCCAGACCGGCGCCGA
>DUAC01000212.1 GCA_012961035.1 Acidimicrobiia bacterium
TGGACGTGGCGCCAGAAGTCCTGCCCCCGACGGACCTCGAAGTCGGCGAAGTCGATACCGCGCTGCTCCACCCACGTGTAGTACGCGAGGTTGAAGATGCGGTTCCTGCCGATCTCGTCCAGGACCTCCACGTGGGAGGTGTCGGCCCCCAGTAGGTGGGTGGCCACAGCGGCTGCGGCCTCGGAGGGCCCGAATCCGGCGGCGTAGCGGCCGGCGGCCATGGACTCGCGTTCGCTGCCGTACATCTCGGACCCGTCGGTCGCCACCGTGACGATGGCGTCATCCGGCCCCAGGTCCAACTCCCTCGCGGTCTTGATCGAAGCCACCACGTTGCAGATGCTGGATAGGCCGAAGTGGCGGAGGGTGTCGATGACGGCGCCGTCCACGCCCAACGAGGCGATGTGGGCCAGCCCCTCGGCGGTGCCGAATGCCATCCCCAGTTCGTCACAGGCCGAGTCCGAGACGCCGATGACGACGTCCATGTTGGTGACGTTGTGGATCAGGGGGATGTGCTTGTCGCCGATTCCCTGGATGTTGTGCTCGCCGAATCCGTTGTAGAGCATCGTCGGGCACTCGAGGGCCTCGACCGCGGCGATCCTGGCTCCGTGGTCGGCCTTGAGGCGTTCACCGGCTGCCAGCGTCCCCGAGGAGCCCGAGGCGGCGACGAAGGCCGCCAGGCGAAGGCCGGGGCGGAGTGCTGCATGGTGCAGGTAGAGGTGCTCCAGGGCCCGACCGGTCACCTCGTGGTGGCCCACGTGGTTGGCGAACTCGGTGAACTGGTTCAGGATGAAGTTGCCGGGGTCCTTCTCCAGCTCGTCGCAGGCGTCGTAGATCTCCTTGACGTTGCTCTCCGAACCGGTGGTGCGGATCACGTCGTCAGGGTCGGCGATCCACTCGTCCAGCCACTCGAAGCGTTCCCGGCTCATGTTCTCCGGTAGCACTGCGACGCCCCGGCAGCCCATGAGGCGCGAGATGGCAACGCCACCCCGGGCGTAGTTGCCGGTGGACGGCCAGATAGCCCGGTGCAACGTCGGGTCGTACTCGCCGGTGAGGATCCGCGGAACCAGGCAGGAGTAGGCGGCCAGGACCTTGTGGGCACCGATCATCGGGAAGCGGTTGCCGAACGCCACGATGATCGGCGCCGGCACGCCGGTCAGCTCCGGTGGGAGCACCACGTGTTCCGGTACGTCCGTGAAGCCACCGTGCAGGTCGTTGTACCAGTGCACGCGGAACAGGTTCAGGGCGTCGGCGGCGTTGCGGTCGATGCCCGCCAGGGCTGAGCGGATGCCGTCCGGGATGCTGGACGGGTCCGCCAGTTGGGCGAAGGTGGGCAGGACGACGCCCTGTTCCCGGAACCTGTCGACGCTTCGCTGGTAGCGGTCGCCGTCGACCAGTTCGGTGGACAATCCGAAGGTGGCGGCATTGAAGGTGGAGGCGTCGAAGGTGGGCGCTGCGAAGGCGCCGATTCCGGAGTCGCTGGGTCTGCTCATGTGCGAAGGCTAGCCAACTCCCGTCTTCCGCATTGACAAAATGTTGAATCGAGATGGCTGCCGCCCACGCACCCGGAGGCATCAGCCCACCCCGGTTCGGCGTGGGTCGTGGCAGGTGTCACACGCCACGCCGGGTGCCGCGGAATTCAGGCCCCGCGATGCGAGGCTGTACCCCGTGATTCGCAGGATGCTGAATGCCATGGTGACGCTCGGCGTCATCGGAGTGGTGGTGGTGTTCGCCGCGCGCGTGGCCGAACCGTCGGTACGGCCGGTCCTGTACCCGGTCTCAGCCTCCCCGGCGACCCTGGTGGCGGCCGTGGCTTCGCAAACGTCGTCGTCTGATGCCGAGCCGGCATCCGGTACGACGACCGTGCCGATCGCCCCGACGGTTTCGCCGACCACCGCGGTGCCTGCTCCCGCCACCGCGGTTCCACCGACCACGACCGTGGCTCCGGTGGACGAGGTGGCGGTGCTGACGGCCTCCTATGCGTGGGGGCTCAGCACGGATGCCGTCGTGCTCCAGCGGGTGCTGGGCGTCGAGGCCGACGGTTGGTACGGGCCGGCCACCCGGGCGGCGCACATTGCCGAGAACGAGGCACGCGGCCTCCCGGTCGACGCCGTGGCGACGGCACCCACCACGACCACGACGGTGGCGCCCGCCACGACCATGACGGTGGCGCCCGCCACGACCACGGTCCCACCGACCACGACGGTCCCACCCACCACGACGGTGCCGCCCACCACCACAGCGGCCGCGCCGACGACCACGGTTACGCCACCCAGTACCACGGCTGGGATGTTCGGGAACCTCGGAGCCCAGCTGATGGCCCAGTTGCTGGGCCAGCCGTGCATAGCCGACGGTGACCTGAGCGACTGCGGTCCCGAGGTGGACGCCCTGGTGAGGGGGCTCGTGGGCTGAGCCCGGCCCGACGTTCCCGACCGGAGGCCCGCCACCCCGGTTGAGTATCGAACACCTGTTCGATACGGTCCCAGGATGGGTTGGTCCAGTTCCCGGATGTCATGGCGTGAGTTGGAGGGCCGTCTCTCCGACCGTCCGTTCGATCCTGCCCCCCATCGGACACCGCTCCCGGTGGAGCGATCCCCGTCCGTGGAACCCCCGCCCGATGCGGTACCGGGAGGCGGGGTTCCCTACGCGGAGCTGCACTGCCACTCCAACTTCAGCTTCCTGGACGGGGCCTCGTCGCCCGACGAGCTGGTGGCCGAAGCCGTGCGCCTGGGGCTCACCGCCCTGGCGCTCACCGACCACGACGGCTTCTACGGGGTGGTCCGGTTCGCCGAGGCGGCCCGGGAACACGGCCTACCGACGGTTTTCGGCAGCGAGCTCTCGTTGGACGCATCGATGCCCCGTAGCGCCGTCCCGGACCCGTCGGCCACCCACCTGCTGGTGCTGGCCGACGACCCGGCCGGCTACGCCCTGCTGGGCACCGTCATATCGGAATCCCAACTGGCGGGCACCAAGGGCCACCCCCGGCTCTCGCTGGATCGGCTCACCGACCTGGCCGGGGCGGACCCCCATTGGACGGTCCTCACCGGCTGCCGGAAGGGTGCCGTCCCGGCAGCCCTCCAGAGCGATGGACCGGCGGCGGCACGACGGGCCCTGGACGACCTGGTGGAACGGTTCGGCCGCCACCGGGTGGTGGTCGAGATATGGGACCACGGGTACCCGCTGGACGCCGAGCGGAACGACGCCCTGGCCCGGCTGGCCGTGGATGCCGGCCTGGACCTGGTGGCCACCAACAACGTCCACTACCACCGCCCGGCCCGCCGTCGCCTGGCCGCCGCTATGGCGGCGGTGAGGGCCCGCCGGTCCATGGAGGAACTGGATGGCTGGCTTCCCTCCACGGGAGCGGCCCACCTGCGCTCCGGGGTGGAGCAGGCCCGTCGCTTCGCACGATGGCCGTCTGCGGTGGCGACCGCAGCCGACCTGGGTGCCCGGTGTGCCTTCGACCTCCGCCTGGTGGCCCCGGGCCTGCCGCCCTACCCGTGCCCCGGCGGGCTGGACGAGATGTCCCTGCTGCGCCGGCTGGCCGCCGATGGGGCCACCGACCGCTACGGAGAGCGCACCTCTGAACGCGTTGCCGGGGCATGGGCCCAGATCGACCGGGAGCTGGATGTCATTGCCGGCCTCGGATTCCCCGGCTACTTCCTCGTGGTGTGGGACATCGTGGAGTTCTGCCGGCGGGAGGGGATCCTCTGCCAGGGACGGGGGTCGGCGGCCAACTCTGCCGTCTGCTATGCGCTGGGCATCACCAACGCCGACGCGGTGGGCCTGGGCCTGCTGTTCGAGCGGTTCCTCTCCCCGGAGCGGGACGGGCCACCCGACATAGACCTCGACATCGAGAGCGGTCGTCGGGAGGAGGTCATCCAGTACGTGTACGGCCGCTACGGCCGTAGGCACACCGCCCAGGTGGCCAACGTCATCACGTACCGGGCCCGCTCGGCGGTGCGCGATGCGGCCCGGGCGCTGGGATACGCCCCGGGCCTCCAGGACGCCTTCGCCAAGGGCCTGGAGCACCGGGGCCGGGTGTCAGCGTCGACGAGCGGCGGCGGGGAGGCCCCGGCCGGGATCCCGATCGACGTGGCCACCCTGGCCGAGGAGTTCTGCGACGCCCCGAGGCACCTCGGCATCCACTCCGGTGGCATGGTCATCTGCGACCGGCCGATGGCCGAGGTGTGCCCGGTGGAGTGGGGGCGCATGGCGAATCGCAGCGTCCTGCAGTGGGACAAGGAGGACTGTGCCGCCGTGGGGCTGGTCAAGTTCGACCTGCTGGGGCTGGGCATGCTCAGCGCCCTGCACCACACCCTGGACATGGTGGCCTCCCATGAGGGAATCCAGGTCGACCTGTCACGTCTGGAGCAGGACGATGCCGTCTACGACATGATCTGCGCCGCCGACACCATCGGGGTGTTCCAGATCGAGAGCCGGGCCCAGATGGCGACCCTGCCCCGGTTGCGGCCCCGCTGCTTCCACGACCTGGTGGTCGAGATCGCCCTCATCCGGCCCGGCCCGATCCAGGGTGGGTCGGTCCATCCATACATCAGACGCAGGAACGGGCAGGAGGAGGTCACCTACCTCCACCCGTTGTGTGAGGACGCCCTGGCGGGAACCCTCGGCATCCCGCTGTTCCAGGAGCAGCTCATGCGCCTCTCGATGGATGTAGCCGGATTCACCGCCGGCGAGGCCGACAGGCTCCGGCAGGCCATGGGATCCAAGCGCAGCCACGCCCGCATGGAGGCCCTCCAGCAGCGCTTCCTGGACGGGGCGGGGGAGCGCGGGGTCCCGTCCGACGTCGCCGGGCAGGTCTGGCAGAAGCTGGCCGCCTTCGCCGACTACGGGTTCCCGGAGAGCCACGCCGTGTCGTTCGCACACCTCGTGTACGCCAGTTCCTGGCTGAAGTTCCACCACCCGGCGGCGTTCTGTGCCGGGCTCCTGAACGCCCAGCCCATGGGCTTCTACTCGCCGCACACCCTGGTCCAGGATGCCCGTCGCCACGGCGTGGAGGTCCGCACCCCGGACCTGAACAGGTCCGCCGCCGATGCCACCCTCGAACCGGTGGAGCCGTGGTCGAGCGGAACGGGAGTGCCGGGTCCCTCCGGTGGGGGCCGGGGCCATGGCGGGCCGGCCATCCGGATGGGCATCGGGTCGGTCCGGAGCATCGGTGGGGACCTCGCCGGCGTCATCGCCGCCGGTCGGCCGTACGCGTCGATCGAGGACCTCCAGCGGCGGGTGGATCCCGGCCGTCCCGCCATGGAGGCCCTGGCCACCGCCGGGGCCTTCGCCGGCTTCGACGTGGACCGGAGGGAGGCCCTCTGGACGGCGGGGGCTCTGGCCGCCACCGGACCCGACCGCCTCGCCGGCGTGGTCACCGGCATTGAGTCCCCGCCGTTGCCGGCGATGGACGCCCGGGAGGTGGCCCGTGCGGACCTGTGGGCCACCGGGGTGTCTCCCGAGGGGCATCCCACCAGATTCATCCGCAGCCGTCTGGCGGCCGAGGGCGTGATCACGGCGGTGGACCTGCGGTCGGTGCGTGACGGGGCCCGGGTGAGGGTGGCGGGGGTGGTCACCCACAGGCAGCGTCCCCACACCGCCGGTGGGGTCACGTTCCTGAACCTGGAGGACGAGACCGGGCTGGTGAACGTGGTGGTCTCGAAGGGTTGCTGGGTCCGCTACCGCGATGTTGCGGCATCGTCGTCAGCGCTGCTCGTACGGGGTCGGGTGGAGGCCTCCGAGGGAGTGGTCAACGTGGTGGCGGAGCACCTGGCTCCCCTCGGGGTCCGACCGCCGGCCCGTTCCCGGGACTTCCGCTGAGCCCGGGCGGGGCCGGTACCGGTCACCGCCCGGGCTGACCATCGGCAGTGGACGTTGCCGGGAATGACCCGGTCGACGGACCGGCGGTCCAGCACAATGGTGCAATGCGTTCCGCCAAGCGTCCCAACACGGCCGTCCCCTCGGCCGACGTGCGCCAGCGGATCGTCGCTCTCTCCATCGGGGTGCTGGCCGCGTCCGCCGGTGGCATGGTCCTGGCCGCATCGGAGGGGACGCTGGCCGAGCTGCCGGGCCTCCTCCTCCTCGTTCCGGGTGCGATTGCACTGCGGGGCAACGTGTTCGGGGCCATGGGGAGCCGCCTGGGAACCGCCGTGCATGCAGGGACCTTCCGACTCTCGGCCCGACCCGATGGCGTGGTCGGGCAGAACCTGGTCGGGGCGGCCGCCCTGAGCGTGGTGATGAGTGCGGCCCTCGGCGTGATGGCCAGTGGCACGGCCATCGTGTTCGGCGTCGCCCCGACGATGACCCTGGCCGACTTCGTCGTGGTGTCGACCCTGGGAGGACTGCTGGCCTCGATCCTGGTCGGAGTGGTGACCCTCGCCCTGGCCGCCGGGTCTGTCCGCTTCGGCTGGGACCTGGACAACGTCCTGGCGCCGCTGGTATCCACCCTCGGCGACCTGGCCACCGTGCCGGCCCTGGTGCTCGCAGCCGGCCTGGCCGGCCATTCCGGGTCCACCGAGGTGCTGGGCGGAGGCCTGGGAGCCATGGCTGTCGTGGTGCTGGTGGCGGCATGGCGGTCGCCGCTGGTCGATGCCAGGCGCATCGTCCGACAGTCGCTGCCGGTGCTGGCCGCAGCCGGGGTACTGGACCTGGTCGCCGGCGTGACGATCGAGAGGCGCCTGGACGACCTGCTGGCCGCCGAGGCGATGCTCATCCTGCTTCCGGCCTTCCTGGGAACGGCGGGCGCCCTCGGGGGGATCCTCTCGAGTCGCCTCTCCACCCAGTTCCACCTGGGCCTGGACGACGCCACCCCCCTGCCGTCACGGTCCAGCCTGCGCGAGGTCCGGTCGCTGGCCCTCCTGGCCCTTCCCGTGTTCGCCTGCTGCGCCGTGGTCGCCCAGTTGGCCTCGGTGGCCACGGGCCAGACCACTCCCGGGATCGCCGACCTCATGGCCGTGGTCCTGATGGCGGGCCTGGTGGCCACGGTGCTGGTCGTCCTCGTGGCGTACTACACGACAATGGCCGCCTACCGGTACGGCCTGGACCCGGACACCTACGGCATCCCGGTGGTGATGTCGGCCCTCGACCTCGTCGGGGCGTTCACCCTCATCCTGGCCATGGTGGCCGTGGGGGTGGCATGACCATGCCACCCGGACGTCATCTCGCAACCCTCCACGGCCGTCGGACGGTCGGGAATACCATTCACCCACTACATCTAGCGAGGACCTGATGGACGAGAGACCCCGCAACCTGCGAGCCATGCTGGCCGAGGCGAAGGACACTTCGGAGCTGATGGTCGACCTGGCGTACGCCTCGGTCTACTTCGGCGACCCGGACATGGCCGAAGAGGTCTACGAGCTGGAGCAGCAGATGAGCGAGCTGGTCCACGACATGCGGGCGGTGTGCGTGATGGCCGCCCGCAGTCCCAGGGAGGCCGAGGGAATGTCATCGGTGCTCCAGGTGGTGTCCGCCATCGAACGCATGGCCAACGACGCCGTGGACATCGCTCGGATCGTCACCCATCGCCTCGGAATCCCCCAGCAGCTCGTCGCCGACCTCTCCGATGCCGAGGAGGTGTCGCACCGCGTGCTGGTCAGCGACGGATCCCACATGGCCCACCGGCCACTCTCGGCCCTCGAGCTGACGGTCCAGGCCGGCATGCGGGTCATGGCGGTACGTCGCGGACGGCAGTGGATCACCGACGTGGACGGCGACACCGTCCTGGTGCCCGGCGACGTGCTGTTCCTGCACGGCTCACCGGACGGCATCACCCGGCTGCGCGAGCTGGCCGGTGCTCCGGTCTGGGAACCGCCCCACCCCGACGGCGGCGAAGCCCTCACAGACCTGGACCGGGCCGTGGACGTGCTGGTCGAGATGAAGAACCTCTCGGAGGCCGCCGTGGGCGTGGCCTACAGCGCGTTGGTCCTGGGAGACAGGGGGCTGGCTGCCGAGGTGGGCCACCTGGAGCAGAGGCTGGACGAGATGAGGGACCACCTGGAGCTCTGGGTGCTGCGGGCCGCCGCCGACGGCATGGACCCGTCGTCGCTCCGGGGGTTGCTCCACCTGGCCGAGGCGGCGGAGGACCTGGGCGACCAGGCCCGTGCCATGGTCTGGCTGATCGAGGAGGGCGAGGAACTCCACCCGATCCTCGGCATCGCCCTGGGCGAAGCCGATGAGGTGGCGGTCCGGTTCCCCATAGCGGAGGGATCCACCGTGGACGGCTCGACGTTGAAGGACCTCCAGCTGAACATTGAGCCGGGGTTCACGGTCCTGGCGATCCGGCGGGGTGGTGGCTACGTCTACCGGCCGCGTGGGCCGGTACGGCTCGCCGCCGGCGACGAGCTGATCGCCAGTGGCCCCGAGGAGGGCCAGGTCCTCCTGGCCGCCATGTGCGGCTGGGAGCTCGTCGAGGACGAGGACGGCGAGGACCAGCTGGTACCGGCCGGCTAGGTGACCGGCTCATCCGGCCTGAGATCAGTCGGATGAGCCGGTATCGGTCGTCAGCGTGTGATCAGTCGGCCTGCGGCGGGTCCTCGGCTGGTGCCGGTGGCGCTTCCGACTCTCCTCCGGCGTCCGGGGCCTCGCCGGTGAATAGTTCGGCGATGGCTCCCAACGAACCCAGGGTGGCGCTCAGGTCCGTCGGCAGGAAGATCTTGGTGGCCCGTCCGTCGGCGACGGTCCCGAGGGCCTCCAGGTACTTGATGGCCAGCAGGTCCGGTGTCGGGTTGCCGTCGTGGATGGCCCCGTAGACGCTTCGCACGGCCTCGGCCTCGCCTTCGGCCACCGTCAGCTGCCGGTAGCGCTCGGCGTCGGCCACGGCCCGGATGGCCTCGGCCTGGCCCTCGGCCTCCAGGATCGCCTGTTGCCGGATCCCCTCCGCGCTCAGGATCACGGACTGCTTGTCGCCCTCGGCCCGGGTGATTGCCGCCTCGCGGGTGCCGTCGGCCTCCAGGACCACGGCACGCCGGGTCCGCTCGGCCTTCATCTGCTCGTGCATGGCGTTCATCACGTCGGTCGGTGGATCGATCCGCTGGATCTCGACGCGGACCACCCGGACGCCCCACTTGTCGGTGGCGTCGTCGAGCACCTGGCGCATGGTGACGTTGACGTTGTCCCGTGAGGTGAGGGCGTTGTCCAGACTCATCTCGCCGATCACGTTGCGGAGGTTCGTCTGTGCCAACTTCGTGATGGCCATGAGGAAGTTGGCCACGTTGTAGATGAGC